>NZ_JBNASF010000001.1:0-155700 GCF_049720995.1 Methanothermobacter sp.
CCAGGTAATAATGGTTGCATCCGGGGTTAGCTACGCTTGTGCTACTAATAGCTTCCTGTAATGGCACCAGGTAATAATGGTTGCATCCTGGGGGCTGTCATGCATCGGAGGTGTTTAACAGAAAAGTTTAAATTGGATGAAAACTGATTTTTTATAAGCTACGCCGGGGTGGCTCAGCTGGTTAGAGCGCACGGCTCATAGGGTATTAAGCAGTGCTCTGACTTTTTCCTGGGATACCGTGAGGTCGCGGGTTCGAATCCCGCCCCCGGCATTTTTACACCACTTTTTCTGTTATGACAGCATTATTAAGTCAGCATTATTAAGTCATTTACCTGACCCACTTAATTTTAATATTCCTGAGGGGCGGACCTACCCTCAATCCAACCCTATCAACAGTATGAATTCGGAGCCGACGTCAAGGGAATCCAGATCGCGGACCTACCCTCAATCCAACCCTATCAATGCAGTGCTGGGTCATGAGGTGACCCTTAAAACCTGTGGAATCATTAATATAATAATTCACTGAAATATCTATACTGTGACAGATTTTAAAGAGGGTTGGAATGCCTAGGAGATATGAGGGTATGGCCTACTGGGAGATGGTCAGCCGGCAGATGGGCCTCATTTCAAAGACCGAACAGTTAAGGCTCAGGGATTCAACTGTTTCTGTAATTGGATGTGGGGGTATAGGGGGGGCTGCAGTTGAGATGCTTGCCAGAATGGGTATAGGCAGTATCAGGATAATAGACAGCGACGTATTTGATGTCTCAAACATCAACAGGCAGCTCATGAGCAGTTTCAGCGCCCTTAAACTCCCCAAGGTTGAAGTTGCAGCAGAACGCATCAGAAACGTGAACCCCTTCGCCGATGTCCAGGTAGTTCATGGGCTTTTCACAGAAAAAAATGCCTCAACCATAATTGATGGAAGCGACGCCGTGGTGGATGCCCTTGATAACATAACCTCAAGGGTCACGGCATCAAGAAGATGCAGCAGCCAGGGCATACCATTCATACACGGAGCCATACATGGATCCATGGGCCAGGTGAGCGTCTTCACATCCGATTCCCCACCCTATGAGGAACTTTTCAATCTGCCATCTGAGGGTCTTGAACTTACAGATGAGGTTAAGGCCAAGCTTAAAGAACTATCCTCTGAGACCCCGCCAGTCATAGGGCCCGTGGCCAATGTTACCGGGTGTTTGCAGGCAGCGGAGGTTTTTAAGCTGATAACCGGGAGGGGTGATCCAATAGTCGCGCCAAGGATGCTTAAATTTGATCTGCTCCTTGGCGAACCATTCAAAATTGTTGAATTATAATGACCAAAAATATATAAACCAGTAGAAGGAAAGTTACTTCCGGTGACAGTTAAGCTCATGCCACGGAGGCATAACCCATGTCAGATAAGATTGGAAAAATAATAGCTAAAATGGATGAATGCGGAGTAAAATTTGTCCGCCTTCAGTTTGTGGATATACACGGAAAACCAAAAAACATGGCAATACCCCTGGTAAGGCCGGACCAGATAGAGGACATAATAAAGGACGGTCTCCTCTTTGATGGCTCCTCAATTGAGGGATTCGTCGACATAAACGAAAGTGACCTGGTCCTCAAACCAGACCCGGAAACCTTCTCAACACTCCCATGGAGGCCAGAGGAAAAGGGTGTCTGCAGATTCATCTGCGACATATACTGGCCAGATGGAAAACCATTCGAAGGAGATCCAAGGTACGTGCTCAAAAGGGCCCTTGACAAATACGCCCACCTGGGCTACGAATACAACGTGGGACCAGAACCCGAATTCTTCATCCTGGACCAGGACGAAAATGGGAACATAATACCCCACGACTGCGGTGCATACTTCGATGTGGAACCAGTGGACCAGGGTACAGACTTCAGGAGAAAACTTGTGATGGACCTGGAGGCCCTTGACTTCGATGTTGAGGTAAGCCACCACGAGGTAGCCCCTGGGCAGCATGAGATAGACTTCAAATTTGACAAAGCACTTAAAACAGCAGACGCCGTCATAACCTTCAAGCAGGCGATAAAGGCCATAGTGGACAAGATGGGTTACATGGTAACCTTCATGCCAAAACCATTCTTCGGTGAAAACGGTAGCGGTATGCACTGCCACCAGTCACTCTTCAAGGACGGTGAAAATGTATTCTACGACCCTGACACCGAGACCCAGCTATCAGAGAAGGCCATGTACTTCATAGGAGGGCTCCTCAAGCATGCCCCCGCACTATCAGCGGTATGTGCACCAACAGTGAACTCCTACAAGAGGCTGGTACCTGGTTATGAAGCCCCTGTGTACATAGCATACGGCCTCAAAAACAGGTCAACCCTTGTGAGGATCCCTGCATCCCGTGGTAAGGGAACCCGTGTGGAGCTCAGGATGCCTGACCCATCATGCAACCCGTACCTTGCATTCGCAGCAATGCTGGAAGCAGGTATGAACGGTATACAGAACAGGATTGACCCGGGCGAGCCAACTGAAATAGATGTATTCGAAAAATCCATCCCTGAACTCAGGGAAATGGGAATCGAAACCCTCCCCTCAAGTCTCTGGGAGGCATACCATGCCCTTGAGGAGGACGATGTCATCAAGGGCGCCCTAGGGGACCATGTCTATGAGAAGTTCATGGAGATAAAGCACAAGGAATGGGACGACTACCGGGTGAGGGTCTTCAAGTACGAACTTGAAAGATACCTTGACATCTAACCCCCATTTTTTATTAAACTTTAAATAACCCTCCTCCCTATTTTTTATATGGTGTTTGCTGATGGCTGAAGAGACCAACCAGAAGATGATGGAGATTTTAAGGATCCTTGCAGAGCACGACGACGTCCTTGGAGCAAAGATAATAGCATCAGAACTTAAAAAGAAGGGTTACGATCTTGGAGAACGTGCCGTCAGATACCACATGCGCATACTTGATGAAAAGGGTCTTACAGAAAGGGTTGGTTACGCCGGAAGGAGGATAACAGAAAAGGGGCTGCAGGAGATAAACCGCGGCCTCGTCTACGACCAGGTGGACTTCATATTCTCAAAGTTCGAAAGTATGATCTACCGTACAAGCTTCAATCCTGATACCCTTGAGGGGAAGGTGGTTGTAAACACATCAAGGATATCCCCTGAATCCATGGAAACACTGAAATATGTCATGAAAAACGGTTTCTGTTTGAGCCCCCGTGTCCGCCTGGAAAAACATGATGGAGAGTTTGTGATAAGCACCATATGCGGAACAACTGTTGATGGGTTTCTGCTGATGAACGGGATACCAGTCATACCCCAGTTTGGGGGGCTTGTGAGATTCGAGGGGAGCAGACCCGTGAACTTCAGGGAACTCATAGCATACAAGAAAACATCAATGACCCCACTGGAGGCCTTCACCTCAGAGAACATGACCTCGGTTCTTGAAGTCATTGAAAATGGGGAGGGAACCGTACCTGCAAACCTCCGCCTTATACCTGGAACAGCGCGGGATGACGCCATGAAACTCTTCAGAAAACTTGAGGGGGCTGATATATCAGGTGTCCTCAAGGTGGGTGAGCCAGGTGAGGATGTCCTGGGTGTCCCTGTGGCTGATGGGATGGTTGGGGTTGCCATCATAGGAGGTATAACTCCACTCTGCGCAATACAGGAGGCAGGTTACAGGGCCGATATTAAACTGGCAGAGAACCTCATTGACTTCAGAAGCCTGGAGCCCCTCGTAAAACCTGAGGAGAGGTTAATGGCATCTGCACCTGAAAGGGGTGTCAGGGTACGTTTCCTGCTTTCAAAGGCCTGGAACCTCATAAACAGGGTTGATTTCGACCACAGGGATTTTTCTGGGAGGGTAATTGCAAATATATCCCTGGTTAAAAGAGAAGATCTCGATGAAGCCCTCGAGATCATGCGTGATCTTCTTGGGAAGCGCCCTGAATTTTCAACCCTGCCCCTTATAGGAATCACAGATGAGGGTGGAATGGCCGGAATTGCAACTGTCTGCAGCCTCACCCTGGACGGGATACTCATAAAGAATGGTATCATGTCCACCCCAAAGTATGGTGGCCTCCTTGAGGTTGGAGTCAGGGACCCCCGCTTTGTCGAACTAACAGCCTACAGCGGCTCATCCCTGGACCCCCATGAGATATACGTTTCAAAGAATATGACTGCAGTTCTTGAAGCCCTTGATGGTCCAGGCAGGGTACTTGCAAGTCTCCGTGAGGTGCCCTACCTTGCAAGGGATCATGCCACAGAACTCATTGAAGATCTATCAGAAGCAGGGTTCAGCATACTGAAAATCGGCAAACCCAGTGAGATAGTCTATAACGCCCGCGTAGAGAAGTACCATGCAGGGATAGTGACCCCTGGAGGCCTGAACCCCCTTGCAGCTGTCCGTGAGGCAGGTATCGATATAAGGATGAAGGCCGTTGAGGGGCTCATGGAGCTTAAGGAATTCAGGTACATTGACGAGATATAAACCCAGTTTAAAAAATCATGACCCCCCCAGAGCTTAGTATACGAAAAGGTGTAAAACTTATTTTTATAACGATCATAAATTATATAATCAGAGACAAGGTGATTTATTTGAAAAAGGAAAACAGAATCGCGACCTGCGATGAACTCTGCAGGTACATAAGGGAAGAGGTTAAACCAGGAGATACTGTGAGGCTATCCCTCGGTCGCGTATACATCCCTGGAAAGGTTGTCACCAACAACGCGGGTGTAATACAGATAAAGATAGACAGCGACCTCATAAAGGGCCTTACAACAATTGACGTTGAGAAGCTGAAGGAATACCTCATCGAACTGGAGCACGAATGTGAGGGTGGGGTATGCGTAATTGAGGCTGTTGATGAATGAGGTGATTGGATGTTGGCTGTGGTTGAAATAGTTTCACTAATAGTGGCCGGATTTATAATTGTGAGTCTGATGGCCCATCTACTCAACAGAAAACCTGCATGAGGTCTCCTTTTTAATTTTTGTTCTGTTTTAATGGTGGAACTGTATTACTCCATGAGTTCATCCTCAATGACGCTTTTTAATTTTTATTCTGGTCTCATGGTAAATGTTCCATGACCCTCCTGTCCTTCCATCCTAATCACAAGTATTGTGACTGATTATGTACCAGGTACATAAAGGAACAGTAACCAGATCAAAAATAGGACACTGAAATATTACCCAGTACCCATAAAACAGAACTCAATCAAAGGTTTTTAAAATAAATAGAAATGGAGGGCCTGACTACTTTGAGGCCCTGTATTCCCTCACCTTTTCAAGGAGTCTCTCCAGGATCTCCCTGTCTGAGAGGAGGTCTGAGTCAACAACCTTCTTCATCCTTATGGGGACACCCTCCATACGGTAGGCTGTTCCCTCTGCCTCCATACCCACGATGGCAGGTGGAATTATGATGTCAGCCATCTCGGTTGTGGGGGTCCTGTGGGGCTCTATTGCAATGACAGGTATTTCAGCCATCCTCTCGAGGGCCCTCTGTGGGAAGTGGGCACCAGGGTCAGAGGCTATGACCATCATTGCATCGGCCTCCTTATTCTGGAGAAGGTCGTTTGCCCCGGTCTCACCAGGGTTGTACCTGGGCTCTCCACCTGAAAAGTCAACACAGTATGGGTATCCGCTTTCCCAGGTGCAGACCTGGTTGAAACCTGTAACGTTGTAGTGTCCCCTCATGGGTATGAGGGTCCATTTGGCATAGTCATTGAGGTCCTCGACCAGCATAATAGCTGTGTCAATGTTCCTGTGCTTACCACGGCTGTGGGTTATACCCATACCGAAGAAGAGTATACCGAACTGTGCGTTTTTGAGTACCTCCACAGCCTCTTCGATCTGCTCCCTGGGTACACCTGCAACCTCATCGTAGAGTATCTCATGTCCAAGGAGGCATGCCCTCATTGCATCGAGGAGTTCGTAGTCATGGTCAAAGTCAAGCTGAAGGTGTATGTCTGCAAGCTTTGCACTGTCGGTTTTCCTTGGGTCAACCACTATTAGGGTTCTGTCTGATCTTCCCCTTTCCCTGAAGAATCCACGGGCAAAAACGTTCCTTGACATGTGTCTCGGGTGGGCGTGCATCGGGTTGCATCCCCAGTAGACCACGACATCTGCCCTGTTTTTCACCTCACCGAAGGTACATATGGGGTAGCCCACGTCCTGGAGTGCAAGCACTGAGGGTCCGTGACAGACTGATGCTGTGTTGTCTATTACCGCACCTGCCTCCTCTGCAAGTTCAACTCCGACGGCCTGTGCTTCACACTCTGTACAGCTCCATCCGTACATTAGGGGCCTCTTTGATTCTGCAAGAATCTTTGCAGCCTTGTCTATGGCCTCATCGTAGCTTACCTCGACGAATTCGCCATTCTTCCTTATGAGTGGTTTTGTGTACCTCACTGCACCCTCTGCATGCACGAACTTGCTGTGACCTATCCTGCATGCGTTGATGGTCCCAACAATCTCGTTGTCCTCAACCTTACATATGATGTCGTCACAGAGGGTTCCGCAGAAGGGGCAGACCACATTTTTCACGTATTCCATGATAATTACCTCCAATTAGGGTTCTATGTGGCCGTTGCATCCGACAGCCGCATAGACTATACCCTTAGCTCCCTTAATTGCGTGATCTCCTTCAAACTTGTAGAATGCTCCAGGGAAGGTTTCCCCGTTAACCTCTATGTCCTTTTCAACACCAAGGTACTTGAATCCTGGAAGGAATTCCTGTATCATTCCCTTTACGATTATTGTTCCGCCGGCCATTTCGCCGCCTACCCTTGCAACGGCGTTGCCCTCAATGATTATGAGGCCGTTGTTCATGTGTATTCCGGGCATTATGTTGACGTCACCCTTGATGATGATCTTGCCGCCGTTCATGTACTCTCCGATCTCGTTTCCGGCGTTTCCATGGACGGTGATGACACCGCCACTCATACCTCTCCAGTCCCCACGGTAGGATGATCCGACGTAGTCAGCTGCGTCTCCAAGGATTTCGAGTTCTCCTCCCCTCATGTCCTGTCCGGCCCATGATGCTGCGTTGCCTTCCACTGTGATCTTACCGCCCTTCATGCCGGCTCCGACGTACATGTTCACGTTGCCCTTCACCAGGATTTCCCCGGCTGTCATCTCCTGACCTATTCTCTTGGTGTTGTATACATCGCCGTCGATGATAATTTTGATATCTGCTGCAGAGTCTGCTGGTTCTCCGCTGACCTCAAAGAAGTCTCCAAGTTTAACGACCTCGTTACCGTACATTATCTGGATGTTTTTGATCTCATCTATTGATTTTCCTGCGAATACATCGGGTTTGATGTTTGGTGCCTCCAGTGGCACTTCGGGCTGTTCCTTTGGAGTTAATATTATTTCACTCATAACATCACCCCTTTAACTGGAGCGGATTTTGGCAGGTAATCGTCCTGCACAGGGTAGTTTGCAAAGTTAACAGAGTAGTACTGTTTGAATTTGCTCTCCACGTTGGCAAGGACCTCGTTGTAGAGGGACTCATCAACCTGGGTGTCAACCCAGAAGGTTCTTCCGTGTGGTGAGGCCACAACTTCTCCGTCCTTAACCACTATTTCTCCATCCTTGAGGACGTATGCTGCCCTTGAGAATCCTTCCTCAATTGCCATGTAATCGACTGATGGGTCGACTGTTTCAGGGTTGATGTCGTATACCGCGATGTCTGCATCTGCACCGACACCAAGGTGTCCCTTGGTTTCACTGAGACCAAGGACCTTTGCTGATGTTGCCCTTGTGATCTGTGCTATCTCTGAGAATGTGTATTCCCTGTCAACTGTTGCTATGGTACTCTTCCTCTGGGCCCACTTGTGGAGTTCTCCCTCAATGAGGTTCATCCTGTACTTGTTGCTCATGAGCCATGCTATGACCCTTGGATACCGTGTGAATGGCCCTGCATTTGGGCTGTCTGTTGTGAGGCACACCTTGGCCGGGTCGTCTATTAGGAGGAAGAGTTCCATTCCGATTGCCCACTGGACAGCGGGGACAGGTGCCCTTGCTGAGTATATGAATGGAACGACACCTGAACCGGTTTCCAGTTCCACGTCACAGTTTGCCCATTTGAGGCCGTTGAGTGAGTGGAGGTCATATTCCATTGGACCGTCGGCTGTCATGGTTGTTGTCTCATCGAGGGTTATCTGACCAACGTCTATGACTATGTGGTCGTTTTTGTTGACGTAGTCTGCGATCTTTGGTGCCTCTGATACGAAGTCCCTCCAGGTGGTTCCACCGTAGCTGTGGAACTGTACGTGTGTGGCGTATAAAACTGTGTCCCTTTCACCGGTTGCAGGGTTTGGTTTGATGTTCTTTGGCACGTCGAAGGATGCGAGGGTTGTCTCATAGTTTCCTGGGTGTCCAAGGTCGTTACAGTGAAGGTGTATTGAGTGTGGTAGCTGGAGTTTCTCGTTGACCTCTGCGAGTCCCTTTATGATCTCTGCAGGTGTTATGTCGAAGTATGGTGCAGGGTCATAGATGCCATGGACGTTTCCACCCCATCCCCAGGCCTCTGTACCGGCAGGGTTAACTATCTTTATTGTGTAACCCTTGGTTGCCCTGAGGAGCCAGGAGGCGTAGGCTGCGCATGCATCCACATCTCCCTCCTTGAGGTACTCCATCACAAACCAGTTGTTACCGAAGAGTGGGTATGCTGCGTGGTCTATTATGGGTGTGTCATGGAACTCCTCATGGGTGTGCCTTGCAAGGAGTGGTGGCATGGCCGCCTCCATTGCGGTGGTGTAACCCATCTGGGCGTACCTGTAACCTGTCATGAAGGTTGAGGGTACTGAGAAACCGCTTCCGGCCCTTCCTGCCTTGAACTTTTCAGCGTCCCTTCGGCTGTCTTCTGGCCTGTACATCCTTCCCACGTTGACCTTTGCACCGGCTATGTGGGAGTGTGGATCGACACCTCCAGGCATCACCATCTTTCCAGATGCATCAATGACCTTTGCACTGTCACTGACGCTCTCAACTATTTTACCATCCCTGACGCAGATGTCCATCTTCTCTCCATCGACGTTGTTAAGAGGACAGTAAACAAATCCGTTTTTGATTATGTATTCCATTTGAATCCTCCCGCTGAACTAATTAAATCTGACCTACCTTACCGTAGACCTTCATGAGGGTGGGCATGTCAGGAACCTCTTCATCGGTGGGTATGATCTCCACCGGTATGTTCTTAAAGCTGGGTGTTGCTGTTGAATCTGTATCCGGTCTTATGACCCTGTTGGCCCATGGACCCATTGGTATGTAGACCATTCCATCTGGTAGTGGTTCCTTTGCCTCAACAGCCTTGACAACTACATCTCCATATTCTGATATGACCTTGACGTTGTCTCCTTCGTTTATCCCCAGCTGTTTCATCATGTCGGCGTTCATCTGAATTATTGCAGCTGCATCCACGTACATTTTAAGGTCCTTACCGGATTCTATGGCCTGTCCCTGCCATATTGTCCTTCCTGTGTTGAGTATGACCATCATTCTAATTCCTCCAGTCTGATTGCATCCACAGGGCAGCTTTCAACACATGTACCGCATTTTCCGCACAGGTCAGGGTTCTTTATGTTAACAACCCCGTCCTCGACCATCATTATGATTTCCACATCATCTGTTGGGCCCTTTCCACCTGCAACCTCGGGGCTTCTGAGGGCATTCACGGGACATGCGATCACGCAGTTTCCGCATCCATGGCAGAGTTCAGGGTATGCCTTAAGTCCAATTGCCATCTGATTACCTCCATTTTATTTGAGTAATGATTCAAAGGCGTTCTTCCATGCCTTTGACTTGATTGGAGTTGTATTTATTTTGCTCCTCTTAACCTCTATGGCGTTAACAGGGCATGATCTCTCACATGCTCCACAGTATATGCAGAATCTTTCGTCCTTGTAGAGTTTGGTTGGCTTTTCACCGGGTTTCTCTGGTTTCGGGAATGAGAGAACATTGCATGGGCATGCCATCACACAGGTCTCACAGGCCTGGCATGTGTCCTCATCGATTATCAGTTCGCCCTGGAATGGCTTCGTCACTGTTGCGGCATCAACCGGGCAGATCTCCTGGCACCATCCACAGTTTACACAGAGCTCAGGGTCGATGTAGGATGTTCCTGTAACCTCAGGGACCTTTATCTCGTATTCACCGTATGGGCAGATTCTGCAGACCTGCATTATGGCGTCAACAGGGCAGATCCTCTTACATATTCCGCAGTGAACACATTTGTCTTCGTCCACGTTGATGTCGGTTGCAACGGTTGGGCTCGCTGAACTTGGTATCTGGTGTTCTATCTCTATGGCATCAACAGGACACATTTCCTCGCACATACCACAGTATATGCAGGTGTCCTTGTCTATCTGGATTTCGCCTGTGATGAGGTCCTTCCTTTCTGGGAGTTCCCTTGTTATGGTTATGGCGTCCTGTGGACATGCTGTTTCACATGCCTTGCACTGTATGCATGTTTCATCATCTATCTCGGCTGATTTAAGGATTTTAGGATATTCTGCAAGTTCCTTTATTGATGTTCCGTCAATCTGAAGGTCAAGAGCCTGGAATGGGCAGATCGAACTGCACATACCGCAGAGGACACATTTGTTCTCATCGATAGCTATCTTTGACTCATCCTGTTCTGTTCTGACCATTGCACCTGTTGGGTTAACCTCGATTGCACCGACCGGGCATATCTCGCCGCACAGTCCACACACAGCGCAGAGGCAATCCTGGAAGATCAACTTTCTGTTTTCTTCGCCGGTCCGCTCCACGGTAATATTCTTACCTTCAATTACTTCGGTCGTTTCCATCAATTTCTACCTCCTTTATTTCTATAGAATCAGTTGGACACATATCAACACATATGAGACACCCGCAGCACCATTCGGAATCCACATGTGCCTTGAGGTCTCGGAGGGTTATGGCCTTCATGAGGCATGTGTCCACACATAGCCCGCACCCAATACATGAGTTCCTGACGGTTCCCTGAAATTTCCTCTGCTGGCATGTCTTCACTATCGTCCTCGTCATCTCTGTGTTCTGTGTAAGGGAGTGGGTGAGAAGAAGGAAATCCCTTGGACACATCTCTGTTATTACCGTTGCAATCTCTATTGACCTCCATGAGAGGTTTCTCCCGTTGAGGTAGTGAGAAACAGTGGATCTGTTTATCTTCAGAGCTTCGGCTATCTCTCTCTGTGAATGGCCCTGTTTTGTTAGGTTTACAGCTGCTATGTATTTGAGTCCAGAAACTATATGTTTCGGCATAGGGTCACCATGTGTGTTAATCACACATTTAACCGCCCTGTATATAATAATTTTCTACAAAAAACAAATAGAAAAATATATAAATGAGGGTGTTGTTAGCGCACATCTTATCTTTGATTAGACGCGACACACCCGGACCGGGGTGAACTTGAGTTCAGGCATCCCTGAAAAAGGATCCCGTTCTCCGCCTGTGAGGACATTTGCAGGGGTATCTGCAAAGTGGAATGTCATGAAGACCATGCCATCCATTACCTCATCTGTAACCCTTGCCCTCACCCTTAGGGAGCCCCTCTCTGATGTGACCTCAACAGTATCCCCATCTCTGACACCCATGGAGGCGGCGTCAGAGGGGTTCATGAGAAGCTGCTCATGGTCTGAGAATGATTCCAGTTCCCTCACCCTTGAAGTCATTGACCTTGTGTGGTACTGGTAGAGGTTCCGTCCTGTTACAAGGACCAGCGGATACTCCTCTGAGACCTTCCTGAAGTGGTAATCAGGCAGCAGGAATGATGCTCTTCCTGTGGGTGTTGGGAACTCTTCAGAGTGAAGGTAATCTGTTCCTGCATCCTTCTCTGATGTGCAGGGCCACTGTATTCCGCCGAATTTTAGCCTTTCATGGGAGATGCCAGCATATGAGGATACAAGTTCCCTTATCTCATCGAATATCCTGGAGGCTGATCCATAATCAAAGTCCTCTCTTCCCATCCTCTCTGCAATCATGGAGATTATCTGCCAGTCAGGCAGCGCATCCCCCGGGGCATCCAGTGCCTTTCTCAGAAGCTGAACCCTTCTCTCGGTGTTGGTGAATGTACCGTCCTTCTCTGCAAAGGATGCTGCAGGCAGAACCACATCTGCAAGTTCCGCAGTCTCAGTTAGGAATATATCCTGTACCACAAGGAATTCGAGGCCCTCAATGGCCTCCCTTGTCTTTTCAATGTCAGGTTCGCTCAGAAGGGGGTTCTCACCCATTATATACATGCACCTGATTTTTCCGTCTCTTGCGGCATCAAACATCTCAGGAAGTGTCATCCCTGCGGGGGGGATGGGTGAACCCCATTTCTCAGAGAATTTCCCTGCAGCCTCATCAATGCTCTGATACCCCGGCAGGAGGTCTGGGAGTGCCCCCATATCACAGGCCCCCTGAACGTTGTTCTGACCCCTCAAAGGGTTGATACCGGCTGATTTTACACCGACGTTGCCTGTAAGAAGCGCCAGGTTGCTCAGTGCAAGCACATTACCCGTCCCGTTAACGTGCTGGGTGATGCCCATTGAATATATTATGGATGCCGGAGAATTCGATGCGTACATTACTGCGGCTCTCCTTATGTCTTCAGTTTTAACCCCGGTTACCTTCTCCACTTCATCAAGATCAAGGGCCATGAGTGCGTCCCTGAACTCCTCAAATTTCTCTGTGCGGGAATCTATGAATTCACTGTCATGCAGGCCCTCATCAAGTATGAAACGGCACATCGCCATTAAGAGTGGGATGTCAGATCCGGGCCTGTTCTGCAGATGGATATCTGCAAGTTCGGATAACCTGGTTTTCCTTGGATCCACTACAACGAGCTTTGCACCTGACCTCACGGCCCTGATTACACTGTAGGAGGTTACAGGGTGTGTCTCCGGTGGGTTGGTTCCCACTGCCAGTATACAGCCGGCACCCTCCAGTTCAGATATGGAGTTGGTCATTGCACCACTGCCCAGACTCATTCTAAGTGCTGCGAGTGAGGGGGCATGACAGAGCCTTGCGCAGTGATCAATGTTTCCTGACCCCATAACGGCCCTTGTGAACTTCTGCAGCAGATAGTTCTCCTCGTTGGTGCACTTGGCAGAGGCCACAGCCGCGAAATTTTCCCCACCGTATTCAGAGAGCCTTTCAGCCACCAATGAGATGGCCTCATCCCATTCCGCCTCCACAAACCTTCCATCAACCTTTATCAGAGGTTTTTTGAGTCTTTCGGGGCTGTTTACAAATTTAATGGCGAACCTCCCCTTCACACATAGCCTGCCACTGTTAACAGGGCTGTCAGGGACCCCCCTTGAACTCACAATACGGTTTCCCCTCACCCCGATATAGATCTCGCAGCCAGCGCCGCAGTAGGGGCATATAGTCCTCACCTCGGTGGATGGCCTATCAGTCCGGGGTAAAAGGGCGCCCACAGGGCATGCCTCGACGCATTCACCACATGAGACGCAGCTTGAATCAAGTATATCCCTGTCCATGAAGGTGGCTATCCTTGTGTCACGCCCCCTGTATGCAAAATCAACCGCCTCTGCACCCACTCCCCTGCAGACACGGACACATATGCCACAGAGGATGCACTTATCGTGGTCTCTCAGGAAAAATGGGTTGGATTCATCCACCTCAATCCCTGAAAACTCAGGTCTCAACCTCTCAAGGTCCTTTTCAGATACGTTGAGGTACGATGAGACCTCCTGAAGCCTGCAGTCACCTGATGCAGGGCAAGAAAGGCAATCCCTGCTGTGATCAGCTATTATCAGGGACAGAGTGGTTCTTCTGATCCTGTTTATCCTTTCAGACTCTGATATGAACTCAGCACCATCCTCTGCAGGGGTCTCGCATGCCGTTACCAGCCTTCCATCACTGTTTTCAACCAGACACAGCCTGCAGCCCCCGAATGGTTCAATGCCATCTCTGAAACAGAGGTTCGGTATGTAGATGCCGTTTGCAAGGGCTGCCTCGAGGACAGTCATTCCCCTGGCTGCCTCAACTTCCCTTCCATCGATCCTGAATCTTACAGTCCCCTTCATGTTATCTTCAGCTATTTTTTATAGTGAAAATTTATCCCCATGTAAAATAAAGTTTATGAAGAGGTGAAAGTATGAGGATAGTTGGGGTGACAGGCACCAAGGACACCGGCAAAACCGCCCTGGTTGAGAAAATCGTCAGAAAACTCGTGGATGCAGGTTACAGGGTCGCAACCCTCAAGCATACCCATGGGGGATTTGATTTCCCAGGTAAGGACACCGATAGGCACCGGAAGGCGGGTGCAGAGATAGTTGCAGGGACCGGCAGGGAAACCTTCTTCCTTATTGACAGGAAAATGGATCTCGATGAGGTTGTGGGTGTCCTTGAGATGCTGGATGAAATCGACTTCCTTGTGGTTGAGGGCTTCAAGTCAATGGAGTATGCTAACATATCAACCTCCACCCCTGGAGAATTCACCCTGAAGGTTGTTGATCCATTCAAAATCGATGATCTGCATGACCTGATTGAACTCATAGAAAGGAGAACTTACGGTCTCCTTCAGAACCTCAACTGCGGTAAGTGCGGCTTTGATTCATGCAGAGAGTTTGCAAGGGCAAAGGTTCAGGGCGAGGCGGATGATACAGACTGTAAGAGCCAGCCCGATAGTGTTCTCCTCAGGATAAATGGAAGGCCCGTCCCCCTGAACACATTCGTCCAGAAATTCATAGCTGGTACGGTTCTCGGTATGGTGGATGCCCTTGATACAGAAAGCCTTAAACATCAAAAGGTTGATCTCATCATAAAAAGACCATGACAATTAGGGGTAGAGAATGCAGGTCCATGATAACCACAGAAGACCGCTGGTATCACTGAGAATATCTGTAACGGGGCGCTGCAATGTCAGCTGTATTTACTGCCACCGGGACGGAATCGTGCGTTCAGACGAGGAGATGAGCCCAGAGGATATAGAGAACATATGCAGGGTGGCCTCTGACTTTGGTGTGAAGAAAATAAGGCTTTCGGGTGGCGAGCCCCTCCTGAGGGACGATATTGTGGAGATAGTTGAGAGGATAGACGGTATTGGATTCAGGGATATCTCCATAACAACCAACGGGACCCTCCTCGAGGACCTCAGCATCCCCCTCAGGGAGGCCGGGCTTGACCGGGTCAATGTCAGTTTCGACACCCTAAACCCTGAAACATACAGGTTCATAACCAGAAAGGACTACCTTCAGAGGGTCAGGGCTGGAATAGAAGCTGCCGTTATGGCCGGCCTCGATCCCGTCAAGATAAACATGGTGATACTGAGGGGCGTCAATCACCAGGAAATATGGGACATGTTTGAGTTCTGCCGTCAGCAGGGTGCTGTGCTGCAGATAATAGAACTCCTGAAAACCGACAGCTGCCCTGACAATGGAGTGGAGAGGTACCACTGCGACATAACCCCCATTGAGGCTGAACTGGCAGAGATGGCTGACCGTATAATGACAAGAAAGTTCATGCAGGACCGTAAGAAGTACTTCATCGGGGACGGGGAGGTGGAGGTTGTGAGGCCCATGGATAATACGAGGTTCTGTGCAAACTGCACAAGGCTGAGGGTAACCCCTGATGGGAAGCTGAAACCATGTCTCCTCCGCAACGACAACCTGGTGGACACGAAGAAAGCCCTCAGCTCCGGTGACATGGAAGGTCTCCGTGAACTCTTTCTGGAGGCCATCAGACGGAGGTCTCCCTACTATCAGTCCTGATTGGTGGGGGAATATGGCCCTGGAACCCTGAGAACAGCTTCTCTCTTACATGTGTCCCGGCATGATCCGCACTTGAGACACCTCTCCTGATCTATAACATGCACCCTATCCTTTGAACCTTCAATGGCATCTGCCGGACATGTCTTCAGGCAGGCCAGGCAGCCGTCACATTTTTCTGGATCTATGAAGTAGTGCATGAGCTTGCTGCATGATGCTGCAGTGCATTTTCCGTTTATGTGGTCCCGGTATTCGTTTTCAAAGTACCTGAGTGTGGTTAGAACAGGGTTTGGGGATGTCTGGCCAAGACCGCAGAGGGAGGCTGCCCTGACGGTTTCGGCAATATCCCTGAGAATCTCTGGATCCTCCTCTCTTCCTGAACCCTCAACTATATCATTGAGTATCATGAGCATCTGCCTTGTACCCACACGGCACGGGACACACTTTCCACATGATTCACGCTGCGTGAACTCAAGGAAGTACCTTGCAAGCTCAACCATGCATGTATGGTCAGATAGGACCACAAGTCCCCCTGAACCCATTATTGCACCGGCAGATGTCAGTGAATCATAGTCTATGCCTGTGTCAACAAGTTCGGCCGGGAGGCATCCCCCTGATGGTCCTCCTATCTGGACGGCCTTGAGCTCTCCGTCCCTTACACCTCCACCAATATCATGGATGACCTCCCTCAGGCTTGTGCCCAGTGGAACCTCTATGAGGCCAGTTCTCCTCACATCCCCCACAAGGGAGAACGTCTTGGTCCCTGGACTCCCCTCCGTCCCCAGGGTGTTGAAGTACTCCGGACCATGCTGTATTATCATTGAAACAGCTGCAAGTGTCTCCACATTGTTTATAACCGTTGGCCTCCCCCACAGGCCGCTTGTTGTTGGGAATGGTGGTCTGGTACGGGGCATCCCCCTTTTACCCTCAATGGATGCTATGAGGGCTGTTTCCTCTCCACATACAAATGCCCCTGCCCCCTCCTTTATCCTTATATTAAGGCTGAACCCCGAGTCAAGGATGTCCTCCCCGAGGAGTCCAAGATCCCGGAGATCAGATATTGCTGTTCTGAGTCTTTCAAGGGCAAGGGGGTACTCTGCCCTGCAGTAGATGTAGGCCTCCTCTGCACCCACAGCATATGATGCTATAAGTATCCCTTCAAGGAGGGAGTGGGGGTCCCCCTCTATGAGTGAACGGTTCATGAAGGCACCCGGGTCACCCTCGTCGGCGTTGCATACCAGGTACTTCACATCGGATTCCTCCTGTCGGCAGAGGCTCCACTTGAGCCAGGTGGGGAATCCTGCCCCCCCACGACCCCTGAGCCCTGAAACCCTAACCTCTTCAATGATATCCTCAGGTTTCATCTCCAGTGCCCTGAGTAGCCCCCTGTATCCCCCTGTTGCCAGGTAATGGCTGATGTTCTCGGGGTCTATGAGGCCACATCTTCTGAGTATCCTCCTTGACTGTTTCTCCATGAAGTCAATGCTGTAGGATGGTTCAAATGAGTCGCCACTGAAGGCCACATCAACAGAACCAATGGCTGAGGATTCCTCACCATCAGCGAGTTCCTGAATTATCCTCCTTGCGAGTCTCCTGTTCACGGGTCCGTAGATGGCACCATGGGTATTCCCTTTGAATACAGTAACCATGGGTTCGGCGTAGCAGAGGCCCATGCATCCGGTGTGTACAATGCGGCATTCAACTGAGAGTTCAGAAGCCCTCTCAAGCAATACCTTCTCTATTTCATGAGCCCCCGCAGATCTTCCGCAGGTTGCTGAACCCAGGAATATCACCGGTCCGTGCCGGAAGAGGGACATGTATTCATCCAGTGCGTTTCCTGCAATATCTTCAAACATTCCAGACACTCTAAGACTTTTTTGGGAAAATTTTACTTACCCTAGACGGCTTTATGCGCGATACAACCTCATCGTTCACCATGGCGCATGGAGCCAGGGAGCAGCATCCGATGCATCCCACCGATTCCAGGGAGTACTCCATATCCTCTGTAACGTCTCCCTCACCAATGCCCAGGTGCCTTTCAAGGGCATCCAGAACCTGTTCAGCCCCACTTACATGGCATGCTGTTCCTGTGCAGACCATTATGTGCTTCCTTCCCCTTGGTTTGAACCTGAACTGGGCATAAAAGGTTGCAACCCCATATACATGCGTTTTACTGACCCCTGTGAAACCAGCGACCTCCTCCAGTGCATGCTCCGGCAGATAGCCGTATTCATCCTGGATATCCTGGAGGATGGGTATTATCTCTGAGCCATGGCCAGTGTAACCAGAAAATATCCTCTTCAATTTCTTATCCATCAGAAACCTCCACTTAAATGTGAGATTTTGGTGTCACATTCATATTAATTAGGATGAATGATTAAACATCTGTTTAACTGTTAAACCAGGGAGAATATATGTTTTTAGATGAGAGGTGGTGGATGAATGTCACTTTACAGAGAGGTTGAGGCATTCCGTGTGGATGATAAGATGCGGAGGGTCCCTGAAAGAATTGTGAATGACCTTGAGGTGCGTATCAGGATAAATGGGGGCCTGGAGCAGCGCTTCACTGCAAGTCCCGCTGCACTTAAGGAATTTGCAACAGGCTACCTTCTTGGGGAGGGACTCGTGGACTCGGTGGATGATATAGTATCCATGGATATCACAGATAACCTCATCGAAGTTGAGATGGAATCAGAGGCTCTTGAGATAAGGCGTGAGCTTGTTATGGGCTCTGATTGTTTCGGTGGATGGAGGCAGAGGGTTGAGATGGTGGAACCAGTTGACTCAGACTTCAGGGTGAGGGCTGAGGATATATTCGATGCATTCAGGCGCATGGTGAAGTCAGCGACCGTGTGGAGGATGACTGGAGGTACACATGTTGCCGCCCTTGTGACCGGCGATGAATTCAGGGTTTTTGAGGATGTTAGCAGGCACGTGGCGGTTGATAAGGCCCTGGGCTCCGGTTCCATGGACGGTGTTAATTTCTCCAGGAGCTTCATGGTCTACAGTGGCAGGATGCCCGCGGACATGCTGATAAAGGTGGTGCGTGCGGGGGTGCCCATCATAGCATCAAATGCAGCCCCAACATCATCAGGGTATGAAGCTGCAAGGAGTACCGGTCTTACAATGCTTGGATTTGTCAGGGGCAGGAGGTTCAACATATACAGCCACCCTGAGAGGATAATACTTTAATTGTCGCTAATTCTGAGAATTTCAGGTGGGTCATCATAACACAGATTTTTATTCAAAAACGTTGTGCCTCTCGTTGAGGTCCTCCTCCCTCTTATCCATCCGGTGCATGAGTTCAGCTATGAGGCCGTCAAGGAACACGAGGGCCGATATCTCAAATAGTGTGCCTAGAGGTGTCCTTGAGTGGTGGTTGCCCCTTATCTGCCTCTTCATGTAATTTTTCTCACCATCGATCTTTGTCCTGCCCCTCACGGTTACAGTGAGGTCAGCCATCCCTCCAAGTTCTGATTCTGGATGTGAGGTTACAGCAACAACCCTGGCCCCCCTTTCCCTGGCTATCCTGGCAGCGTTGACTATGTAGCTTGTCCTTCCTGAACCTGATATTGCAATTAGCGCATCACCCTCATTTATGGCGGGTGTTATTGTCTCACCCACCACGAAGACATTTATCTCAAGGTGCATGAGTCTCATGGCGAAGGCCTTTGCAACCAGCCCTGACCTCCCCAGTCCAAGCAAGAAGACGTTTCCTGCGGATGTGATGGTGTCTATAAATCTGTCAACTGTTTCAGCGTCAATCTCCCTTTCCATCTTCTCCAGATTATCCAATATATCCCTGATGGCCTCTCTCATTATCATTGCAACACCTGTAATCTAATATACGGGTCATGAGATATAAGAGTAAAAATTCCTATGTTGACTAAGAGTAAAAATATCCTATGTTGAGCTCCATCTGATAATTCCATTACTTAGTCATATAGCAAAAATAAATCTGACCCAGAGAAAGGTGTCCCCATGGATATTGAACCCCTCCCTGGAATGAAGATCAACGGCCATGAAATGGATAACAGATTCCTTGAGACCCTCCGGGTAATCGGGGAAACCTTCTCCCAGAGAAAGGCCGCCCGTATACTGGGTGTTTCGCCACAAGTATTAAACAGGCGAATTCTAAGGGCAGAATCTCTCCTGGGGGTT
The DNA here is from genome assembly GCF_049720995.1 of Methanothermobacter sp. Taxonomy (GTDB): domain Archaea; phylum Methanobacteriota; class Methanobacteria; order Methanobacteriales; family Methanothermobacteraceae; genus Methanothermobacter. Next base: position 19,859 of record NZ_JBNASF010000001.1, read on the forward strand.
AAACTCGTAAAAAGCGGTGGAGCAGGATCTGAACTCACACCTGAGGGTATGGAGATCCTCAGAACCTACATGCGCCACCTGAAAGTCCTCAGTGGTTCAGGCAGGCTCATGATTGCCGCGGGTTATGTCTCATCAAACCTTGCCGAGGTCCTCATTGATAGGTCCGGAGTGGAGGCATCCCTGTTTTCATGCTGTGGTGATGACCTCTTCCACCTTGCAGAAGGAAGCATGCTGGATATGATCTTCCTTGACGATCCCCTGCAGGCCTACCAGAGGGACCTCGATTTCCTCCCGGTTGCATATGACCACCTGGTGCTTGTGGGTGGTGATGCAATGACCATGAGAGAACTTGATGGCTCATCATTCGTTGGCGTTGAAGGTTCAGCCCAGAGGCTGGCCTGGGAGGTGCTCTCAGATTCCGGTGTCAGCTTTGAAGTTGTAAGGGAGGTCCGATCACCATACCATGCCCACAGGATAGTCAGGAGCGACCCGGAACTCATGACATTCCTCAGTGCAAGCCAGTTCAGTGGCTCTGAAATCCTCAAGAATGAGACCCGGCATGTTATAAGTGCCGTGGTCTGCCGGCAGAGTGAAGGAGTTGAGGAATTCATGCATTTCATAAGGGGGGAGGGCCAGGAGGCCGTTGTGGAGGGGGGTTTTGAACCTCTTCACTGATCTGTTTAACGAATAATCAATGATGTTATAAGTCGCCGTGGCAGAGTTAATTTATTCAGGTGATGCCATGAATGAAGACAGAGACCTTCTTGCTGTTGGACATACCGCCTTTGACTACATAATACAGCTTGACAAATTTCCCGAACCCAACTCATCAACAGCCATAAGGAGGATGAGGAACCTCCATGGTGGAGCGGCCGCCAACGTCGCCCTGGTGGGGTCAAATCTGGGGCTTAGAACATCACTTGTATCAGCCGTTGGCGGCGACTTTGAGGGATCAGAGTACAGGAGGCTCCTTGAGGCCAGCGGCATAGATATAAGCTCCATGATTGTTGTATCCTCGGAAACAACACCCACTGCCTTTGTGATGACGGATGCCGATCACAACCAGATAAGCTACTTCTACTGGGGTGCAGCCGGGCACTTCAGGGAAAGCGATATCCCCCAGAGGGCCATAGAATCCGCCAGGGCCGTCCACCTTGCAACTGGAGACCCCTCCTTTAACTGCAGATGCGGTGAATTCGCAAGGTCGCTGGGAAAGATCATATCATTTGATCCGGGACAGGATCTCCACATGTACTCCAGGAGCCAGCTCAAGAGGGCTGTGGGAGTATGCGACATCCTCTTCGGCAACCACCACGAGATAGACCGCATATGCTCCAGACTGGAGGTTGATATTGGGGGCCTCAGAGACATTGGCCCGGATGTTGTGGTTAAGACCTACGGCAGGGATGGAAGTGTTATCTATGCCGATGATGTGATGGAAATCGATGCAATACCCAGGGAGGCTGTGGATCCCACAGGGGCCGGTGACTCCTACAGGGCAGGGTTCATGAGGGCGTATCTTGCCGGTGCCGATCTCATGAACTGTGGAAGGTTCGCATCGGCGGTTGCATCGTTCATAGTCGAGGAGGAGGGGACCCAGACAAACATTCCAGATCTTGAAACTGCTTTGAGACGCTTTGAAAGGCACTGGGGCTATGAACCCCCCATATAATTAGCAGACCATGACCCTCATTGGTTCAGATAAAGTATGAATGTTCTCATATCCAGGAAAATGAAGGACCCGTGACATCAGAGGCCATGAATTTTTATTAAGGAGATTAAAACCCCATAGTTTTTATAACTGGATTGGACCAATATAAGATGCGCATGAATCTCATTCCAGCTGATCCCGATCATACCCTCACGGGTTAAAGGGTCAAACCAGACGGTGATTGTATGACTCAAATGGATGAAGCTAAAAAAGGTGTTATAACAGAAGAAATGAAGGCGGTGGCTGAGGCAGAGAACGTCACCCCAGAATTCATAAGAAGAGGAGTTGCCAGTGGAAGAATAGCCATCCCAAGCAACCTGAACAGGGATGATGTTGCCCCAGTCGGTATAGGTGAGGGCTTAAGGACCAAGGTCAACGCCACCATAGGGACATCCACCGACATCGTGGACTTTGAAATGGAGGAGGAAAAGGCCCGTGTTGCCATTGAAAACAAGGCCGACACACTCATGGAGCTCTCAGTGGGAGGGGACCTGGATGAGATAAGGAGGCGCATCCTGGACCTCTCACCCATACCCGTTGGAAGCGTGCCGGTTTATCAGGCGGCCATTGAGACCATAAGGAAGGAGGGCGCTGCTATATACATGGATGAGGACGTCATGTTCAGGGCCATTGAGAAGCAGGCAAAGGACGGTATAGATTTCATGGCCATCCACTGCAGTGTCAACAGGGAAACCCTGAGGAGGCTCAAGAGGCAGGGCCGTGAGGGTGGCCTTGTGAGTAGGGGAGGGGCCTTTGTATCAGCCTGGATGGTTGAAAACGGGCTGGAGAACCCCCTCTATGAGAACTTTGATTACATACTTGAGATAGCCAAGGAACACGATTTTGTCATGTCAATGGCCAACGCAATGAGGGCTGGTGCCATTGCAGACTCAACCGACCGTGCACAGGTCCAGGAACTCATAGTGCTGGGTGAACTAATCGACAGGGCCAGGGAGGCAGGTGTCCAGACCATCGTTGAGGGCCCGGGCCACATACCCCTCAATGAGATAAAGGCCAACGTAATACTCCAGAAGAAACTCTGCCGTGGGGCCCCATTCTACATGCTGGGACCAATAGTCACTGATATAGGGGCCGGCTATGACCACATAGTCTCATCAATAGGCGCCGCTGCATCTGCGGCAGCAGGTGCAGACTTCATCTGCTATGTTACACCTGCAGAGCACCTTGCACTCCCCTACCCTGACGATGTGAAGGAGGGGGTCATTGCAACAAGGATCGGGGCCTACGTGGGTGACATGGCCAAGGGAATCCACAGTGGGGAGAAGGACCTTGAAATGGCCAACGCCCGTAAGAAGCTCAACTGGGAGGCCCAGTTCGATGCAGCCATGTGTCCTGCAGAGGCAAGGCGTATAAGGGATGAGCGTCCACCTGAGGATCCAGACACCTGCACCATGTGCGGTGAGTACTGCGCTGTTAAGATTGTCAACGAGTGGCTTGACAGTGCAGATACCAGGATCTTCGACTGAATCCCACTCATTTTTTAGAGAAGAATTAATATATTTTGAAGTTCACACACTTTTTTAATGCACTGATTCTATCACGCTTTTTACAGGTGATCTGCTTGAAGCACTGGATTGAAAGGATAGCCGATGAACTTAAGGAGAGGGATGTTGATGAGCACGTTGTTGCAAGCGGAACATCCATATCAGGCTCAATACACATAGGGAACTCCTGTGATGTTTTCATAGCAAGCTCAATATCAAAGACACTTAAAGAGGATGGGTTCAGATCAAGGACCGTCTGGATAGCAGACGACCATGACCCCCTCAGAAAGGTCCCCTATCCACTCCCAAAAAGTTACGAGAAGTACCTGGGAGTGCCCTATTCCATGATCCCCTGCCCTGAGGGCTGCTGCGAGAGTTTCGTTGAACACTTCCAGAGACCCTTCCTGGATGCCCTTGAAAGGTTCAGGATAAGGGTTGAGCACCACTCAGGGGCCCGGATGTACACCGAGGGAGTCTACAATGACTACATAAGAACATCCCTAAGGAGGGCCGGTGAGATAAGGGAGATATTCAACAGGTTCAGGGAAAGGCCCCTGAGGGATGACTGGCTTCCATACAACCCCATCTGTGAGAGGTGCGGCCGTGTGAACACCACCGAGGCATATGATTTCAGCGGGGACACAGTGAGGTACCGCTGTGAATGTGGATTCGATGGGGAGATGGACATAAAGTCAGGGCTAGGTAAACTCACCTGGAGGGTTGAGTGGGCCGCAAGGTGGAAGATCCTTGGCGTCACCTGCGAACCCTTCGGTAAGGACCATGCCGCAAGCGGCGGCTCATATGACGTGAGCAGCATAATCTCAGAGGAGATATTTGATTACCCGGCCCCCTACCCGGTCCCCTATGAGTGGATAACCCTCAGGGGGGAGGCAATGTCCAAGTCCAGGGGCGTATTCTTCACACCAGGCCAGTGGCTTGAGATAGGACCCCCTGAGAGCCTCAATTACTTCATATTCCGTAGTAAGCCCATGAAACATAAGGACTTCAACCCTGACATGCCATTCCTGGATCTCATGGACCAGTTTGATCGTACAGAGAGGATCTACTATGGTATGGAGGATGCTGCCTCAGAGAAGGAGGAGCAGAAGCTCAAGAGGATCTACCGGGTCTCAATGATAGACTACCTCGATCTTCCTCTGAGGCCATCCTACCGCTTCATGACCGTGGCCTACCAGATCGCCGGGGACGACCTTGAAAGGCTCTACAGTATCCTGAAAAGGAACTCACAGCTTCCAGATGAGTTCATGGAAAAAGAACTTGAGGATTTAACAGACAAACAGTTAAATCAGCTACAGGAAAGGGTTGAAAATGTTAAAAACTGGCTCAGACTCTATGGCCCGGACTTCGTGAAGTTCCATGTCCAGGATGAACTTCCACAGGTTGAACTCTCAGAGCCCCAGAGGAAGTTCCTTGAGGAGCTTGCAGACATCCTTGAGTCAGGGGATATGAGCCCAGAGGAGCTCCACGATGAAATGTACAGCATACTGAGGAAGCACGGGCTTAAACCCCAAAAGGCATTCCAGGCTATATATAAGGTTCTGATAGGTAAGAAGATGGGTCCAAGGGCCGCATCATTCCTTCTTTCACTTGAAAGGGACTTCGTTGTAAAAAGGCTCCGCTTAAAGGCCTGAAATGAGGATGGTTAGATGAAGGTGAAAATCATTGAAAGGGACGTTATGGATCCCCTGGCAGACACCATCATGGAGGAGACCCCTGTTAACAGTATAGGTGATGCTGGAACCATATCACTCCTCGACAACACAAAGCCGGGTGCAGACCTGATACTGAGGACTGTGGAATCAGCCCTCACAGGATTCAACTTCATCTGGTCAGAGAAACCTGCAGGTGCCCCGGCCAGGGCTGAGCAGATAGCTAGGGCTGCCGGGGGTGACCTCTGCATCCTTGCACTGGGTGACTGTGGCTCATGCACCACGTGGGTGATCCTCGACGCAATTCGTCTGGAGGGTATGGGCGTCCCAACCATCTCCATCTGCTCAGACCGCTTCAGTGAATACGCCAGGAGGCTGGCATCAGCCCAGGGGATGCCGGGTCTTCGAATAGTTGAGGTGGAACACCCCATAGCGGGTCTGGAACCCGAAGCTGTAAGGAGAAGGGCTGAGAAAATAATACCATCCATACTGGACCATCTGAGGTGATAGATTGGTTAAAATCGATAAATCATGCGGATGCCTCATAGAGGACCTCCTGGAGGATGAAAGGCTGCGCAGTTCCTCCCCTGAGGATATGAAGGTCATGGTCGACCCTGACCCCGAGAGGATCAGCCTGGAGTTCTATGAGAAGAGAATGACCGATGGACTCCCCATAATACCACCCACAGAGGCCCGTGTCAAGAAATTCTACAGATACACCTCCAGGAAACCAGGTGATGTTATAGCCGCCCTCCCCCCTAGGATGGGGATCGCCACCGTTGAGAAGGTGGCTGTGAATGCGGTGATGGCCGGCTGCATACCCCCAATGATGCCGCTCATAGAGGCATGCATCGAGGGTATCGGACGGGACGAATTCAACCTTGCAGGTATAAATGCCACAACACACCCCGTGGCGGTTGCGGTGCTGGTCAACGGCCCTGCTGCAGATGAACTTGGCTTCAACTCAGGTGCTGGGTGCCTTGGACCAGGTAACCTTGCCTGTGCCACCCTTGGACGTGCCCTGAGGCTATCCCTCATCAACATCGCGGGTGCTGTGCCAGGGGTGGGTGACCATGCCACCATGGGTTCACCTGCAAAGTACAGCTACTGCTTCGCAGAAAATGAGGATGAAAGTCCCTGGGAGCCCTTACACGTTGAGAGGGGTTTCGGCGCTGATGAGAGCACGGTGACTGTGATTGGAGTTGAAGCGCCGCACAATGTGAATGATCACAGGAGCAGAAGCCCCCAGGACCTCCTTGACACCATTGTACAAACTGCATCGACCGCCGGCTGCAACAACAGCCACGTACCCGGGGAGCTCCTGGTTATAATGAGCCCCGAGCATGCAGATACCATTGCATCCCATGGATGGTCCAGGGGGGACGTTAAAAATTATATCCATGAGAATGCAGCCGTGGATGTGCGCCTGGCTGATCGTGGAGGCAGGAAGCTGGATGAAGACCTCATATCCGATGGGAGGGTCCATATAACCAGAGGCCCCGAAGATGTCATCCTGGTGGTTGCCGGTGGACCAGGAAGACACACCATGATAGCCCACGGTTTTGGAGGATCATCAGAGTCCCAGACAGTGCCTGTGAGGTTCAGTGGGGACTGATGATATAATTCCAGATAGGAGCCACTCAACCAACTTTCTGGCCTTAAAAATGCCTATCATCAGGGAATTACTGCTTCCATTTCTGCCGCATCAAAGACCCGGAAAGTTGAGAACACATCTAGAAACGACTTCCAGAACATGGAACCCCAGTGCAAAGAGCAGTTTCAGGAATGACTTCAGTTAGGTGCTTGCTCAAAAAATAAGCCCCCTTTAAACCCTGCAGGAATTAATTAAAAGAATAGAATTGCTGGATAGAGAACTGATCCGTTAGGCTCAGATGTTTATTCTCCGTCTATCCAGAAGTTCCTGCTGTTTACCCCTGTTCCAGCCACCACTTGAGGACTTGGCCCTTCCGACCTGCTGCACGTAACCTGTGATCCGGTCATACCATTCAACATCATCCCTTTCACCGCAGCGGGCGCAGGAATCCTGAAGCCCCCTCATGAGGGTCTTGCACCTGAGACAGAAACTAAGGGCGTTGCTGTAGGCCCAGAATCCTATGTCACTCCTCCTGCAGATGCTCCGTGTGAGGCCCTCAAGTGCTGTCGGGTCGGGTTTAGCCTCGCCGATCCATGCATTGAATATGTGGCCTCCAGGTGTGAGGGGGTGGTACTTCTCCTCGATCCTTATCTTCTCCACAATATCCACCTCTGCATTGACGGGGGTGTGGCTTGAATTGGTGTAATAGTACGCACCACCGGTGCCCTGGAGCACCGCCTCCTCAGGGTAGTGTTCATGGTCGAGCATTGCGAACCTGTGGGCAGTGGACTCTGCTGGTGTCTGAAGCACGCTCCACCTCCAGCCTGTCTCCTTCTTGAGTTCGGCTGCGCGTTCATTTATGTGCTCCACAACCCTGATGCCGAATCGGTTTGATTCAGGGTCCTCTATACCGGAGCCCAGGTGGTACTCCAGCATTTCATTGAGTCCTGTGAATCCAAAGCTCATTGTAGCATTCTCTATCCTGTAGTAGCGCTCCCCATCAATCTCCTGGGAGAGGAATGGTAGGAGATGGTAGTCATCCAGACAGTGAATTGCCTGTTTTCTCCTTATCCTCAGGACCTCAACCGCCATGTCAATGTACTCATCAAGGTACTCGAAGAGTTCATCGTCATCCCTGGACTGATATGCCACCCTTGGGAGGTTCAGGGTTATGTAGGCAAGATTACCCGTCCTCAGGCAGTCCTCCTCCCAGTTACCTGTCCAGTTATCTGCAAGGCTTGTCCTGCAGCCCATGTAGTTGGCCATCTCGCCCCTGTAATCTGCCAGCATGTTTATGAAGTAGGCTGTCCCGTACTTGGATGCCAGTTCATGAACCAGTCCAAGTTCCTCGTCGAATTCACCCTTCAGTGTCTCCCGCCTTATTGTGTAGATGGTATTGGGGAACAGGTGGGGTTTGCCGTCTGCGTCCCCCTCAAGGAGGACCTCTGTGAAGGCCCTTGTCAGCAGCCTCGCCTCCTCTGCGAAGTCACCGTACACACCCACGTGCTCACCCCTGGGTCCGTAGGCGGGTTCGTCCTCAAGGAACTCAGGGACCCCGAACTCAAGGTTTATGCTTGTGAATGGCACCTGGCTACCCCTTGCAGCGTAGGCCATGTTGAGGTTGAATATGAACATCTGGACCGCCTGTTTGATCTTCTCATAGGGAAGACCAGAGGCGAAGGGTGCCACGAAGACGTTCCAGAGGCTCATTGCCTGCCCTCCTGACATGTTCTGCTGGGATGCGAGCATTATCTCCCCTGCATGATTCATGAGTGTTTCCAGGTGCTTTGGTGGTCCTGCCACAGATGTATGGTCACCTGTACCGTCAACCCGGAGGCCGTGCCTTATGAAGAGTCTGAGGTCATGCTGGAGACAGTTGAGGGGCCTTGCAGCGAAGAACTCAAGGTCATGTATGTGGATGTCCCCTGACATGTGGGCGTCTGCAAGTCTTGATGGAAGTATATGGAGGAGTGCGTACTGCTTGAGGGCCTCGTCGGCCACGTACTTGTGCACCGTCTCGGGATTGTGGATCATGTTGGCGTTGTCCCTGGAACCGTTCTCTATGAGGTTTGTTATGTTATATACAGGGATACCGAGACGTGTGTACCTCCTCCGGAGGGTTTCAAGCCCGTGTTCTATGAGTTTGGTGTTCACAACCTCCCTTATCATTGGGGCTGTGAGGTACTCGACGTTTAGTTTCTTGAGTTCCCTCCAGACATCAGATGCGATTTTCCTTGCAACTTCCTCAGAGGCCCCTGCCTCCCTTACAAGGTTATCCTCAATCTTTTTCTGGTCAAATGTCTCTATCCTGTCCCTGGATGTCCTCACCCTCATTCTGTTGGCTGCAAGGTACCTGTCTGCAAGTTCCTCATCGACTTTCCTGAGGGCGTCGTAGACGAGTATCTTTATCTCCTTGGTGGTTATTCCATTGTATACTGACCTTGCAACCTCTGAGGCCACATTTTCGGAGGTCCATAGGCTGGCCCCCAGGTTCAGGAGGGATTTTACAAGTTTTTCATGGCTGAATTTTTCCCTTATGCCATTATTTTTCAGGACACATGTTTCTGCCTTTGTTGGTATGGCAGCCAGAAGACGTGAATCATCAATCACAGGATCACCATATAGCTCCTTTTAAAGTAATCAGGACAGATAATATTATGTCCAAACTCCTATAAAATAGATGCGAAAAATTAGGATTCCGGTCAGTTCCGGTATTTTGAAACTGTTCGTATAAAGAAAAGGAAGGGTTGGTTCTACTCCATTCTTATCTGAACAGTCCCTATCCTTGGTGCCAGTAAATTGTAGAACAGTGCTGTCAGTGCATAGACTATGAAGGCATATATGAATGCCCCAACGGTTACAGCCACCAGTAAAATGAGTCCTGCAGTGTATTCTCCCCCGATGGCCGAAACTATGAATGCTATGACCCCTATGATGAGACCTATAACCGCAGAAATTGACCCTGTTATGAGTCCCAGCGGTATTGCCTCGATCCTGTCTATGCTCATAAAGCCATCACTGGCATCTGTGAGTTTCAGTTTTATGGCTGTGATCTTTCCTGAGAGGAAGTTGTAGAGGAGTAGTACAATGGCTGTTCCTATGAACGCTACTATGAAGGTCATTATGGGTGTTATGATGATGTTGACCACGGTTCCAAGTGCCGTTGCAGAGCCGACAGCCGCCATGCTTGATGCTGCTGATGGTTCAACGGTCCTTGCAATGCTGAGGATTGTGTTGAAGAATACCCACTGAAGGGGGGATACGAGGAGCTGGTATATTAATGTGAGGATGGCGCTGACGGCTGAGAGTATGAGTGCTGTGTTCACGATGTCAAACGATTCTATCTGCTCCATGTCAATGAAGCTGAGCCTGATACCTCCAAGGCGGGGCGTGAGGCCGTTGTAAATGAATGCCCTCAGGAATGATTCGACTATGCCAAGCAGAAACGCTCCAACAGGTAAAACAACCAGTCCAACAACTGATATTCCAGTGATTAACCCCTTAAATACTTTCATTTCAGCTGGAAGTACTGATCCTATTGCGCCGGCGAATATCAGGATCAGGAGGGCGAATATGAATGCCCATACCGCACCTATCGATGAGTTCATAATGGTGTAGGGGACAACCCTTACAGATTTTATTTCCTTTGGCTGCATATTATCACCGGTAATATCTATGTGGCTAGGAACATGTAAAACTTATGAAAACTTTATTCCGGTTTATTAAACCCTGCGTGGTTCCCCATAACTATTAAATGGTTCAGAGCCAGTTCTCTGACTCCTCAAGGACCCTCTGGACGATCCTTGAGGCTGAACCGGTGTAGGTTTCAGGGTTCATTATCTCCTCAAGGTCATCCTCTGTAAGGTGCTCCATGATATCCTGCCTCTCAAGGACCACATCCTTGAGGTTAATTCCTTTCCTATTTGCCTCAATGGCGCATTCACGTACAGCGGCGTATGCTGTCTGCCTACCCATCCCCCTCCTTGTGAGCTCCGCCATGAGCCTTTCAGCCATTATAAGACCACCTGTGAGCTCAAGGTTTCTCCTTATGTTTTCAGGGTAGAACACCAGGTTATTGAGCACGTCCAGTGTCAGTTTAAGTATGTAATCGGTGAGTATGCAGGCCTCCGGAAGGATTATCCTCTCAGAGGATGAGTTTGTGAGGTCCCTTTCATGCCAGAGGGGGTTGTTCTCAAGTGCAGCCACAACATAGGACCTTATAACCCTTGCTATGCCACAGATCCTCTCAGCTGTTATTGGGTTCATCTTATGGGGCATTGTACTGCTTCCGACCTGCTTCTCAGGGTCGAATTTTTCACCCAGCTCCATTATCTCTGTCCTCTGGAGGTTCCTTATCTCAAGGGCCATCTTATCGAGGGTGGTGGCTATGTTTGCAAGGACCATCATGAACTCTGCATGGTTGTCCCTCTGGACAACCTGGTTGGATATGAGGACCGGTTCAAGTCCAAGGATCTCGGATACCCTCTCATGGACCTCAAGGCCATCCTCGCCCAGGGCGGCTGTTGTACCAACCGCACCTGTCATCATGCCAACACAGAGCCTTTTTCTGCAGGCGTCAAGTCTTTCAATCTGTCTGTGCATTTCATCTGCCCAAAGTGCGAATTTCATGCCATAGGTTGTTGGGAGGGCATGCTGGCCATGGGTTCTTCCCATGCACACCAGGTCCCTGTTCTCATCTGCCAGTTTCAGAAGGACCCTTAAAACCTCAACCATTTTATCCCTCAGAACCCCCATGGATTCCCTTAGGAGGAGGGAGTTGGATGTGTCAACAATGTCATTGGATGTTGCACCGAAGTGCACGTATTCACCTGCATCCCCATCGCACTGCTCTGCCAGGGCCTTAACAATGGATGCTATGTCATGTTTTGTCTCCCTCTCGATCTCGTTAACCCTTTCAGGGGTCACGAATTCAGTGCTGGCCTTTCTTGCGATCTCGACTGCGGCCTCCTCTGGTATGATCCCCAGTTCACCCTCTGCCCTTGCAAGGGCGGCCTCAACATCGAGCATCCGCTGAAGCTTGTTTTCGGCCTCCCAGATAGCCTTCATTTCAGGGGTTCCGTACCTGAACTCAACAGGATGAATGGCCATTTTAACACTCCTCAACCAGAGAACCTGAGCACCAGGCAGAATACCGCCAGTATTATGCTCATTACAACGACCTGTTCAGGTGTGAATTTCGGTCCCTTCGTTTCCTCTTCAAAGTACCTTACAAGACCTGCTCCACTTGGTGGAAGTGTCTTTTTATCCTTCTTTGCCATGAAAAATCACCATGATTACTGATAGATAAATCTATTATATCTCTGACAGTACCATATAATATAAGTTTAAGTTTACCACCTGATAACAAGGAGGAACTGCACCCCTGTGGATGCGTGATTAGCCATGATTGATTACTTCAATGAACTTGAAAGGGAGACTGAACGCCTCTATGAGATTGCAGGGAAAGCCAGGGCTAAGGGCCTTGATGTGAGCACAAAGCCTGAGATACCCCTGGCCAAGGACCTTGCTGAACGTGTTGAGGGGCTTGTGGGCCCTGATGGTATAGCTGAAAGGATAAAGGAACTTGAAAGGGAGAGGGGACGTGAAGAGGTTGCGTTCCAGATAGCTGCAGAGATAGCATCCCAGCCCCTCCCTGATGATGATCCCTCTGAAAGGGAGAGGCTTGCAGATCAGGCCCTCAGGACCGCCCTTGCAATACTCACAGAGGGTGTGGTGGCGGCCCCCCTTGAGGGTATAGCGAAGGTAAGGATAAAGGAGAACTTCGACCGTTCAAGTTACCTTGCAGTCTACTTTGCAGGACCCATAAGGAGTGCAGGGGGTACCGCAGCAGCCCTTTCAGTGCTCATAGCCGATTACATACGCCTCGCCATAAACCTTGACAGGTACAAACCCGTTGATAGGGAAATAGAAAGATATGTGGAGGAGGTTGAACTCTACGAATCAGAGGTTACAAACCTCCAGTACAGTCCCAAACCCGACGAGGTGCGCCTCGCAGCCAGCAACATCCCGGTTGAGGTTACAGGGGAGCCGACAGACAAGGTGGAGGTATCCCACAGGGACCTTGAGAGGGTTGAGACGAACAATATACGTGGAGGGGCCCTCCTGGCCATGGTTGAGGGGGTAATACAGAAGGCCCCCAAGGTCCTCAAGTATGCCAGACAGCTGAAACTTGAGGGCTGGGACTGGCTTGAAAAATTCTCAAAGGCCCCCAAGAAGGATGGGGGTGATGATAAGGTTGTTGTAAAGGCCGACAGCAAATACGTAGAGGATATAATCGGCGGAAGGCCAGTGCTGGCGTACCCATCAAGGAAGGGGGCATTCAGGCTAAGGTACGGGAGATCACGGAACACCGGGCTTGCGGCCATGGGAGTTCACCCAGCCACCATGGAGCTGCTGGAGTTCCTGGCGGTGGGGACCCAGATGAAAATTGAGAGGCCGGGTAAGGGAAACTGTGTTGTCCCGGTGGACACAATAGAGGGCCCCATAGTTAAACTCAGGAACGGTGACGTCATCAGGGTTGAGGATGTTGAAACCGCCAGGCGGGTGCGATCAGATGTTGAGGAGATACTCTTCCTGGGGGACATGCTGGTTGCCTTCGGGGAGTTCCTCAGGAACAACCACGTCCTCATGCCCGCAGGCTGGTGCGAGGAATGGTGGATCCAGACCCTGCTGTCATCAGATGATTACCCTGAGAGTGACCCCCTGAACCTCGCCCACCACAGGCACAGCTGGAATGACCTGAAGGTGGGGGCTGAGGAGGCGTTCAGGATTTCAGAGGAGTATGGTGTGCCCCTCCATCCCCACTACACCTACTTCTACCATGACGTGACTGTTGATGAACTCAACAGGCTCAGGGAATGGTTAAACACCGGCAGATTGGAGGATGAACTGTTCCTGGACCTTAAACCAGAGAAGCGAATACTGGAGATCCTCGGTGTGCCCCACAGGCAGGAGAAGTCAGGTGTTATCATTGGATACGATGACGCCTTCGCACTCCTCAAAACCCTCAGGGGGCCCCTTGAAGATTCAGAGGACACCATGGATGCGCTTAACAGGGTTTCAGGTGTCAGGATAATGAAGAAGGCCCCCACCTATATAGGTACACGTGTTGGTCGCCCAGAGAAGACCAAGGAGCGCAAGATGAGGCCCGCGCCACATGTGCTCTTCCCCATAGGAAAGTACGGTGGAAGCCGGCGAAACATACCTGATGCAGCAAAGAGGGGCTCCATCGTGGTTGAGATAGGGAGGGCAACCTGTCCATCATGCAGGGTCAGTTCGATGCAGTCCATATGCCCCAGCTGTGGTTCAAGGACCGTGATAGGTGAACCTGGAAAGAGGAAGATCAACCTTGCATCCCTCCTTAAAAGGGCGGGTGAAAATGTATCTGTCCGTAAGATAGATGAGATAAAGGGTGTTGAGGGGATGATATCCGCTGATAAATTCCCTGAACCCCTGGAGAAGGGTATACTGAGGGCCAAAAACGATGTATACACATTCAAGGATGCGACAATCCGCCATGACTCCACCGATCTTCCCCTGACACACTTCACCCCCAAGGAGGTTGGTGTGCCTGTCAGCAAGCTGCGTGAACTCGGATACACCCATGACTGTTACGGGGAGGAACTTGAGAGGGGCGACCAGATACTTGAACTCAAGGTCCAGGACGTGGTCATATCAGAGAACTGCGCCGATTACCTTGTAAGGGTTGCGGGTTTCGTTGATGACCTCCTTGAAAGGTTCTATGGACTTGAAAGGTTCTACAACGTTAAAACAAGGGATGACCTTGTGGGGCACCTCATAGCTGGCCTCGCCCCCCATACATCCGCGGCGGTCCTTGGAAGGATAATAGGATTCACAGAGGCCTCTGCATGCTACGCCCACCCCTACTTCCATTCAGCCAAGAGGAGGAACTGTGACAGCGACGAGGACTCGGTCATGCTCCTCCTGGACGCGCTCCTCAACTTCTCAAAGTCCTATCTCCCGAGTACCCGTGGTGGCAGCATGGATGCTCCCCTGGTTCTCTCAACCAGGATAGATCCAGAGGAGATCGATGATGAATCCCACAACATAGACACCATGGAGATGATACCCCTTGAGGTCTATGAGAGAAGTTTCGAACATGCGAAACCAACGGATGTGCTTGATGTTATAGATAACGTTGAAAAGCGCCTCGGGAAGCCTGAACAGTACAGAGGACTAATGTTCTCCCATAACACCTCCAGCATACATGCGGGTCCCAAGGTGTGCCTCTACAAATTACTCCCAACCATGAAGGAGAAGGTGGAATCCCAGATAAGCCTTGCAGAGAAGATAAGGGCAGTGGACCAGAGGGCTGTTGTTGAGGGGGTCCTCATGTCCCACTTCCTCCCTGATATGATGGGTAACATAAGGGCATTCTCCAGGCAGAAGGTGAGGTGTACCAAGTGCAACCGCAAGTACCGCCGCATACCGCTAAGCGGGGAGTGCAGATGCGGTGGTAACCTTGTCCTCACCGTCTCAAAGGGCTCGGTTATAAAGTACCTTGAAATATCAAAGAACCTTGCATCAAGATACCCCATAGACCCCTACCTTATGCAGAGGATAGAGATACTGGAATATGGTGTGAACTCTCTCTTTGAGAGTGACAGGTCAAAGCAGAGCTCCCTGGACGTATTCCTCTAATTTCTTTTAAATCTCCCTCAACCTTCTTGCAGGTGGAGTGTATCCTCTGAGTGAAAGTGACAGTGAAACCACAGTGACTGAGCTCAGGGCCATTGCAAGGCCGGCGTACTCTGGCCTGAACACCACACCCAGCGGGTACAGTGCACCGGCAGCCACAGGGATCAGTATAACGTTATAGGCGAAGGCCCAGAATAGGTTCTGCTTTATCCTTGAGATGACCTTACCTGCAAGCTGAAGGGCTGCTGCGGTATCAAGAGGGTCATCACCAACAAGAACCACCTCACCGGCCTCCTTTGCAACATCCGTTCCCCCTCCCAGGGCAATCCCAAGATCTGCCTCTGAGAGGGCGGGGGCGTCATTTATACCATCACCCACAAAGGCCACTCCCACACCACGTGATCTGAGCTCCGAAACCCTTGATGCCTTATCCTCAGGAAGGACCTCAGCTATGACAGTGCTGATTCCCACCTCCCGTGCCACCATCTCAGCCGTCCTCCTGTTATCCCCGGTGATGATTGCTGTTCTGATTCCCATCCTCTCGAGTTCCCCTGCAGCGGCTGCTGCGCCGGGTTTTATCCTGTCAGAGACCCCTATAACCCCCCTAAATTCTCCATCAACTGCAACCATGACAACCGTATTCCCCTCTGATTCCAATTTCTCAGCATCCCCTGGAATCTCCACACCGAATTCATGCATGAGTGTCCTGTTACCTGCAATCACATGTTGGGAGTTGATTTTGCCCTCAAGGCCCTTTCCTGGGATGGCCCTGAACTCCTCAACCTCGGGTATCTCCAGACCCTCCCTCATGGCCCTCTCTGTGACTGCAACTGCAATTGGGTGCCTTGATCTGGCCTCAAGGGCAGCTGCATACCCCAGCACGTCCCCGGTGATGTCTGTAACCTCTGGTTTTCCCTCTGTAAGTGTTCCTGTCTTATCAAAGAGCACGCAGGATATCCTGCCTGCAACCTCAAGTGCCTCGCCCTTCTTTATGAGTATACCAAGTTCCGCACCCCTTCCTATTCCAACCGTCACCGCAGTTGGTGTTGCAAGTCCAAGGGCGCAGGGACAGGCCACAACCAGTACCGAGATCAGTACCGTGACAGATATTAGAAGACCGGCCCCCTCCACAAGGTACCAGAATAGAAATGCTGCCAGCGCAACCGTGAGGACTGCTGGTATGAAATAGGACACTGCCCTGTCGGCGATCCTCTGAACCGGAGGCTTTGATGCCTGGGCCTCATCAACCAGTCCTATGATCCTTGAAAGGAATGTCTCATCCCCTGTTCGTTCAACCCTGAATTTAAGCACCCCATCGGTGTTTATTGTCCCTGCTATAACCTCAGATCCCCTGGTTTTAAGTACAGGGAGCGGTTCTCCTGTGATCATGGATTCATCAACATATGATTCGCCATCCAGAACCCTGCCATCCGCGGGTATCCTGTCTCCTGGCCTCACAGCAACCTCGTCACCTTCAACCAGTTCATCAGCCCTGACCTCAACCTCTTCTCCATCCCTAATGATGGTGGCAGTGTCGGGCTGGAGTTCCATTAGCCTCTTTATCGCACCTGATGTCCTTCCCCTGGCCCCTGCCTCAAGGTATCTTCCAAGTGTCAGGAAGGATGCCAGCATCAGGGCTGTTTCATAAAACATGAAACTCGATGGGAGAACCCCCACAGTGCCAAGTAAACTTGAAAGAAAAGCCACTCCTATACCCATGGAGTACATAACATCCATGTCAAGTGTTCCTGATCTCAGGGACCGCAGCGCACCGCGGAATATCGGTCCAGATACATATGCAAATGGGACCACAGAGACCAGGAGCATGAATAGGCCCTCATTTACCGGTGGATGTATACCCAGGTACATAATGGCCATGAGCGGCAGTGAAACACCAAAACCAACAGCTATCCTTTTCAACTCTGGGCTCTGATCCTCCTGAATCTCCTCATCACCCTCGGTTCCCATGAATTCATAGCCGAGGTCCTCGATGATTCTCCTGAAATCCTCTGGTGATGCAAGGGATGGGTTGTAGGCTATGTATGCCTTTCCGGCTGCAAGGTTGACTGTTGCATCACTTACACCCTCAAGTTCCTTCAGGGCTGATTCTATCCTCTGTGCACACATTGCACAGCTCATACCCCCTATGAGAACAGCCATGTGTTCATTTAGGACACTGTAACCCGCTTCCTCTATGGCTGCCTCCATTGATGGGAGCCCCACAGTTTCAGGGTCATATTCAACAGAAACCCTGCCCTCCACAAGGTTAACCATAGCATCAGATACTCCCTCAAGCTTCTTAAGTGACTCCTCTATCTTGAGGGCGCATGCTGCGCACCCCATTCCACCTATCCGTATTGTTATCCTCTTCATCCAGGACACCTTCACAGTAAGCAAATATCAGCCGCCGCTTGGTGACGGGGCAGGCAACATATACTACTTCCATAACAGCTTAAGCAAATATCAGCCGCCAGTTGGTGACCCCGGAGATGGCCAAGCACCCCCCTCACACCAAGCAAATATCAGCCGACAGCATATGTTCCCTGATACCTGTTCAAGTCTCTTCACACCAAATAAATATCAGCCGTCAGGGGACCTGTATATCACACCATCCCGTATAACCCACTGAATATTCTCGGGGTCTGAAAGTTTTTCAATCTCCTCAACAGGATCGGCATCGGTTATGATGATATCCGCGATCTTACCCCTATCCAGAGTTCCTATACTGTCTTCCCATCCCATGCACTCTGCTGCATGCACAGTTCCAGCCCTCAATGCTTCCAGTGGGTCCATACCGATTTCTGTGAGATAAGAGAGTTCCATGAGATTCCTGCCATGTTCAATAACCCCTGAATCGGTTCCCATGACCATCCTCACCCCCTCCTCACAGGCTATTTCCATGTTGTCCCGGTGGACCCTGGCGACTTCAATGGCATCCTTTCTGCTGTATTCCGGGAGTTCACCGCGCATTGCCTTTTTACAGTTAAGGCGGGTCACAAGGAATGTTGGTACGAGGTAGACGCCCCTTTCAGACATTTCAGATGCGGTTCTTCCATCGATGTATGTGCCATGTTCAACAGAATGCACACCCGCCCTCAGGGAGTTCCTTATCCCCTGGAGTCCGTGTGCATGAACCATCACCCTTTTTCCTCTGAATGAAGCCTCCTCCACCACAGCAGCAAGTTCTTTAACCGTGAACTGTGTATCCGATGGGGAATCCGTGCTGCTCATAACACCCCCCGTCGCCATGACCTTCAAAACATCTGCACCTGCCCTGAGGACCTCCCTGGCCTTCCTTCTCACCTCAGGGATGCCATCACAGATACCCGAGGGAAGACCTGGGTATGTTCTCTCAATGTTCAGTCCGGATCGGGTGTGAAAGTCAAAGTGTCCTCCTGTCACTGATAGTGGTGTGACACTTATCTGCATGCGGGGTGAGTGGATCATGTGGGCTTCGGAGGCCATTCTGACACCCATATCAGCCAGTCCAGCATCCCTTACCGTTGTAACACCCGCATGGAGTGTTTTCCTCATGTTCTCAAGTGCCCTGTAGAAGTAGAGTGAGAGGGGATCCTCAAGTTTGCTCTCCACCCTGAACCCATCCTCCATGATATGCACATGGAGGTCTATGAAGCCTGGTAGAATGAATCTGTCTGAGGCGTCAACCACATCAACACCCGTTATATGTCTCTCAATGGACTCTATTTTTCCTTTATCTATCAGAATGTATCTTCTCTCATGATCTCCTGATTCAAGGTCTACAAGTTCCCCCTTTACCGCGAACCTCATTGGAACACCTGTTAGGATAATATGAACCTCGAGAAAATTATATATTTTGATTGGAGCATATTATTATATGAGAGGTGATATCGCGGGTCTTGCCCCATCACTTACTGATAAGGGCGGGGAGCAGCCTATTACATCCTTCTCTTTGGGTGTGTGATGTTTATTTCAATGTGGCTACTGATTTACAGGTCATACCTCCAGAGAAGCACCCTGAACTCTGCAAAGGACGGCAGAAAAATATTACTGTCTCAGATACTGCTAAGAATTCGAGTGCAAATAATTCATCCCGGCCTGTGACCGAACCAAAATCCACAGAAAGACGGGGCAACCCGAGATCCTCCCAGTGGTTCCGCCTGTTGAACCCAATCCAGCAATTAGGTGTATTATATGATTAAGGATGAAGCAGGACAGTCATCATCAGAATACATCCTTCTATTTGGGGCTATAATAGTGGTTGCCATCCTTGCTCTTGTGATCTACAGGTCATACTTCCAGAGAAGCACCCTGAACTCTTCACAGGATACCGCTGAGGTTCGAAATAATACCCATACCGGGGAAAGTGGAGGGGGTGGTGCTCCTCCCGTAAACAACAGTTCAGAGCCGCCTGTACCGCCATCAGTCCCCTGATCTGCCACCATATACTGTGATGATTGATGCTGACATCACCGCCCCTGCAATGTTCATGGAAAGATCCCTCATGGTATCAGAGTACAGAATGGCGGATGGTTCATAGTAGATAGCATAGCCCATGATCTCATATAAGAGACAGAATAGAACCGCTGATGATACTGTAAATGTAAGTCCCTCCCACCTATCCAGTTTCTCAAGTGTACCGTCAAGAACCGTGGATGCTGCGAGGGCAGCCAGGGCCCCTGCAATGAAGTGTTCAGCCATGTTAACCGCTAAGGGGTCAATGAGGGTCGCTGACAACTTCAGTGCAAGTTCAGCTGGAGGGTAGAGTATCGCCACAAGATAAAGTGCTTCTTTTTTAGGGGATCTTTGAGCAAATCCTGAAATGAAGAGGAATATGATAAGGCCGGCTATGAGTTTAAATCCAAGGTAAGGCACCGAACCTGCAATCATGAATACTGCCGTCCACACCGCGATGAAAATTGTGAAGTATTTCCTGCCCATTTAATGGTCTCCATATCCGGGAATAAGGGGGGATCTGCATCTCCCCATGCCAAAGATTATATATCGCTGCAAATTTATTATCTCTGGGTGGTCAGTAATGGAACTGAGATTCAGCTGGAAGGCAGTTGCTGCAGGCATAGTACTCACAGCAGTCCTTGGACCCGTATTCAGATTTGTGATTCCCTCATTCACAGGTATACTATCCATAATCGTGGCGGCAGTGGTGTGCGGTTACATTGCAGATGGTGAATACCCAGGCGGTGCCCTGAATGGGGCTATCATGGGGGCCGCCGTGGGATTGATAAATATACTGATTGTTTACCTTAAAACTGGATTCATGAATGCAGCCATCCTCTCAATACTCCTATACGCCCTTGCAGGGGATGTGAGCCTCGGGATACTCGGCGGGGCTTCAGGTGGCGTTTTTAGATCCGCCCTTGAATCATGACCCTGTCTGGTAAGTGGAAGAAAATCCTGAAACCCCCATAATTCACAGCCACTATTAATCCAATTATATAAAAAATCCCAGATCCTGATCCCCCCCATAATTCACAGCCACTATTAATCCAATTATATAAAAAAGCCTAGATCCTGATTTTCCCCTCCACCGCGTCCACCTCAACCTCCACTGAATCCTCCAGCATGTCAGAGAGATCAGCCTCTGGCCTGTCAACCATGGGTATGCCTGCCATTATGGCTCCAGTTGCGATTATTGGCTCCGCATTTGAACATATTATGGCCTCTGGTGCGGTGCCATTCTTTGACATCTGGAATATGACATAGGATCCAACCGTTGAACCCTTACCTCCGGGTATCACAAGGACCTTCCCGCTCATGCTTCTGCCGTGCAGGGGGTGCCTCGGGTCAATAACGGTGCCTGTCTGGGGATCAACGCCCCCCAGGAAACTCAGAGGCTTATCTGACATTATCACAGGACCCTTTCCCCTTCCCCTTGAAATGATTCTGCAGCTGATCTCCAAAGTAACCATCTCCATAAGATCTAACAGTTCAGACAACGTCCTTCTTCATTATCTCCCTTAAAACAGAGGTTGCATAGCATCCCTTGGGTATTGAAAATTCAACTTTGATTCCTTCAGGGCTCCTGGAGGCGGAAACATCCCATATTCTGAACCTTATGGCCCTCCTCATACCGTGACTTCCAAGCTTAGGGACCTCTATGGAGTTGAAGTCGGGGAGTGAAACACCCTCCTCCTCCAGTATCCTCCTTTCGATATCACCGGGTTTTCCATCTGCCAGTGGTACCTTGCTACCGTAGAGTGGCGCTGTTGGGTGTGCCTCAAAGTTGAGGATCATCTCCTCCACCTCCCCGGGATCCGGGTCATGGATTATGTGCTGCTCATTGTCTATGATGATGTCACCCTCCAGATATCTGTTTATGCCAAGAGCCGCCCTCTCACTGACCGCCCGGTTGAACAGGTAGGACTGGTATGCATGGACAAACATCCTCTTGAGGGGCTTTGGAAGTGCATGCACTGCATTTATATAGGATTTCTCAGAGAGTTCTCCCTTTCTGAGATCCCTGATGAGGACCCTGAGCATCATCCTCTCATACCTGAGGGATGCGGGCATGAGTTCATATGCCCCCTCAAGGTCCCCCAGATCGTATGCACTTCTCGCCTCTGATACAGGCTCTGATTCCCCCTCAACCGGGTTTCCAATGTAGGTGTCCACTGCACCCTTCACATCACCATGCACCAGTTTCCTGCCAACCAGGTGTGTGATTGCCCTGGGGCTTCCGAATCGCTGCCATCCATAGTAATTTGGAACCCCCTTCTCCTGGAGCTCATCCAGGTTCTCCCTGGCCTTATCAAGGGGTTCGTCAGCTTCAGGGTCCCTTATGAGAATCTTAAACCTGTTACCCCTTAGCTGGCCCATTCTGAGCTTTTTTTCATTTGAAGTGACCTTCAGGAACCTTACATTCCTGATTCGGTCCTCTATTCTCTTAACATCCTCAGGTTCTGTGTTGCTGACGCATATCCACTGCCTGGTGACCGCGTTCCTATCCTTCATCCCTGCAAATCCCATTCTCCTGCGGTCCAGGTGCAGTTCCCTTGCTATGTCCAGGAGGACGTCCAGGGTTGTTCTATCCTCCTTCTCAATCCATATCCATGTGTTGGGTCCGCTCCCGCTTGGCTCCATGAGGGGTAATTCCTCCACCTGGAAGTCCCTGTTATGCACCCGGATCCTTCCACCGATCCCCTCTGTTGATGTGACATAGGTTTCTGCGTTAAGCATGGTTTTACCCCGAAGCTGGAGGCTTAAACTGGCCTCAGTATCCAGCGTTATCTTCTATCAACTATGCGTTTTGGTCTTCCCTTGACCCTGTAGAATTCAAGCTCCCCTGGACCTGTGAAGTTGAACAGTATCTCAAAAAGGCCCTCTGTATATGCCTGGTAGAGTTCCCTCTTATATTTGAAGAATGCCCTTATAAAGTTCTCCCTTACTATATCCATGGCACAGTCCTCAGGGTTCTCACACTCCAGCGATACCCTCATTGTTATTGGCCCCTCATCCTCATCGCCATAGAGGAAGGCCTCGTATTCACCTGTTAGATAATCCATGTTCTCCCTCTGGAACACTGCAGCCTCAACATCGACCCTGTTGAAGGGGTGCCCTGCCACCCAGAATGTCTCAGCCTCCCTTTCAGGGTTCATTATCCTCATATGGGTCCTTCCACATTTGCACCTCTCCCTTGAGATTACAACTGTGGTGTCCTCGGTGTCATAGTTGAGGAGGAGGGTTCCTGTTTTCTCACCCACAGGCAGGAGTGTTGTGAGGACTATTCTGCCGCACTCTCCATCCTCAACAAAGTCCCTCATGGTCGGATCATAAACGTCCAGGTGCACCAGGTCCTCAGGGACATGCAGGCCCTCCTTGATATGGCATTCCCCGCACATGGTCCCCTCGGTGCTTCCATAGGTGTTGTAGACTTCCACACCCCATATTTCCTCCACATATTCCCGTGATTCAGGTGCAAAGCTTTCACCACCTGCTACCAGTCTCCTTATACTTGACTCCCTGGGGTCAAGTCCCTGTTCCTTCATGCGCCTTGCGAGCCTCAGCAGTTTGAATATGCTTGCAACTATACCCGTGGGACGGTAGCTCTCTATTATCCTCACAGGAAATGTGCATTTGCCCTCTGGGATTATGGTCATCCCTATCTTCTGTGCTGCAAGGGTCATGGTGTTTGCACCCACATTCATGCCGTATGAGGCGCAGACCACAACCCTGTCACCCCCCTCAAATCCCTGGGATACAAATGACCTTGCATATTTCTCGGCGTACCTCTGCCAGTCCCCCCATGTTAGGAAGAATGACTTAGGCCTTCCGCTTGTACCGCTGGTTTCGTGTATGGTGTATATATCCTCCCATGGGGCACATCTGAATTCGAAGTCATCCCTTTCAGGGGGCTGGTTCTGCCGCACGGTTTCACCGGTTATTATCGGGAGCTCCCTGAGGTCCTCATGGCTCCTTATATCTGAGGTTTTGATCTTGTTTTTCCTGAACCATTTACTGTAGAATGGGGAGTTCTCATAGGCATAGTTCACGGTATATCTTATCCTCTCCTCCACGAGGGCGTCAAGGTCCTCCCGTTCCATGGTCTCTATTTCAGGGTTGAAGTAATTCCCCATGACAACCACACCTCCAGTTATAGATTGGAGTGCATGGGATAAAGTTTTAATGGGGTGTATGTTGATGAATTGTGAAAAAAGTCATTCTGCAGTCAAAGTGTCAGGGACCGTTGTAATTTATGATGAAAAATTTTTAAGGGTCGTAAATACCTTTAAACTGAAAATGAATGCCCTGACCGGGACTTGAACCCGGGTAATAGGATCCGCAGTCCTACGTGATATCCGCTACACTATCAGGGCAAAATTAGACCAATAAAGAGTTGGAGCAATCAACTATTAATATTTTTCCATGCCAGCAGTCACCTCCACACATAAAGCCTGAAGATCACAGTGCCCCGGCAGGCCACAGAGGTATCTATGTTTTCTGCATCACCCATGGAACCGCGGGAGGCAACTGTAACCTCTCCTGAACCGTTATCCATGGTCAGATTGTAGTTCATCCCCTCAAGTGTCCCGTTGAGGAACCCTGATGCCAGTGTGGAATTGGGGTACTCTGAAAGTTCCTCAAGTAGCGGTTTATCTGCAGGGTAGGATGCCATTGCATCAAGGACATCTGAAGCTTCCATGGTGTCATCCACAGGAGCTGTGCCGGTGTTGAGAACTGAAGCCATCAGTATGAAGATCACTGCAAGTCCAAGGATCGCATCCAGGGTTGATATGTAGCCCCCATCATCCATACGGACACCATTCACTTTCCTATGAGTTTAACGATCATGTCCTTTTTCTCTATGGCCCTCCTTGCGGCCTTCTCAACCTTCCTCTTCATCTCCTCAAAGTCCTGGGGTGTTTCATCACCAACCATCTTCTTTATCTGTGTGTAGGCGGCCTCACGGAAGAGGGGTCTGAGCTCCTCCATCTCACCATCCCTCATGAGGAGGGGAACACCTGAATCTGTGACCCTCCCCACCTCGGCTATGGGGACACCTGAACTTTCAACTGCCCTTATGATATCATGGGAGAGATCCTCAGGTGCTATTATCATCAGGGAGTCAATTGATACCCCCAGGGGGTCAATTTCAAGGTCCTCGAGCATTTCAAGTACCCTTGGGTTAACCATTGACCTCACAGCCTCGGCATCGAATTCAAGACCCACACCTGTGGTTGATGATATTTCATGGGCATCGCCCCTTAGCCCCCCATTTGTGACGTCGGTCATTGCATGTATACCCTCAAGGAGCCCCGCCTCCATTATGGCCCCCGATGCCCTTATGAAGTTCACATCAAGGGTTTCCCATACAACATCAAAGAGTCCATGGTATATGGCGGCTGTTGTGATGGTACCCCCTCCTGAGCCCTCTGTAAGGAGTATAACATCACCTGGCTCGGCCCTCTTCCTTGCTGTTGGTTGTGTCCCTGAAACCCCGATGGCACCCACCGCACTCACGAGTCTGTCGCCGAGTACCATGTCGCCACCAACCCTCAATGTGCTCCCTGCAACCACGGGTACATCAACCAGTTCAGAAACCGCCGCGACCCCTGCTGTGAAGTCAAAGAGTTTGCCAACATCCCCATCATCTGCAAGGTGGAGGTCGCTTATGAGTGCGACTGGCCTGGAACCCATTACACAGACATCCCGGAGGGCGGCCCTTGTAACATGGAAACCCCCAAGGAAGGGGTACTCGCTGAGTCTGGAGTGGATTCCGTCAACGGCGGTTGTTATGTAGACCTCCCCATTACCTGTATCTGTCCTTACAACACCGCCATCGTCCTGGGCATCTGGATTTATAAATGCGCCGGTTTCTGTGCTTGATACTATATCAGCGATTTTCCTGTGGACAAAGAAGTCCCCCTCTCCCCGGGATCCCACACCCATCTCGCCCATTCCAACACCAGCGATGGGATATGATATTATCTCCCGCAGCCCATCGTCCAGGCCATCAGTTTCGAGTGTATTTTTAACCTCATATATCACGGCATCGGCCATCCTCATGGACCTCTCGGTGTCGATATCCTTGAATTCCCGTATCCTATCTGCCAGGATTCTTCGCAGGGACTCCCCATCCATTTGGTCTATGTTGCGCCTTACAAATTCCTCTATGTCCATTAAAATTTACCTCCTGATTATTTCCCTGAAGTTTCTCAGGATATCAAGCCCGGCCTCACCGCTCTTTTCAGGGTGGAACTGGGTTGCATATACGTTGTCTGCCTCGATGGCAGCTGTCATCTCAATGCCATACTCGGTTGTTGCCACAACAACGTCGTCTGCTGGTTCCGCATGGTATGAATGGACGAAGTAGAAGTACTCCTCCTCCACGCCTTCAAGGAGTGGGGAGTCCCTCCTGGGGACCAGCTGATTCCAGCCCATATGGGGCACCTTGTTTCCGGGGGGTATCCTCACCACCTCCCCTTTTATGACATCAAGTCCCCTGACACCAGGTGATTCCTGGCTCTCGGATAGGAGAACCTGGAGTCCCAGGCATATGCCCAGGAAGGGTTTACCATCATCTATGTTCCTGATTATCGGGTCCCTTAAGTTCTCAAGTTTAGCCATTGCACTTCCAAAGGCCCCGACCCCTGGAAGTACAAGGGCATCTGATTCATTGAGGAATTCAGGACTTGATGTTACCTGAACATCGGCCCCTATCTTCCTGAAGGCGTTGGAGATGCTTCGGAGGTTCCCGCTCCCATAGTCTATGATGGCTATCAATGGATCACCTGGCATAGTAGTCCTTCACCCTTACGGTGTCATCGAGGTGTGGCGTTGATACCTCATGGAGTACAGTATTCTCCATTGCCACAATGGAGTGTCTCTCACCGGGCTCAATTCTGATGGTGTCGTTCTTGCTGAAGTACTCCTTCCTGTCCTGGAATTCAATGTACCCTGACCCTGATATTATGTACATGGTCTCATCCTTCTCCTCATGGTAGTGGAAGGATGTCCTGTAGCCCTCCCTTATGAATAGCTCCTTTGTGAGGTAC
Source organism: Methanothermobacter sp. (assembly GCF_049720995.1). Classification (GTDB taxonomy): domain Archaea; phylum Methanobacteriota; class Methanobacteria; order Methanobacteriales; family Methanothermobacteraceae; genus Methanothermobacter. The sequence continues at coordinate 46,510 of NZ_JBNASF010000001.1, forward strand.
TTTTCTGTGTTTATGAGTACCTTCTCATAGCCCCAGGGCTTGTCCTCCCTGTTGCGGTACTCCTTGCGTATCTCCTCCAGCTCCTTGGATGTGTCTATTGCCATCCAGAATAGTCCATCCTCCCTGTAGTAGCCAAGCTTGTTTTCGCTGGCCATGAGGGGGAAAAGCGTTTTCTCAATGTCGCCTGATTCGAAGTCCCCGAAGTCCAGCTGCCCCTTGGAGAAGTACACACCTGCATTTATGTAATAGTCAAGGAGTGGTTTCTCCCTGAAGCTGATTATCTTATCCCCGCTGAGTTCCACTATACCGTAGGGTGACTGCATCTTGGTTATGAAGATGGTCAGGGGATAATCGGACATCTCCCCAAGGTGTATCATCTTCCTTATGTTCAGGTCTGCCACCACATCCCCGTTACGTATTATGCACTGTTTATCTCCATCGATGGCCTCCATACCAAGCCTTATTGCGTTGAGTGTTCCAAGGGGTTTCTCTTCCCTTACATATTCCAGTCTGAGGCCCTTGTACTCATCACCATATCTCTCCTCTATCTTATCCCCTAGAAATCCTGTGAGGAGGTAGGTCCTATTTATACCGGCATTTTTAAGGTCAAAGAGCTGTTTATCCAGGATAGTGTAGCCCTCTTTTATTTCTATGAGTGGTTTCGGGATCTTCTCGGTGAGGGGTCTCAGTCTCTTTCCAAATCCTCCGCAGAGTATCATTCCAACGGTTTCAGCCAATTAAATCACCTTCTCAATGTTTCTCCTCAGTGCATCTCCAAAGTCTGATGATACGATGGTGCTCTGTCCCAGGGTCCTTGCATGTGCATCCAGCTCAGCCACCACATGGATGTATCCAAGTTTCCTGAGTGGTTCCACGAGCCTCGGCCCGTCTGTAATGGCGACGGATTCCAGTTCCAGTTCCTCAACCGGCAGGGCATGGGGAACACCCGATACAACTGCAAATTCTATTCTCTCATCCTTCAGTATCTCCGCTGCTCTTTTACCTGTTACAGGATATTCATCGAGGCCCCCCGTTATGTAATCAACACGGTTTCCTGCCTCCTCTATTCCTTCAAGTATGTTAGCTGCGTGTCTGCGTATCCTTGGAAGACCGGTGTTCCTGTCAAGATTTGCGATTATAAGAGGATGGTTATCGGGGTTTATTGAGTCAAATGGAAGTCTCAGAGGATCTGAAAATAGGTATGATGTCTCTTTCTTGGCATTAAGCACAAATGCAACTCTTTTACCATTTTTTATGGCCTCAAGAACCCTTATTGACACCTCATCCTTGTCATCACCATATGATGGGCGTATGTAACCGCCCTGTGCCATTCCCCTTGTCTTCTCAATTTCAGTTGCAAGTTTTAACATCTCTATCTGTCTCTCTGCCTCCTCACGGGGAATTATTCCCTGGTCTGCAGCCGCCTCAAGGACTATTATGGCCCCCTCCGTGTTGTCACCCTCACCGAATCCCCCATGGGATTCAACCGTTAGAACCCTTGCGGGTATATCCGCCCTCTGGACCGCCTCCCTGAGGTCCTCACCTATTATCATGCTGGCGCAGGTTCCAACAACACCCACAAGGTCGGGTGAAAACATCTCATAGGCCTCCCTGAGTGTCTCTGCCAGTTTATCTGAGGCCCCGAATATGAAGTCCTGCTCTGACATTGCAGTGGTCAGAACCCGGACCCCATCGGTTTCAAGGAGCCTTCCTGTTCTGAAGCAGCACCCATGGGGGCCGTGTAGAATTATAACGTCAGCATCCAGGTCTCTGAGTGTGTAGAGTGATGCTGCTATCGGGCTGGGTCTTGGATGCAAATTCTCTCACCTCATAGTTAATGTCCATGGACCGATGGATATCCATCAGCAAAGAGGGTTCTCTCACCCCACAGTTCATATCCATGGACTGATTGATATTCATTTAAGTCAAATTAGTATATAAGGATGGTTACCATGATCATAGATAAACCCCTGATGGGAATGTACCTTGAAAGACCCAACAGGTTCACCATGGTTGTTGATGTGGGTGGTGAGAAGAGGCTGGCCCACCTGAAGGATCCTGGTAGGCTCAGGGAGCTCCTTATACCTGGAAATCAGGTTATAGTTAGAAAAGCAAGTGGAAAGGAAAGAAAAACCGAGTTTGATGTCATAGCACTAAGAAGGGGAGATGAGTGGGTCCTCGTGAACTCCGGTTTTCACAGTGCCATCGCCGCCAGCATAATAGAATCAGACCGTGTTGACGAATTTCGTGGTTTCACTGTGAAAAAAAGGGAATACCCATTTGGAAGAAGCAGAATTGACTTCCTTCTCTCATCAGGGGCTGAAGAAATGCTTGTTGAGGTTAAGGGGTGTACCCTTGTAAAGGGTGAGGTGGCACTCTTCCCTGATGCCCCCACACTGAGGGGAAGGAGGCATGTTGGAGAGCTTGCATCTGCGCTCTCCATGGGCTATAAAAGCAGCGTCCTTTTCCTGGTTTTTGGTGAAAATGCACGTTCCTTCTCTCCAAATATTGAAATGGACCCTGAATTTTCGTATGCACTGAAAGAAGCCAATGAAAAAGGCATGAATGTGATAGCATATTCCTTCCGGACTGTTCTTGACGATTCTGTGCGTGTTGAGCCCTTAAGGAGGATACCTGTTATATGGCCGTAATTCCAGTGCTCATGAGCCTATGTATTCCATAAGGCGATCTATCTCATGGGTTTTGCCTATTCCCAGAATTATATCACCCTTCTGGAATACGTAATCCCTGGGTGGGTCTATTATGAGTTCATCGCCCCGGCCCACGCCAATTACGATCACACCTGTCCTCTCATGGATGTCTGCTTCAAGGACCGAGATGCCCTCAATGGGACTTTTGGGGGGCACTGGAACTTCAACCATCCTCCTTGTTGATTCCTCTGCAAGGACATCCTGTACAAACATGGCCTCATAGCCATCATCGATGCTCCTTGACATGAGCCGTCCTGATATGACGAATGGTGAGATAACCTGGTCGGCCCCTGCCATCCGGATCTGATCAATGTTTTCATAGCGTTCTGCCTCGGCTATTATCCTCACACTGGAGTCGATTTTCCTTATTCCCAGTATGCAGTGTATGGTCTCTGAATCAGACTCCATGTCCACTATAACAGCCCTTGCACCCCTTACATTGGCCTTTTCAAGGTCAGATATCCTTGTTGGATCTCCATGAACAAAGCTGGCGCCATTCTTGAGGACCTTCTTCCTGACACTCTCATCCTCAGCGAGCACAAAGACCTCGTTTCCGCCAAGTTCCTTTAGGCACTCGAGTGTGCTCTCACTCCACCCGCATATAACCACATGTTTTGATTTGACCACGTCTATCAGCCCCATAAGCCTCATCTGTTGTCTCTTTATCAGGAATTCAAGGAGTGTCTCCACTGCGATGGCAAAGGTACCTATACCCATGACTATGAGGGTCACGGTGAAGTACATCCCCAGTGGTGTTGATGGACTGTAGTCCCCGTAGCCTACGGTCCCTATGGTCACGAAGGTCCAGTAGAATGAGACCGTCCATGATTCCCCCTCAATGAAGTGGAATCCGAGGGTTCCGTAGGCAATGACCGCCACTGCAAGGAGGAAGATCCGTGCAGCAGGGACCCTCATAACCCGCGGGAGGTGTTTTCTTATTATCTCAACTATTAGCACCATTAAATTACCCTGCCTTCTATGGGGTTCCCCGCCTTGTGAAAAATATGTATGCCAGGACCACAGCAACAATCAGAACAATCACAATAGCTGCAAGCAGCCAAAAGCCACCAGAGCCCCCATCGTCTTCATCGTCTTCATCGTCAAGATCCGTTTTGAGCCTCTTTGATGAACCCTTAAATCCGCTGAATCCGCCCTTAGCCTTGATTGTGGGTTTCAAGGCATCTGAGTCGTGTGCAGCGCATGCTTCAAGGGCGCCGGCAAGAAATACCATGAAAAGCATGAGTGCAATCCATCTCATTCAGGCACCTCCTCTGGAACACATTTCTAATTTGTATTATTAAAAAATTTCTGAAAGATTCCTTATATTCCAGCCCAGGATAAGTTTCCTTCCATCTCTGAGAAGAAACATCTGATCAACCAAGCCTCCTCTGAATTAACTTCCGCGCTTCATCTGTAAGAAAAACCAGTGGCGCGAAAAGGATGATCATCAGCCATTCCTGTGCTTTCAATGGCTGTGTTCCAAAAACCGGCTGCAGTGGGGGCAGATATATGACCATCAGCATCACAGTGATGGCGAATATCATACCAGCGGTTATCCATCTGTTCCTCAGAAGCCCCACCTTCAGAGCTGAGGAGCGGGTGGTCTGTGATGAGAGGAGATTGCCAATCTGAGCCATCACTATACCTGCAAAGACCACCGTGGTGGCCCTCATGTAGAGGGGGTCGTCTGCGGGGAGGCTCTGACCTGGCACCCATCCCCCAGCCGATAGCACAAGGAAGTACGCCATCATCACAAGGAATGCCTCAATGGCTCCCGTGAACAGGTACCCCCTCAGGAGAACCTCAAGATTAAGTAGCCTCTCCCTCACTGATCTTGGTGGCCTCTGCATCACATCAGATTCAGGTGGGGATCTTCCCAGGGCAAGGGCCGGCAGCGTATCGGTACCAAGGTCTATTGCAAGTATCTGCATTATTGTTATGGGGAGGGGTATTCCAAAGATCACCATGAGAATGAATGGGACTATCTCTGCGGTTTCATGTGAAAATATGTAGGTTATGAATTTCCTTATGTTCTCATATACCGTCCTGCCCTCCCTAACCGCAGTTACAATGCTTGCAAAGTTGTCATCGGCGAGTACTATGTCAGCAGCCTCCTTTGCAACGTCGGTGCCGCTCCCCATCGCAACCCCGATATCAGCCTTCCTGAGGGCTGGGGCGTCGTTGACACCGTCCCCTGTCATAGCAACTATCTCCTCGGCACCCTCAAGGACCGATGCTATCCTCATCTTGTGTTCAGGGACTGCCCTGGCAAATATTATGTTCTCCTCCTCAGACAGGATCCTTAGAAGTTCATGGTCCTCCATTTCATCCATTTCCTTTCCCTTTATCACCCTGTAGCTGTCGCCCTCTATGATTCCAAGTTCACCTGCTATGGCTGCGGCGGTGAGTCCGTAATCGCCGGTTATCATTATTATCCTTATACCTGCAGTTCTGCACTGCCTCACAGCCTCCCTCACACCCTCCCTGGGTGGATCATGCATTGCAGCCATTCCAACCAGTGTCAGTTCCCTTTCAACATTTTCAGGCGTGTAATCCTCAAGATCCTCTGGGAGTTCTCTGTAAGCGAATGCAAGTACCCTGAGTCCCTCGGAGGCCATTCTGTCATGTATCTCTATGATCCTCCTTTTTTCATCATCATCCAGTGGTCTGGGTCTCCCATCCACTGATATTCTCTCTGATAACTCTATTATCTTCTTTGGGGCCCCCTTGACGTAGGCCACCCTTTTACCAGATTTTTCATGAATTGAGGTCATTGACTTTCGTTTTGAATCAAAGGGGAGCTCAATTATCCGGGGCATCCTCTCAAGTTCCCCATGAAGGTCAAAGCCTATCTTCTCTGCGGCCACAAGGAGTGCGCCCTCTGTTGTGTCTCCAATCACGTGCCAGCCCTTTTCGTCTCTAACAAGTTTTGAATCGTTGCAGAATGATGCCGCCCTCATGAGGAGCCTTATCTCCCTTACCTCCCTGTGGGTTACCGGTTTTCCATTGCAGAGGAATTCACCCTCTGGCCTGTAGCCTGAACCTGTGACCTCCACGACCCTGTAGGGTATCCATATCTTCCTTACCGTCATCTCACCCCTCGTTAGGGTCCCTGTCTTATCTGTGCAGATTATTGTTGTGGATCCCAGGGTCTCTACACTGGAAAGTCTCTTCACAAGGGCGTTTTTCCTGGCCATCTTCCTTGCTGACGCTGCAAGGGCCAGGGTTACACTTGGTAGAAGACCCTCAGGTACATTTGCAACCATGAGCCCTATTGCAAAGATCAGTGCAGTCTCAAGGGGGAGTTTAACAATGTAGAGGTTGACTGCAAAGAGAACAAGTCCCATTGAAACTGCTAGAATGCTTATGATACTGGCAGCCCGGGATATCTGCCTCTGGAGGGGGCTTGGCTCCTCCCTTACCTCCTGTGTTAGGGATGCTATCCTGCTGAATTCTGTATCCCCCCCAGTTGCGAATACTATGGCCCTTCCTGTCCCTGATACCACCTGTGTACCTGCAAATACGATGTTATCGATATCTATATAATTATCAAATCTTTTAACTGGATGGGATACCTTTCTGACCGGCTTTGATTCACCTGTGAGCGTGGATGCGTCAATTTTGAGCTGGCTGGATTCAACAAGTCTTGCGTCTGCCGGGACCGTGTCACCCTCCTCCAGAAGGATGAGGTCACCGGGGACCACCTCGGCTGCCGGGATCACAGTTTCATCTGACCCCCTAATAACCTTGACCATGATGGGCAGAATATCCCTTAAGGCCTCTGCAGCCTTCTCGGCCTCATATTCCTGCCAGAAACTGAAAACCGCATTTATGATTATTACAAGTATAATTGCAACGGCAAGCTGACTGTTGCCTGTGAGGAGTGACAGTGCAGCTGATACCCAGAGGAGGATCGCCAGGACATTGTAAAGGTTGGAGAGAAAGAGAAGTATGTGTGGTTTACCCCTGACCTCCTCAAGTTCATTGGGGCCATATTCCTTAAGGCGTCTTTCAGCCTCCAGAGGGTCAAGGCCAGAGGGTGAAGTCCCAAGCCTCCTGAAAACCTCTTCCTCATGAAGCTCGTGTATACTCCCCATTGCCCTCACCATCAATACACTTGAAATGTACCACTCAATTTAACAGCTTTCAGTAATATCATGATTTTCCTGCAGCATATCATCCCATATGGACCACAGGGTTACACTTGAAACTGACCACCCATGTTATTAACTTTATTTAATACTATCTGCCACATATTATGCTTATTATGTCCCCGTCCTCAAGTTCATGGTCCGCCGCAACCCTCATTCCCCTCCTTGCATCCACCGCGTGCATGAAGGAGTCTCCAATCTCAGTGTGTATCAGGTAGGCAAGGTCCCTTGGACCGGAACCACGGGGCACCAGGAGTGCATCAGGAAGAACGTTGCCCCTCTGATCCGTGAAGTGGTGTTCATCCTCAACCGGGAAGACAACTATCATGTCAAGAAGATCAAATACCGCCCTGTTGATCGCCTCCTGGACACCGGTGCTTCCATAGACCTCAAGGACGTTTTCACGGATATACTCAAGGGCTGACATCTGCCTGTCGGTAAGCCCTGCGCCATCGATGATCTCAAAGTCCCCTTCCCCAGGAGTGTAATTAATAAGCCCGGCCTCTGATGCCCTTCTGAGGGCAAGTTCAGCCTCTGCAGATGCCGGTACCACGTGTGGGTAGGAATCCATGAGGCGTTCAATGTTTTTCCGTGCTTCTGGAATGTCGGCCTTGTTTGCAACTATCAGCATTGGCTTCGCTATCCTGAGGAGTTCCTCGAGAAATTCCAGGAGTTCATCCTTACCCCATGAGTAGACATCTGCATCCACCTTCCTTGATGCCTCGATGATATCCTCGGGGGTTATACCTGTACCTGAGAGCTGTTCATGGATTATGCTATTCATGTCAAGTTTCTCTGAGGATGCCTTCCTTAAAAGGCGGTCCCAGTTCTTCTCAAGGATTCCGTAGAGCCACATGGTTATTTCGTCCTCAAGGAACTGCACATCCTCCAGAGGGTCATGGCTCCCTGGCTCAACAGGCCTCCCCTCCTCGTCTGTTGAACCTGATGCATCTATGACATGCAGGAATGCCCTGGCCTGTCTGAGATCATCCAGGAACTTATTTCCAAGACCCCTGCCCTCATGGGCCCCCGGAACAAGACCAGCCACATCGATGAGTTCCACAGGGATCAGTCTGGTTCCATCAATGCATCTTGAGTTTTTGGGATTGCACTGAACCCCGAGCTCCTGACATGGACAACTGCAGGATGCATAGGCAACTGCATGATTGGCATCGATGGTGGTGAATGGGTATGATGCCACCTCTGCCTCGGAGAGTGTGGCTGCGTTGAAGAAGGATGATTTTCCAACGTTGGGTTTTCCTGTGACTGCAATCTGAATCATTGTTACCACATTAATAAATGGTCATGAAACAATTATATATGTTGTCTTGAATAAGATTCCGTTGAACTGAATGCACTGGTTGTGGATGGTCATGGTGCTCTATATAGTGGGGATAGGTCCCGGTTCATCTGATTACATAACCCCTGCCGCAGCTGTGGCTGTGGGGGATTCTGATACTGTATTTGGGAGCCGAAGGGCCCTTGAACTGTTTCCTGATGTGACTGAAGCTGTCGTGCTGGGTGCTGGGGATATGGATGAAAAGCTTGAAATGGCAGTCGAGCTTGCAGTTTCAGGTAAGGTTTCGGTGCTCTCGACAGGTGACCCGGGGTTTTCAGGTGTTCTGAAACCAGTTAAGAGGATAATATCAAAAAATAAGCTTGATGTTGAAATCCAGGTTATACCCGGTGTGAGTTCCGTCCAGCTCTGCGCTGCGAGGCTACTTATTCCCTGGGATGATGCTGACATGGTCACATTTCATGGCCGCGGTGAGGAGAATATACTGGATATCCTTGATAACGGGAGACCAACAATAATTCTCCCATCAAGGACTCCGTCTGAGACCGCCAGGTTCCTTATTGAAAGTGGTATGGATCCGGAAAGATGTGTTGCTGTCTGTGAAAGGCTCAGCTACCCTGATGAGAGGGTTGTTGAACTGAAACTCAGGGAACTGGTGGTATCTGAATTCAGTTACATGTCAGTCATTGTTGTATTCTGAAGGGCCCGATGGATTTCTCCCATGTTAAGCTGATAAAACTACACTGAAGCTTCATGTTTTTAATGAACTGATGCTGGCTGATAAACACTGATACTGGTGTAGAATGACCCCATTTCTGAACTTACTGATCATGGATAACTGTAACTGCGGGCCACAGTTTAGATCCCTATCCACCCCCTGTTACTCCAGCAGGTCAGATCACACCTAACTCTATTTTATTCAGATTTCAGTCATGAATCTAGTTAAAGGTCAATAGTATAGTTGAAATTCTTGAAAAAAACAGAGGAATTCCTCTTTATTCACGATTAAATCGGATGATACATTTAAATATTTTTTAACAAAAATCTCACCTTTAAACTCCTATTTCAATGTTTAATACATTCTAACAGTTCTGAATAAATGTATTTCAATATAGAACTCTTTTTTCAGTTTTAAAATTAAATCGTAAAGTATATTCATTGTAATTATAATATAAACTGTAATGTTTTCGGGAGGTGATGATCATTGATCCGTATAAAAAGTTTTCTGCTCTGATCTGTGGACTACTTCTCATGGTCGTCCTTCAGGGCTCAGCCTTTGCTGAATCAAATTACACCATGGACTACTCAACCTATCTTGGTGGTGATGTGGTTGATGAAGCACGTGACGTTTACGTTGATGAATCCGGCTACATCTATGTGACCGGTTCAACGCACGTCAACGGGTCCAAGAACGTCTTCGTGGTAAAATTCAACACATCAAGACAAGTCATATACAACACAACCTTCGGCGGAGCTGGAGACGACTGGGGACACAGAGTAATCGCAGATGCAGATGGATACGCCTATGTTGCAGGCGAAATAAGTGGAGCTGGTGTTGAGGGTAAGGATGCATTCGTGGCACGGATAGACCCCCTAGGCAAAATCGAAAGGATCACATATATTGGTGGATCCAAATATGACGTTGCAAAGGGTCTTGTAATGGATGGATCGGGAAACCTCTATGTGAGTGGATACACCATCTCAGAGAACCTTCAGGTGACAGATGACGCCTGCCAGAAAATCAATCACGGCGGTTATGATGCGTTCATTGCCAAACTTGACAAGAACCTCACCGTTACTTACCTGAGCTATCTTGGAGGGTCCTGGGACGACTACTGTCAGGGAATTGCCCTTGATAACAACGGGAACATCTACATTGCAGGGTACACCTACTCTGATGATTTCCCGGTAACCTTCGATGCAGTCTCACAGTACAAGCAGGGTACGAATGATATCTTCATATCAAGATTCACCCCACAGATGAGCTTTGACTACTCAACCTACCTTGGAGGCTTATTACAGGATATGTGCCACGCCATTACATCCTATGGTGGCCTCATCTACATTGCGGGTAAAACCAACTCCACGGATTTCCCCATAAACCCTGTGACAGCATACCAGAGGACAAAGAAGGGCCTTTCTGATGGATTCATCCTGGCATTCGATGGTGAGAATGTGACATACTCAACCTACCTCGGTGGAAGCGGTGATGATGCAGTATATGGAATTGCAGCAGACAGGTATGGAAATCTTTACCTGACAGGTACAACATCCTCATCTGACTTCCCACTCACAGAGGGGGCACTTGACAGGTCACTTAACGGTGTGGATGCCTTCATCACAAAATTCAGCATCCCCCGAAGCGTCCTCTACAGCTCCTATCTAGGTGGAATAGAAGCTGATCAGGGTTATGCTGTTGCTGTTGACCCCTACCAGAACATCTATGTTGCCGGAAAGACCTGGTCAAACAATTTCCCTGTAACATCAGATGCCAGGAAAGCGAAGCTCACGGGACTATCAGATGGTTTCCTCACAAGGTTCACACCATTCTTCATAAGCAATATGAGTATAATGCCGGTGAATGGAACAGCACCCCTATCAATTACGGTGAATGGTAAAATCACCAACTGGGGGGATGCCAGCGGATGGTACCGCCTGGGGCTCTACGTCAACGGATACGAGGTCTTATGGCAGTGGATAGAGGTGGAATCAAAAACAACAAGGGACTTCAGCTTCGAATACCTTCTCAGGAACAGCAGGACATATTCTGTTACCGTGAACAACTTCCAGCCATTCACTGTCAGGGCATTCAGCGGCCCCCTCATAATCCCTGAAAATCTTACAGTGCTACCACGTGCCGGCACAGAGCCCCTCCGGGTTAACGTGACTGCTGACATTGTTAACTACGGTGATCTACCTGACACATACACCGCCGGCCTCTACGTCGATGGAACTCTCGTTGATAGCAGGATTGTGACTGTTGATGCAAAATCAAGGGTCAGAGTATCCTTCAACAGGACCCTTGCCGCTGGTGTGCATGAAATAACCATAAATGAACTTGACCCCATAACCGTCAACGTGATGGAGGGTGAAAAGTTCCTTGTGGACGGTTTCAGGCTGACGCCGGAAAGTGGTCTTGCACCGCTGAATGTCATGGTCACTGCCAATATCACCAGCATAGACTCAGGCACAAGGAGTTACACGGCCATAATCTATGTTAATGGAGTGGATGTCCATGAACAGACATTTGATGTTCCCGGTGGAAGCACGGTACCGTTCTCTGCCATTATAACCCTCCCTGAAAGTGGAATTTACACCATATCACTCAACAACGTCACCTCAGGCACGGTCAGGGTCCTCAGCGAGGCAAGCTTCAACATCACAAATGTGACAGTAACACCACTGGAGGGTAAGTCACCCCTCAATGTAACTGTGAACGCCACAATCATAAACCAGGGGGACCTTCCAGGTGATTTCACCCTTACCGTCTACCTTGACGGTGTCGCATGGGACAGCCGAACAGTTACCCTACCTGGACGGTCAAGTGTTAAGGTTTCAATTAAGAATCCGATCATGGTTCCTGGGGAGTACAATCTCCGTTTTAACTCCGGTGAAGAGGTTAAAATCAGGTGCTTGATCCTGACCCTGTGTTCGGGGGCTTCGCTGTTACCCCTGGAACCGGTGTGGGTACACTGAACGTCACAGCACTCCTCAACGTGACCAACCCCTATGATATGGTCATAGGGTTCACAGCAAGGCTCCATGTCAACAACCAAACCGTGCAGGAGAACACCGTCAGCCTCAACCCCGGTGAAACAAGGGAAATCTCAATGAAAACAACACTGCTACCTGGAAACCACAGTGTTGGAATCAATGGATTCACAAGGAATGTCAGGGTCTTTCGACCGGCAAATATAACCGCCTCAGATTTAACCGTCACCCCGACATCTGGCTTCAGCCCCCTTGACCTTGCAGCATCAGCTAAACTCAGAAATACAGGGGAAGTTGATGGGGAGTACACCGCAACCCTCTACATAAATGGTGCAGCTGTGGATACAAGAACCGTGACAGTTCCTGCAGGAGGAACATCACTGATCCGCTTCAACCATACCCTGGATACTCCAGGAACATACCTTGCCGGCATAGGGGCACTTGCACCTGTAACCGTCAGGGTACTAAACGAACCATTGATCTCAAACCTCAGCGTAAATCCGTCTTCAGGTGTTTCAACCCTCCTATTCAACGTAACCGCAATGATAAGCACCTCTGAAGAGGGTCGTGGCAACTACACCGTAAGGCTCTACATAGACGGAGTGAACGTTCAGAATAAGACTTTGCAGCTTACAGGACCTGGTGCCTTCCCGGTATTCTTCAGTGAGAAACTCAGTGACCCCGGAAACCATGCTGTCACGGTTAATGGCCTTACACCGGTGACCGTGAGGGTATTGAGACCTGCCACATTCACAGTGCACAGCCTGATGGTTTCACCCCACCAGGGGGTTCTTCCCCTAAACGTTGAAGTATCTGCAAGGGTCTCCAATGTGGGTGACGTTCCAGGTAACTACACATCAAGGCTCTACATAGACGGCGTACCTGTTCAATCAAAGACCGTGAACGTGGCTGCCGGTGGAGAAACCCCCGTGACATTCACATACCCCATAACACAGCGGGGCAACCATACCTTTACCGTTGACACACTACCTGCTGAAAACGTCAATGTACTGAAACCAGCCACACTTGAAATAGGGTCCCTCAATGTGACACCATCCAGTGCCGTGGGATCAGCCAACGTCGAGGTTGAAGCAGAAATCCAGAACACAGGTGACGTTGAAGGTGACTTCACAGTTCCTGTCTACCTCAACGGCAACCTCATCAGTACCTACACCATCAGGGTGGGACCCCATGAGGGAGCGGTGCTGAGATTCCAGAGATACATCTCATCCCCCGGTAAATACACATTCAGCATCAACAACCTGAAAACCGCCATGGTCTACGTGAACCCACCAAAAAGGACCTACAGATTCACATTCAAAAACACGGGAAGTTACACCACAACGGTGACCTACTATGTCACAGTGTACTCATCAGCCGGCAAGAAACTTGCATACAAGACCTACAAATTTACACTGAAACGTGGAGGATCCTACACTGCAACCATCGGTTACTATCCGTACGATGCAAAAATCGTTACAACAAGGAAAATCTACAACCCAAGCAGGTACACAAGGACCATACGGTTATCTGAGACCTTCAGGGCGGATACACTGTCGGCAACCCTCAGCCACACAAATACAATCAGGGGTTACAGATACGTCTACATAACCAGGACATTCAGGGTGGTTGATATGCGAATAACCGTCACCTGATTTTATTTATTTTTTATTTGAAATTCTTAAAATAGTTAAAAATAAAGGTTTTATTCGAACATCTTCCTCATGCACCTTCTTATGGTACCCTCTGCTGCCTTTCCACCCATGAGGTTCTTGAGTTCATTTGCAAGGGCCTGTGCCGCGACGAGATCCGTGTGCCTGATTTCACCCTTATTTATCCACTGGACAACCTCATCATCAAGGTCAGAGAGTGTGCTGATTGCAGCATCCAGTTCCTCCTGCTCCTCAAGGAGGTGCATTGACTTTGCACTCCTCACAAGGAGCTCAGGGTTCATGGCCTTGAGCATTCCATTAACACCTGATGTTTCAACAAGGGATGCTATTGTCTGGAGTGTCATGAGGATCTGCTTCTCAACCATCTCCACAGGTGCCTTGATTATCTGGGTACCAACGTAGTAGTAGTCAAGTACACCTGAAAGTGTTACGGCAGTTACAAGGGACCCCATATCAGCAACTGCACTTGATACGTCTGCAGGTACAACGTATGCTGTCTTACCACAGCTTTCTGCAAGTTCAACACACCTTGAAATCTGTTCATCGGTGGCTATGTCCAGTTCACTGCTTGAGTGTCCCCCTATGACATAGTGACCATGCTGTGGTGTCCCAGGGACAGCCGCAGGGTGCATTGATGCTATACCCAGGTCCTGACGGTCCCTTCGAAGTTCCCTTTCAAGGACGTAGTAGAGGACCACCGGGGATACAGTACAGGTGTTTGCTATTACAGCACCCTCTGGAAGGTGCTGTGTTATGTCCTTTGCTATATCGAAGGTCTTTTTACCGAATGGTGTGAAGAGAACTGCAATCTCCGCCTCGCTGGCTGCCTCAGCATCGTTGTCTGTTACGGTTACACCTGCATCCTCAACAACCTTCCAGTGGGCATCATCCAGCATTTCCCTTGCTGGCTCTGCTAGCACAACATCATGACCTGCCTCTGCAAACTCAATTGCCATCCTGCTTCCGCCGTAGGGTGCCTCACCCCCGTATTTTTCAGGCAAGTTCAGCTGGTCCACATAAAGTTTCTGATTACCCGCGCCATAAACTGCAACTTTCATAGTGCTCACCTAACGTTAATATATTGTTAAGTAATTTGAAGGAATATTATAAATTTTGGCATTTGATTCTTTAAAAAAAATAAGACCTCATATCACTTTAAAATGAACTTAATGATTCAATATAACCTTAAAATCTAATAAATCATTGATAAAAAATTTTATAGATTTTTAAAGCCTTTAGAGGAGTTTTATGTAAAAATAGTGGTGTTTGAGGTTAACTGCTTTTTAATATTATAAGCCCCAAACATATTATATTCCAGTCAGGCTGTCTCCGGTTCACCATATAGCTGCCTGGCGATCTTCTCCAGGGTGTCGATACCCTTGGCCTCCTCCTTGAGTAGTGGAACCTCCGCAACCACCTGGTCGCTGAACTTTTCACGTATCTGCTTCAGCCTCTCCTGCTGCAGTTTCCTCCTGGCATTGCAGAACTCACAGTCACTGTCCTCAGGGAGCACCTGGTTTACTATGACACCATCTGCATGTATGCTGTACTTCTCAAGGGCCTTCATCGCCCTCTCGGACTCGTATATGGACATCTCCTCAGGGATCACAACCATCTTGAAGGAGGTCCTCTCAGGGTCTGACATAACCTCCCTTGCAGCGTTTATCTGCTTCTTGGTGGCTTCCATGTCCTGGAGGGCCCTGTCCTCCTCTTCCTCGTCGCCCATGAACGGGAGTATGTTCTTGAAGGCCTTTGCCATGCTGCCAATCTGCCTCCTTATCTTGATCATCTTCCCAACCCATGAGTCCATGAGTTCAGGGAATGAGAGCAGACGGAGTGTGTGGCCTGTGGGGGCGGTGTCAAATATCACGATATCGTACTCATCTGTCGTCATGTACCGCAGGAACTGGTCGAAGGCTGCGGCCTCATCTATACCGGGGGACATTGAGGCCATGTCCATCTGGTCCTGGAGCATGTCAAGTCCCATTCCAGGGTTCAATGATGCCTGTTCCCGCAGCTTTGCCTGGTACTCCTCCATTGCAACCTCCGGGTCTATCTCAACCGCGTAGAGGTTATCTGTTATCATGGTTGGTGTGTGACCTATCTCCCTCTCAAGTGAATCTGAAAGTGAGTGTGCGGGGTCGGTTGAGATAACCAGTGTCTTCTTACCTGATCTGGCCATCCACAGTGCTGTTGCAGCTGATATGGTTGTTTTACCAACGCCTCCCTTTCCACCTATAAACACGAATGTTGTTTTGCCCTTATTGAACTTGAAAAGATCCTTAAATGCCATTGTACTCCTCCTGTAGGAATCCATGATGCTGATGAACACCTTCACATGTTACCTTACATTGATTTATATGGTTATATAAAATATACCCTACCTACTTTTAACCATTGCTACTTTGGAGAGGGTGGTTCCATGAGATGTGTTCCAGGGCTTGGTCCCCATGTGAGGAAGAGAATAGAGGAGTTCATAAAGGCCATGGTGGCTGATAGCGGGACAGAGGGCGTTGTACTGGGTCTCAGTGGGGGTGTGGACTCTTCAACGGTCGCCTACCTTGCATCAGAGGCCCTTGGCCCCGAGAGGGTTCTTGGCATAATCATGCCATCCAACACAACACCCCCTGAGGACCTTAAACATGCGAAACTTGTTGCAGAGGAAACAGGGATAGAATGTGAAACCGTGGACATTGAACCCGTTCTGAATTCCTTCAGTAGTATATGCGGTCACCGGCCCAGCAGACTTGCTGTGGCAAACCTCAAACCAAGGGCGAGAATGATGGTCCTCTACTACCATGCAAACTCCATGAACCGGCTTGTAGCAGGTACCGGTAACCGTACAGAGCTCCTTGTGGGTTACTTCACAAAATACGGTGATGGAGGGGTTGACATGCTTCCAATCGGAGGCCTCTACAAGAAACAGGTCCGTATGCTTGCAGAGGAGCTTGGTGTTCCATCCGAGATAATATCCAAGGCTCCAACAGCCGGCCTCTGGCCCGGTCAGACCGATGAGGAGGAATTGGGGATAAGCTACGATGTCCTGGATGAGATCCTCTGTCTGCTGGTTGATAAAAAAATGGGGGTTCTTAAGGTCGCATCTGAGCTTGGAGTGCCGGCTGAAGAGGTTGGTCGGATACAAGGGATGATCCATGCAGCGGGGCACAAACTCAGGCCCCCTGAAATAGCCGATTCAGGGTGATCTGATGTTCACACTGATATACATAACGACCTCCGGCCAGGAGGAATCAGGAAGGATCGGACGTAAACTTGTTGAGGAGAGGCTCGCAGCCTGCGTGAATATCATACCCTCCATAAAATCATTCTACCACTGGGAGGGCTCCCTTGAGGAGGATGAGGAGTCGGTCCTTATTGTTAAAACAACCGGTGAACTATCCCGGCAAATAATTAAAAGAGTGAGGGAACTACATAGTTATGATAACCCATGCATAATTTCAATTCCCATAACAGGGGGATCCCGTGATTACCTTGAATGGTTAAATAATGAAGTCAAAAAGCCATGATGGCGGTGATTCAGTGGATATTGAGAGTAAATGGCGCGATAAGTGGAGAGATGCAGGAATATTTCATGCTGACCCGGATGACAGAGAGAAGATCTTTCTGACAGTTGCCTACCCATACCCCAGCGGTGCCATGCACATAGGACACGGCAGGACCTACACGGTCCCGGATGTCTATGCACGCTTCAAGAGGATGCAGGGATACAACGTCCTCTTTCCAATGGCCTGGCATGTCACAGGGGCCCCGGTAATAGGAATAGCCAGGAGGATACAGAAAAAGGATCCCTGGACCCTTAAGATCTACAGGGAGGTCCACAAAGTACCAGAGGAGGAACTTGAACGCTTCAGTGACCCTGAATACATCGTTGAATACTTCAGCAGGGAATACCGTTCTGTGATGGAGGATATGGGTTACTCCATAGACTGGAGGCGCGAATTCAAGACCACAGACCCCACCTACAGCAGGTTCATACAGTGGCAGATAGGGAAGCTCCGTGACATGGGCCTTGTGAGGAAGGGTGCACATCCAGTGAAGTACTGCCCTGACTGTGAAAACCCGGTCGGTGACCATGACCTCCTTGAGGGGGAGGGTGTGGCCATAAACCAGCTCACGCTCCTCAAGTTCAGAATAGATGAT
The DNA here is from genome assembly GCF_049720995.1 of Methanothermobacter sp. Taxonomy (GTDB): domain Archaea; phylum Methanobacteriota; class Methanobacteria; order Methanobacteriales; family Methanothermobacteraceae; genus Methanothermobacter. The sequence goes on from NZ_JBNASF010000001.1 coordinate 64,211, forward strand.
TCATACCTTGTTGCGGCCACATTCAGGCCCGAAACAATCTACGGTGCAACCAATCTCTGGTTGAACCCGGAGGAGGAGTACGTGAGGGTACGGACAGGCGGTGAGGACTGGATAGTAAGCCGTGCCTCCCTTGATAACCTGTCCCACCAGAAGCTGGACCTTGAGGTTGAGGGTGATGTGGACCCTGAGGAACTCATTGGAAGAGAAGCTGAAAATCCTGTGACTGGAGAAATGCATCCAATACTTCCAGCATCATTTGTTGACCCTGAATATGCAACTGGAGTTGTCTTCTCTGTGCCTGCCCATGCGCCTGCAGACTTCATAGCACTTGAGGACCTCAGGAAGAACTCTGAACTGGTTGAGAGGTATGGTCTCGGTGATGTTATTGAGGGCCTCGAACCCATCAATGTGATCACAGTTGAGGGTTACGGAAGTTTCCCTGCGGTAGAGGTCATCCAGAAATTCGGAGTTGAAAGTCAGGAGGATGAACGACTTGAGGACGCCACAGGGGAACTCTACAAGGTTGAACATGCCAGGGGTGTGATGAGCAGCCACATCCCTGTTTACGGGGGAATGAAGGTTTCAGAGGCCCGTGAAGTCATAGCAGATGAACTGAAATCTGAGGGCCTGGCCGATGAGATGTACGAGTTTGCAGAACGCCCTGTGATATGCCGCTGCGGTGGAAGGTGCGTTGTGAGGCTCATGGAGGACCAGTGGTTCATGAAGTACTCCGATGAGGACTGGAAGGAGCTGGCCCACAGGTGCCTCTCTAGCATGAAGATAATACCAGAGGAGGTCCGGGCCAACTTCCAGTACTACATTGACTGGCTGAATGACTGGGCATGCTCCAGGAGGATAGGTCTCGGTACAAGGCTCCCCTGGGATGATAGGTGGATAATAGAGCCCCTCACCGATTCAACAATCTACATGGCCTACTACACCATAGCCCATAAACTGAAGGAGATGGACCCTGAGAAACTGGATGATGAGTTCTTTGACAGTGTCTTCCTTGATGAATCCGGAGTGTGGGATGAACTCAGAGAGGAATTCGGCTACTGGTACCCCCTTGACTGGAGGTTATCTGCCAAGGACCTCATAGGTAACCATCTGACATTTCATATATTCCATCACTCCGCCATATTCCCTGAATCCCGCTGGCCCCGGGGTGTCGTTGTCTTTGGGATGGGTCTCCTTGAGGGTAACAAGATGTCCTCATCCAAGGGCAACGTGATACTGCTGCGGGATGCAATAGAGAGGCATGGCGCAGATGTTGTGCGCCTATTCCTCATGTCATCTGCAGAGCCCTGGCAGGACTTCGACTGGAGGGAGAAGGAGGTTACAGGGACCAGGAGGCGCATCGAATGGTTCAGGGACTTTGGTGAAAGGGTCTCTGATATCTGGGAAGGGGAACTGGTCCTCTCAGAGCTTCCTGAATTTGAGCCTGAAAGTTTCGCGGGTAAATGGATGATCTGTCAACTTAACCACAGGATACGTGGGGCTACAGAGGCCCTTGAGTCATTCCAGACCCGTAAAGCAGTTCAGGAGGCGCTTTATCTTCTCAAAAAGGACGTAGACCACTACATGGCCCGTGTTGATGGCCGTGTGGACATGGAGGTTAAAATGGTGCTTGCACATGTGCTAAGCGCCTGGATAAGGCTCATGGCACCATTCACCCCATACACAGCCGAGGAGATGTGGGAGAGATACGGTGGTGAGGGCTTCGTATCAGAGGCCTCCTGGCCAGGTTTCAGGAATGACGCCATAAGCAGGGAGGTCCAGGTTGCAGAGGAGATGGTCCAGAACACCGTCAGGGATATTCAGGAGATCATAAAGATACTGGACGCCCGGCCTGAGAGGGTGCACCTGTACATATCACCACCCTGGAAGTGGGATGTCCTGAGAATAGCGGCGGATGTTGGAAAACCTGATATGGGGGCCATAATGGGGAGGGTTTCAGCCTCAGGAGTCCACAGCAACATGAAGGAGGTCTCTGAATTCGTGAGGAGGATCCTCCGGGATGCAGGTAAATCTGAGGTTGTTGAGGTGGACGAGTACAGTGTACTGGTTGATGCCAGTGACTACATTGAATCAGAGGTGGGGGCTGATGTGGTGATCCACCGTGACGCAGACTACGACCCTGAAAACAAGGCCTCCAATGCTGTTCCCCTTAAACCAGCAATATACCTTGAGACGTGAGTTTAAAGGGGACATTTTACTTTTTTTGTTTACCCCTACAGTTTGATCCTCTTTATTGAAAAGTTAATATACCTGCTTCAGGTGGATGTTATCTGAATGATTCAACCCTGTTTTCAAGGGTTCCCACACCCTCAACGGTTGCCCTGACGTTGTCTCCTGGTTTCATCTCTCCGACACCGGGTGGTGTGCCGGTTGCAATGACATCACCCGGCTCCAGTGTCATTATCTCTGATATGAATTCAACCAGTTCCTGGACGGTGAATATCATGTTGGATGTGCTGGATGACTGCCTGATTACCCCATTGAGTTCAAGGGATATATCAAGGTTGTCGGGTCTGATATCAGTTTCTATGAATGGCCCTATTGGACAGAAGGTGTCAAAGCTCTTTGCACGGGTCCACTGGCCGTCACGCCTCTGTAGGTCCCTTGCAGTTACATCATTGAGGACCGTGTAACCTGCTATGAATTCATCCGCCTCCTCTGAATCAACGAATCTCGCCCTTTCTGATATAACAGCCGCAAGTTCAACCTCATGGTCAACCTCAGAGGACATTGCAGGGTAGAGTATTGCATCACCATGGCCTATGATCGCTGTTGGTGGCTTGAGGAATATGACAGGTTCATCAGGGATGTCCATTCCAAGTTCAGCTGCATGGTCCCTGTAGTTGAGGCCCACACATATAACCTTTGAGGGTGAAACAGGTGGGAGGATCCTCACATCCCCCATACGATGTTCTGAGATAACCTCAGGGTCTTCAAGGAGGTAGTGACCGCTTTCAACTTCAAATACCTTTTCTCCATCTGTAAAGCCGCAGAGAACCCTTCCACCATCTGAAAACTGGAGGAACTTCATTGATGCACCTCACGGGATTATTCTCTCAATTGGCACAACCAGTATATCCCTTGCCCCCACTGCCTTGAGTCTGTTAACCAGGTTGAAGACCTCCTTCTCATCCACAACCGCGTGGACAGCCACAACACCATTATCCGATAGCACCTCAGAGACCGTGGGTCCTGTCATGCCTGGCATGAGTGCCCTCACACGGTCAAGGTTATTCCGGTCTATGTTCAGCATTACGAGCCTGCGGCCCTCTGCATCTATAACTCCGCGTATACCTGTTCTGAGCTCCTCTATCAGCTGCCCCTTGCGTCTGTAACTTTCAGGGTTTGCTATGAGTTTCACTGAACTCTCAAGGATTGTGTCTATGACCTTCAGGTGGTTCATCCTGAGCGTGGTGCCGGTGCTGCTGAGGTCGGTTATGAGGTCCGCCACCCCGATGAAGGGTGCTATCTCCGTGGAACCTGTGAGTTCAACTATCTCGGCCCCTATGTTCCTTTTCCTGATGTAGTCCTCTGTTATCCCGGGGAACTCTGTTGCTATGACCGCACCGTCAGGTATGTCCTCTGGTTTCTCAATCGGAGAATCCTCAGGGGCTGCCAGGACAAGGCTGGCCCTCCCATAGTTCAGGTCCTCAAGTATTTCAACCTCGCTGCCCCTCTCCACTATGAGGTCGTATCCTGTGATACCAAGGTCAGCCGCCCCATCTGCAACGAATTCGGGTATATCGGCCGCCCTGCTGAACATGACATCGATCTGGGGGTGCTGTGTCTTTGAAAATAGCTTCCTGTTAATTGTATCCTTCAGCCCCACACCTGCATTTTCAAGTAGCCTTATTGCAGGTTCGCTTATCCTTCCCTTTGAGGGAACCGCTATTCTTACCTTCATTCAATCCCTCGGTGACTCAAATAATTTATTGCGAATACCGTACACAAGTATCAGATCTGCAGAATCACATCACTTATATCTCTTTTAAAGGAACCTATATAATAGCTTTAGATTCATCTGGATTATAAGTTAAAACTTATAAGTTATAAGGTGATCCTATGGAGAATGAGAGCATACTGGTACATGGCGCCCAGATCCTTGATGCGGCGGGCCTTCGCAGAGGATCCGTTCTGATGGAGGGTAACACCATAGAGGAGGTTTCAGACAGCCTGAGTCCCGGTGACGCTGACACCGTCATTGATGGCCACGGGAAACTCCTCATCCCGGGTCTTGTGAATACCCACACCCACCTCTCAATGACACTATTCAGGGGGATGGCGGATGACCTCCCCCTTGACAGGTGGCTGAACGATCACATCTGGCCAGCCGAAGCCCACCTCAACGGTGAATACTGCTATGCAGGGGCCCTGCTTGGATGCTTGGAGATGATAAGGTCAGGTACAACCACCTTCAATGACATGTACTTCTACATGGATGAAGTGGCCCGTGCAGTGGATGATGCGGGACTGAGATGCGTTCTAAGTCACGGGATGATAGACCTGGGGGATGATGATAGGAGGCGGGCTGAGATGAGGGAGAGCCTCAGGATAATCCGTGAATGCCATGGAATGGCAGATGGACGCATAAAGGTTGCCCTTGGGCCCCACAGCCCATACACCTGTTCAGAGGAACTCCTCAGAGAAACTGCCCGCCTGGCAGCTGAACACGGTGTTGGTATCCATATCCATGTATCTGAAACAGAAGATGAGGTGAGGGAGGTCTCAGAGGCCCGTGGAATGTCTCCTGTTGAGTACCTGGATGCCACAGGTGTACTTGGTCCGGGGACCGTGGCCGCCCACTGCGTCTGGTTGAACAAAAATGAAATGGATATCCTCTCAGAGAGAGGGGTGAAGGTCTCACACAACCCCTCAAGCAATATGAAACTGGCATCAGGCATCTCACCTGTACCTGAACTCATAGGGAGGGGCGTTAACGTTTCCATCGGGACAGACGGTGCCGCCTCAAACAATAACCTGGATATGTTTGAGGAGATGAAGACAGCCTCACTTCTCCAGAAGGTCAGCCTCCATGACCCGACAGCACTCCCTGCAATGGATGTATTCCGGATGGCAACAGTGAACGGTGCTGAGGCCCTGGGAGTTAATTCTGGCCTCATAGAGGAGGGCAGGCTGGCGGATCTCGTGGTCTTAAACACCCGCAGGCCCCACCTCACACCCTGGAGGAACCCCGCCTCACACCTCGTCTACTCTGCCGGTGGCGCTGATGTTGATGCTGTGATATGTGACGGGAGGATCCTGCTACTTGAAGGTGAACTGAAGGTGCTGGATGAGGAATACGTCATGGAACTTGCAGAGTGTGCTGCAGAGGAGCTTGCCTCAAAACAGTAGGATCTGGGAAGATGATTGCACTATTCGACATCGACAAAACCCTTATACACCGCTCAGAGGTCCATGAGGAGGCATTCAGCTATGCTTTCAGGGAGGTCTACGGTGTTGATGCCACCGTTGACCTCATAGATTACCACGGAAAAACAGACCCCGCAATAGCCAGGGAGGTCCTCGGCCTCCTGGGCCTGGAATCAGAGGATATAAATGAGGGCATGGATGACTTCCTCCATGAACTGGCAGTTTATGTGGAGAAAAACATCCAGTACGATGATATCAGGCTCATAGATGGTGTTATGGGGTTTCTTGAGGCGCTCAGATCCATCAATGCTTGGATGGGAATTGTCACAGGGAACCTTGAGGAGATAGCCTTCATGAAGCTTGAAAGGGCTGGAATTGCAGGTTACTTCTCATTTGGGGGCTTTGGGAGTGACAGCCCCATAAGGGAGGAACTCACAGAAATCGCGGTTAAAAGGGGAACTGAAAGGTGCGCCTCAGGAAGAATCGTCCTCTTTGGTGACACCCCCCACGATATGATGGCTGGAGCCCACGTGGGTGCCCTTAAGATTGGAATAGCAGCCGGGAGGTACGGGGAGGCAGAGCTCAGACGGGCGGGGGCTGACCATGTTTTCAGGGACTACCTCAACCCCGAGATAATGAGTATAGTGACTTCTGAACAGTTTTAGCTTTACCTGATTATCTCTTCAAATATATGGTGACCTTTGAGTGGTTTTAACTTAACTGCTCACCTCTTTATGAACTGCGGCTCTCCCTTCCTGTTCAGTAATATGCTCCTTTTCCATTCTGGGCGTGTTTCAGGGAAATCCTCCCTGTAATGAGATCCCCTGCTCTCCTCCCGTATAAGAGCTGATCGGGTCACCAGTGAAGCTGTTATGAGCATGTTCTCAAGTTCAAGGGCCTCCAGGAGGTTGCTGTTAAATCCTCCTCTTTCAGGGACATCAAGGTCCCCCAGTTTATCCATCAGGGTGGAAATCCTGGACATTGCAGATTCAAGTGACCTCCGGCTCCTTACAATTGCAACATCACTCCACATGGCCTCATGGAGTTCATCCCTTATCTCAGCCGGCCTTATGGATCCATCACGGACCATGCCCTTTATCCGCTGTTCCTCATCCTCAATGAGTGACCTGACATTTTTATTGGATGAATTCATGGCGTTTTTTGCAGCCGATATACCTGCCCTCCTCCCGAATACCTGGGTATCCGCCAGGGCATTTCCTCCGAGCCTGTTGGTACCATGGACACCGCCTGCAACCTCTCCTGCTGCGAAAAGGTTCCTGAGGCTGGTTCTGCCCCACCCATCTATCCTCAAACCCCCCATGAAATGGTGTGCTGTGGGTGCAACCTCCATTGGCTCGGACCTTATATCCACGCCCACATCCAGGAACTGAAGCAGCATGGTCTCAAGTTTCTCCTCTATAACCTCATCCGGAAGGTGGCTCACATCAAGGTAGACACCACCGTTCTCTGTCCCCCTACCCTCCATTATCTCGGTGTATATGGCCCTTGCAACCACGTCCCTGGTTGCAAGTTCACCGCGGGGGTCATAGCGGCCCATGAACCTTTCGCCCTCACTGTTGAGGAGTATGCCTCCCTCACCCCTCACGGCCTCCGTCACAAGGATCCCCCTCCGTGACTCAGGGTAGACCATGCCGGTGGGGTGGAACTGGACCTGTTCCATGTCTATGAGGTCAGCTCCGGCCTTCCAGGCGAGTGCGAATCCATCACCGCCCTTCTGCATGGTGTTGGAGGTCACAGGGTATATGTGACCTGCTCCACCAGATGCCAGTATGGTTGAAGAGGCCCTGAAGGCCACTGGCTCCGAATTCCTGATGGATACACCCATGGCGCCAAGGACGCTGCCATCCTCAACAAGGAGTGATGTTATCATCACCTCATCGAGGGTCTCTATATCCCTCCTTATAACCTCCTCCTTGAGGGCCGTGATCATCTCATGGCCTGTCCTGTCCCCATGGTAGCATGTCCTCCTGTAGGTCTGGCCTCCGAAGGGCCTCTGATCCAGGAGACCTGATTCCTGGCGGTCAAAGAGTGCACCATATTCTTCAAGGTCCCTCAGCCTGTCAGGGGCCTCTTCCACCAGTATACGGACAAGTACGGGGTCGTTGATGAATCCCCCGCCCCTCATTGTATCCTCAAAGTGGACATCGGGACTGTCATCCGGATCAACACATGCGAATGCAGCGTTGTATCCGCCCTCAGCCATTCCAGTGCATCCTGATTTGAATGATAAACCCTTTGAAACTATTATTGGTGTCAGTTTGTGTTCAGAAACCTCAATTGCTGCCCTGCAGCCGGCTCCGCCTGAGCCTATTATGAGAACATCGCATTCATAAAGCTCGCTTTCCATGGAGATTATTTTCAACATTCATTATTATAAGGTTTGGCAGTCAATATGTTAAGGTGATGAAGAGGGTAAGTTAAACATCCCTCCCGGTTTTGAGGGGTGATGACCGGAAAGGTGAAGCCCTTCAACTGGCCAGTGATGGAACTGAAGCATCTGATGAGGGGTGATGAACCCGCTCATCGCACTGGATTATGATCCATTCACATGCATATCCATAAAGATCACGGGGGTTCCATTTGAAGAAGAAGGATATAGTTAAACTATCAAGGAGGGACTTTGAGAGTGCATGGCTTGAGAGCGGTAAGCTCCTTAAAAGGCCCCACCATGACATGCAGTATCCCCGCCTGAGGTTTGGTGTGGGGAAATCGCACGTCCTCTATGACACCATCTGGATGATAAGGGAGGCCTACCTCAGGCTGGGGTTCAGTGAGATGGTGAACCCTGTATTCATAGACGAGGAGCACATATACCGGCAGTTCGGCCCCGAGGCTCCTGCGGTCCTCGACAGGTGCTTTTACCTGGGGGGGCTTCCAAGGCCTGACATAGGCCTGGGCCTTGATAAGATCCGGATGATAGAGGATATGGGAGTTGATGTGACAGAGGAAAGGATTCAGGGCCTCAAGGAGGTCTTCAGGTCCTACAAGAAGGGTGACATCTCAGGGGACGACCTTGTCCTTGAGGTATCCGGGGCCCTTGAGGTTGAAAGTCATGACGCCCTGAGGATCATCGAGAGGGTGTTCCCTGAGATAAGGGACCTCAAACCCGTTGCTGGGAGGACAACCCTCAGGTCCCATATGACCTCAGGGTGGTTCATATCACTACAGAACATACATGACAGGTACCCCCTCCCGCTGAAACTCTTCTCAATTGACCGATGTTTCAGGAGGGAGCAGAGGGAGGATTCAAGTCACCTCATGACCTATCACTCGGCCTCATGTGTCGTTGTGGATGACGAGGTCCCCCTTGACGTTGGTAAGGCAGTCGCCGAGGGGCTGCTTGAGCACTTCGGCTTCTCAAGGTTCAAGTTTCTGCCTGATGAGAAGAAATCCAAGTACTACATTCCAGGGACCCAGACAGAGGTCTACGCCTACCACCCGGGCCTCAGGGACTGGGTTGAGATTGCAACCTTCGGGTTATATTCCCCCATAGCACTCTCAATGTACGGTATAGAAGAGGAGGTCATGAACCTTGGTGTTGGTGTTGAACGTGTGGCCATGATACTCAACCAGAGGGATGACGTCCGGGAGATGGTCTACCCCCAGATCCATGGCCCCTGGAGGCTCACTGATAGGGACATCGCTGGCATGCTCAGGATAAACCTCCACCCTGTAACCTCAGATGGCAGGATGCTCATGGAGAGGATAATTGAAACCTGGAGGGCTCATGCTGACGCAGAGTCGCCCTGCAGCTTTGAGGTTTACAGTGGGGAATTCCTTGGTAGGAGGATCATGGTGGAAGCAGTTGAGGATGAGGAGAACACCCGGCTCCTCGGACCTGCGGTCTGGAACACCATCTACATCCACGATGGCAACATACTGGGTGTGCCACCCGGGACGGAACTGGACAGCGAAATCATAGCCAGCGCCCGGAGGGAGGGCCTCAACACAGGGATAACCTACATGGATGCCCTTGCAGCCGAGGCAGCCTACCGGGTGGAGGAGATGGCTGTGAGTGGCGCCGGTGAGGTTGAGGTGAGGAGCACCATAGCAAGATCCCTATCTGACCTGAACCTCATCCTGGATGACGTGGCCATGAGGTACATAACAGGCCGGAACCGTGAGATAGACCTGAGGGGCCCCCTATTCTCAACGGTGAGGGGCAGGCTGGAGTGATCATGATGATCATAACCGGAAGGGTCAGTTCAGGTTTCGGTGAGGGCGCATACTTCATGACAATGGACGTATACCTTGAACAGTTCAGGGAGAAGCTGGGCTTCGAGCCATTTCCCGGGACACTTAACATAGAAACCGGTGCCCCTGAAATAGCCAGAGAACTGCGCCTTAAGGCTGATAGAATACATGGTGGGGGCGGTTTTGGGGATGTTCTATATTTGAGGGCCATCCTAAACGATGAGGTTGATGGCGCCATTCTGTTCCCTGTTAAAACCCATCACAGGGATGTGTGCCTTGAATTTGTTGCACCGGTAAACCTCAGAAAAACCCTTAAATTAAGAGATGGAGATACTGTTAGCCTAAAGATAATGGATGATGAATCATCAGATTAATTGAGTGATACAACAGAGTCGTGATCATATGATTCAGGAAGCCCTTAAAGCACTCAGAAAGGGAGAAATGGTACTTGTATTCGACGCGGACAACCGTGAACGGGAAACAGATATGATTGTCGCTGCTGAAAAAACAACCCCCGATCATATCAGGGTCATGAGGAACGATGCAGGTGGCCTCATATGTGTACCTGTATCATGGGAGAACTCGGAAAGTCTTGGTATACCCTACATGACCGATATAATGAATGAGGCCTCAGGCAGGTACCCTGTACTCAGCAGGCTCTCACCCCATGATATACCCTACGATGAAAAGTCGGCGTTCTCCATAACAGTGAACCACCGGAGGACATTTACAGGAATAACTGACAATGACAGGGCTCTAACCATAAGGGAGCTTGCAGAGCTCTGTAAGAATAGAAAACACCATGATTTCGGCGATCTTTTCAGATCACCCGGCCATGTCACCCTCCTTAGGGCCGCTGATGGCCATGTGACCCGGAGGAGGGGTCACACCGAGATGAGCATAGCACTCATGGAGATGGCCGGGCTTGAGGGGGTTGCGGTCTGCTGTGAGATGATGGATGACAGGACCGGTAATGCGCTTTCAACGGATGATGCCATGAAATATGCGGAGGAACATGACCTCATATTCATGAGCGGAGCAGACCTCATTGAATCATACATGGAATTCAGATCCTAGAGGTGGTTTTTATGGACAGGCTGAAGATAGGAATCAGTGGACTTGATGACACGATAGGAGGCTTCCCGATGGGGAGATCAGTCCTTATAACCGGTGAACCCGGATGCGGGAAGACAATCTTTGGATTGCGTTTTGCAATAAGCAGCTGCATGGAGGGATACAACACGGTCTATATCACAGCAGAGGAGGACGCCAATGACCTCCACATCCAGGCAAACTCCTTTGGCTGGAACACCCAGGAACTTGAGGAGAGGGGACTCCTCAACTTCATTGAACTGACCGGCATAAGGGCCAGGATAACAGAGGCCGAGCTCAGCATGGACATGGATCCCATGAAGGGTAACTTCACCAAGATAATACATGACATCCCTCCTGAGGCCGAGGTGGTGGTTATAGACAGTCTCGGGGGCTACACAGCCAAGTTAACAGCATATGAGTTCAGGAACCAGTTTGACCTCCTGGTATATGAGCTCAAGCAGAGGGGGATAACCTCTGTCATCATACTTGACAGCGCAACCTCCAAGGAATTCAATGAGCTTGCCCTGTTCTCGGTCTACGGGGCCATAAAGCTGGGTAGGAGGGAGAACCCCTACACAGGTAGAAGGGAACGTATAATGGACATAGTTAAGATGAGAAGCACCAAGACCCCCCTCCAGTTCCTCACCTATGAGATAGGCGGAGAGGAGGGTATAACAATAACAGAGGGGGAGGAGATCCCTGAGGAGGATCTTGAAATTTGACCCCCACCACCATCGCCTCAACTAAAAAAATAATCTAATTTTTCCTGAATCTTCTCATTATATCCTCAAGGTCAGTGTATCCCCTGAATTCAGGTTCTGCTGCTCCAGATATTAGAAGATCCACGTCCAGGTTCTCCTCAACAGCCTCCATGGCCCTCATGCAGAAGTCCTCAAGTTTTATCTCAACCTCAGGGGTGCCCCCCCTCATGCTCATCTCAACCCGGGGCAGAGCCAGGTACCTCCCCTCAGAGGCCCTCTCGAATATATCCATGTCATATACCCTGTTGAGGATGGCGTGGGGAACCTCAACCCCAAGCCTCTCAAGGACACTTATATGGGCGTCCAGGTCAACAGCCGCGGACTCCACCCCACCCCTGCTGCAGCCGGCCACCATTATAACGGGTATACCTGCTGCAAGTGCGATTTCAGCCCCTGAGTAGGGCACGGTTTCATTGAGGAGCCCTGTTAATATGCTCATAACACCCTCGATCAGGATTATATCATACCTTCCCCTCACCGATTCCAGCACATCCTCAAGGTCCATCCAGCCCAGGTGCCCTATCCTTATGGAGGAGTGCTCCTCCATTGGCTCCTTTATCAGGTAGAGGGCGGGTACTATGTCCCTGACATCAGGGCCCACCTTCATGACACCCACCCTGAGGCCCCGCCTCCTTAGGGCCCCTGCAAGGCCTGTGAGTATGAAGGTCTTCCCTGAATCCGATCCCGTGGATGCTATCATGATTGCCGGTGGGGTATTCCTGGTCTTCCTTCTTCTTTCCTCAACGGTTATACCTGTTCCCACACCTATCTCTGACCTCAGGGTTTTTCTGAGTTTCCTGTTCTCCTCCATTATCCTCTCCCTTGCATCCTCACCGGCACCCAGAAACTCGAGTATGTTCTCCACAAGGGCCGGGTTCTCATCCAGTGCTCCGTGGACCATGGTACCTGCAATGTTTCCCTCATCACTGCAGACACCTGAGGTTACCTCAAGCCTCCTGTCCCTGTAATCAGCCCTCCTTATTATTGAACGCATTATCTCAGGTGCATCTCCCCTTATCTCACCGTAGGTGTGGCAGTGAAAACCTGTTACCCTCTCACCGGTTAAACCGGATGTGAGAAATGAATCCCCTGTTATAAGGGCCTCGACACGGTCATTGCTTATCATTGGGTGGAATGAGACATTCAGGAGCCCAAGTCCCTCCCTGTATATTGGGCATGGCGATTTTCTCCCTGTATCCGTCCTCTCTGCCAGGGCCTGGAACCCCGAGCAGATGCCCAGGACAAATTTACCCTCAGAAGCCATTTTCCTTATCTCTGATCCAAGGTCGGGGGAGAGGCTCCCTGACTCAACTATGCTACCCCCAGGTATTATGATGCCATCCAGGACCCTGTGGGCCCTCTCACCCTTCACGAGGCCATTCTCCTTAACCAGGTCGGTGGGGAGAAATCCAAAGTCCTCAAAGGCCGGTACAGAGCCCCTGAGGTATGCGAGTCCAATTCTCATGTAAACTCACTCTAAAGGGAGTCTATACCCCTCATTGCAGAGAGTATCATTCCATCGTCGCCTGGCTTTGCCTGGAGCTGCAGGCCCACAGGGACCCCATCAACATGACCTGCGGGCATGCTTGCAGCTGGTATACCTGCAAGGTTGGCTATGACTGTGAGAACGTCGTATGCATACATCTCCATTGGTTCAAGTTCCTCTCCAAGCCTGTGGGGGAGTTTAGGGACTGTTGGACCCAGTATGATGTCCACATCCTTCAGGAGCCCCTCTATCTCCCTCCTTATGAGTGACCTTGCCTGGAGGGCCCTCCTGTAGTATTTACCAGAGAGCTCCTTCTGGCTGATGTAGGATCCCATGTGTATCCTCCTGAGCACCTCAGGGCCGCATACGTCCTCTATCCTGTGGCCATATTTCCTGCCATCGTACTTCCTTGTGGCTGAGAAGAATTCAACATAGTTTATGAGGTAATAGGTTGGGAGGCAGAGGTCGATGTACCTGAAATCAAGTTCCACTATCTCAGCCCCCTCACCTTCTATAAGGTCAAGTTTCCTCTGGATAGCGGCATCTATTGAGTCATCGGTAACCTCAAGGAACTCCTTCACAACACCGAAGCGCATATCCTTCAGTTCCCGGTTCACGCCGAGTTCCTGAACCTCCCCAATGGTTGTCGGGTCGGTGGGGTCATGGCCGGATATCACCTCAAGGGCCAGCTCAATGCCAGATACATCACCTGCAAGGGGACCTATCTGGTCGAAGCTCATGGCAAGGTCAAGGAGTCCCTGCCTTGAAACCAGCCCGTAGGTTGGCTTGAACCCCATGACACCACAGTGAGAGGCGGGGTTCCTTATGGATCCCCCAGTATCTGATCCCAGTGCAATGTCGCACATCCCGGCTGCAACAGCGGCGGCGCTTCCCCCACTGGAACCTCCGGGTATCCTTCCAGGTGCAGAGGGGTTGTCTGTGGGGCCGAAGAATGATGTCTCTGTTGAACTTCCCGCTGCGAATTCGTCCATATTGGTCATGCCGATTATTATCCCGTCCTCTTCCTTTATTCGCCTTATCACAGTTGCATCGTAGCTTCCAGTGTAGTTTTCAAGTGTCCTTGATGCGGCGGATACCTTGAAGCCCTCTACGTTGATGTTGCTCTTAACCCCCACCACGAGGCCCGCCAGTTTACCTGTCCTCTCACCTGATGCTATCCTTGAGTCTATTTCCTCAGCCCTCTGGAAGGCCTCCTCCTCCCTGACCTCTATAAATGCGTTTATATCATCATTTTTTGCCCTTATTGTCCTGATGAATCTTTCAAGGTTCTCTGATGCGGTTATGCCATGATCCTTAATCATTTCAGCCTTATCCATGGTCTTCATTTCCAAACACCCTTATACCATCATTAAATAATTGATTATCCTGAAGAGCTGCATTTGAGGGGTCCCTGGCCTTCCATAATGGTTATACTGAGGTATCTGCAGATGCCCGGTCACCCTTCTATCTGGGTTTAATTTCATTTTCAACATTAATAAATGTGAAGATGACCAAGATCTAGGATATGGAGCCATGATGGAAAGGGTGAAGTGATGGAGAAAACCATTATACTCAAAAAAAGTGATGTTGAGGGTCTTCTGACCATGGATGACTGCCTGAAGGCTGTTGAGAACGCATTTGTCCAGGATGCCCTTGGACGTGTCCAGATGCCCCCCAAGATGTACCTCTTCTTCAGGGGACATGATGGGGACCTCAGGGTGATGCCCTCCTACCTTGAGGAACTTGAAATGGCGGGGGTTAAGTGTGTGAATGTTCACCCCTCAAATCCCCGTGAACATTCCCTCCCAACGGTCATGGCTGTCATAGAACTGGTTGACCCCCGGACCGGGTTCCCCCTTGCACTGATGGATGGAACCCACATAACCGATATGAGAACCGGGGCGGCCGGCGGGGTATCCGTGAAGTACCTTGCAGATCGGGAGGCCTCAACACTGGGGATGGTGGGTGCCGGGAGACAGGCCTGGACACAGCTAATGGCCATCAGCAGGGTCGCAGACCTTGAGGAGGCCTACGTGTACTGCAGGACCCCCTCCCAACGAGATAAATTCGCAAGGAGGGCCTCTGAGGTCTATGAGTTCAGGGTCAATCCTGCCGGGGATATCATGGAGGCTGTTAAGGGCAGGGACATAGTTGTAACGGCCACACCATCCAGGAAGCCACTGGTGAAGGCTGACTGGATAACGCCGGGGACCCACATATGCGCCATGGGGGCAGATGCCCCAGGAAAGCAGGAGCTGGACCCCCTCATACTCAGGAAGGGGAGGGTCTTCTATGATAACTGGGAACAGGCATCCCACAGTGGAGAGATAAACATACCCATCAGTGAGGGCCTTATTACACAGGATGACCTCCAGGGGACAATAGGGGATGTTATAACAGGTAAAATTGAGGGCAGGATATCAGATGATGATATAACGGTATTTGATTCAACTGGACTCTCACTTCAGGACGTTACAACCGCCTGGATGGTCTATGAGAGGGCTGCTGAGTCAGGGCAGGGTCTGGAGGTTGACCTGCAGGGCTGAGAAAAGATGATACAAAAAAATCTGATCTGAGGGTTTCGTCCCATTCACTGCCGAGAAAAGATGCTATATAGGATGTTGAACACAGTTAGTTACCGGAGCTGTGATATCATGTACCCCACCAGGACATCAATGCATGAACTCCTCGTAAGGATGGACCATGTGTTTGAGAGGATAAGGATACTTGGGAGGACCCGGGCCCTAAGGAAGGATGAGATAGAGGAGATTGACCGTCACCTCACTGAGATCATGAAGATACTTAACAGGTACAATTAGGCTGGAAGAATGCTGAGTGTCATCCTGTTTACAGTAACATCCTTCATCATAGGCCTCTCAGGGGCAATGGCCCCCGGCCCCCTTCTCACCGTAACGGTCTCGGACTCCATTCAGGGAGGTTTCAGGGCAGGGCCCCTCCTTGTCACGGGCCACATCCTGGGTGAGGCCATCCTGGTTGTTCTGATATTCATGGGTATGGGTTATCTTCTCTCATCAGAATCCGCATCCCCATTCATTGGAATTGCAGGTGGCTCCATCCTCATCTGGACCGGCATCAGGGGTCTGAGGTCTGAGGACGAATCATCAGGGGATATTGAGACAGGAGGATCTGTCTTCAGGGGGGCTTTGATAAGTTTTTCCAACCCCTACTTCTTTATATGGTGGGGTGCCGTTGGGGCCGCCCTCATGTACAGGGGAATTGAACTTGCAGGTTTTGCTGGACTTGCAGGTTTCCTGGTGGGTCACTGGTCATCCGACATTGCCTGGTACAGCCTGGTATCTTTTCTATCATCCAGGGGGTCATTTGATACGTCCGGGAAGGTCTACAGGGCAATTATGGGGGTATGTAACGGGTTTCTGATTACGGTGGGTGCCTACTTTTTTGTGAATGCTTTAACTGGAATATAATACAATCAACACACGCCTCAAATCATTAATACCATGAAATGCATAGTATTAATGATGAAGGCAGCTGTTTTTGATAACTCAGGGACGCTCATAAGAAGGTACAGAGCCCTCAAGAATCTTAAAACAGGGAAGATATGTGACAGGATGAATTCACTTGATATAGTGGATTACAGGGACAGAAGGGCTCTCGTTGTGCTTCAGACCGACCCCGCGACATGTATAGTCAACGCAAACCCAGACCAGACAATCCATGATTTCATAAAGAGGAACCGCATAGACTTCGATGTCAGCTACGCCAACACCGCTGTTACTGCTGATGATATCAGGGATATCCTCAGGAGTGACCCTGCAACTGTGAGGGACATACAGGACACCATAGATGCCGTTTCCAGCAAGGACTACAACATACAGATATGCAGCGGATCCGGATTCATAGTCAACATTGACAGGCAGATGGTTGACTTCACAATAACTGCAGGTGGAAAACTCTTCCCGGAGGTCCCGGAGGTTGTGGATGAACTCAAGGATAGAAACATCCATATATACATTGCATCAGGGGACCGGCGGGGGTCACTGAGGGAACTTGCAAGGATCATCAGGATACCCCAGGAAAACGTCTTTGACACCGCCGACACAGAGAGGAAGGCCCAGATAATCCTGGAGCTGAAGCAAAGGTACAGCAGGGTCATGATGGTGGGTAATGGCCTTAACGACATCCTGGCATTGAGGGAGGCTGATGTGGGGGTTTTGACACTCCAGCAGAGGGAGCCGGTTCCTCAGAGGCTGATTGAGGCTGCTGACTACGTTGTTGATAACATAAGGGAGGTTCTGGATATAGAATTCTAATATGGGGGGTTGATATTGAGTGAACTGTGCATCGTGCAGGTGAATGACACCCACGGATACCTGAAGCCCCACCCGGAACTCTTCTGGGAGGGCAGAGATATAAGGTATGATACCCTGGGAGGCTACCACCACATAGCGGGCCTTGTGGATGAGATACGTGAAGAGGGACCCACACTACTCCTTGACTGTGGTGACACCATACACGGCACATACCATGCCGTGAAGAGTGAGGGAGCAGCCCTGATCCCCATCCTCAATGAAATGCGGTTTGATGCCATGACAGCCCACTGGGAGTTCGCCTATGGACCCGAAAGATTCCTGGAAATATCTGAAAAGCTGAATCACCCGGTTCTTGCAATAAACTGCTACCATGAGGGGACAGAAAGACCCGTCTTCAGGCCATACGAGATAGTGGAGAGGGGAGATCTCCAGGTGGGGGTTGTGGGGATAGCATCCAACATAGTGGATAAGGTGATGCCCCCACGGTTCAGTGAGGGCCTTGAGTTCACACTTGGACGTGATGAGCTCCCATACTGGATAGATGTGCTCCGTGATGAGGAGAGGGTTGACCTTGTGGTGGTCATATCACATCTGGGGTTCCCCCAGGAGTGCCAGCTGGCAGCGGATGTTGATGGCATAGACGTGCTTCTGAGCGCCCATACCCACAACAGGCTTGAGAGGCCCTTCACTGTCAACGATACCATCATAATACAGTCAGGGTGCCATGGTTCATTCATTGGACGCCTTGACCTTGAGGTTGATGGGGGTGTGAGGGGATTCAGACATGAACTTGTAAGGGTCAGGGGGCCCTCCAGTGAGGATGTTGAGGAGATGGTCATGAGGGCGGCTGATGTGGACAGAGACCACCTTGAGGTCACCGTGGGTTCAACAAGAACACACCTCAACAGGTACACCATACTGGAGTCAACCATGGACAACCTTCTCCTGAAGGCGATAATGGGTGTGGATGACTCTGAATTTGCATTCTCCAATGGTTGGCGCTACGGTGCCCCTGTAGCGCCAGGGGATATCAGGGTTGAGGACCTCTGGAACATAATCCCTGTTAATCCTCCGGTATCCCGTGTTGAACTCCTGGGGAGGGAGATCCTAGAGATGATGGAGGAGAACATTGAACTCACATTCTCAAGGGACCCCTACAGGCAGATGGGCGGCTACCTCAAGAGGTGCATGGGCCTTGAGATCTACTTCAAGATAGAGAACCCTCCCGGTAGCAGGATACAGAAGTTATTCGTAAACGGGAAGCCCCTTGAGCCGGATAGAACCTATAGTGCAGTCTATGTAACCAGTCAGGGTGTGCCATCACGTTACGGTGAGAACCATGAGGAGATGGACATCAGGGCCATTGACGCCCTCATGGAGTATGTTGAGAAGAACAGTCCCGTCGATGCCCGGCTCGATGGGAGGATAACACCGGTATAATTGTCCTCAGGCAAACTGCAACTGTGAACCGGTAAGTATGTGCACGGCTATATGTTTGATGGCCTCTCAGGCAATCTGTAATTGTGAACCTGGAGGGGGTGATTATGATGGGTGATGAGATGATTTACCGTGCGGTCTTCCACCTTGATGAGGATGACGAGGAAAGAGTTTTGCTGCTCCTTACCAATGTGAGGAACCTGATGGCCGACATTCCGGATGTTGAGATTGAGGTTGTGGCGTACTCAAAGGGTGTCAGCGCCCTCATGAGGGAGTCAGAGTACTCAGATATGATCAGTGAGCTCATTGGTGATGGTGTCAGGTTTTCTGCCTGTTCCAACACCATGAAGGCGGTGGATATAACCTCAGGGGACCTTGTTGATGGTGTCGATACTGTGTCCTCAGGTTGGGTGAGATTGTTAGAAAGCAGACTGATGGATGGGCCTATATAAGGCCCTGATATCTAGAGGAACCTCTTGAGGATCATGATTGCATAGGCAATGGAGCTGTACTCGGGCTTGAATGGTGTTATGATGAGTGCCAGAATTGCTGCAAATGGCATCAGCATGTTCATCTTAAGTGCCCTAAGGTAGTGGTCCTTTTCAACATCCACGAGCCCATTTCTATATGCATAGAACCAGCTTACAGATAGGAGGATGCCTACCATCAGCATGTTAAGATGGAATATGATATTGGATGTCACAAATTCGCCATAGTCTCCTGTAAGTTCCGTTGAGAAGGGTACCATGGCCACAAACATCAACCAGAATATGTTTATCCACAGGAAACCCGTGTCAACCTCCTTCAGATTTTCAAATTGCATGTGGTTAACCCGCCAAAAAATCCCGAGCAGGAAGAAACTGAGACAGTAGATATAGATTTGGGGGGCGAGGATTGTGAGGTATGAAAACATGGAGGACTCTGTTGTGATCCCCGCTGGCACTTCAATGCCCAAAACAAGGATTGTCATTGCAATGGCAAATATCCCATCCACAAGGCCCTCAATTCTGTTCTTATTCATGCTTCATCCTCAATGAAATGATTCAAGGATTTTCCTGCTCTTTATGACTCCCTCATAGTTATTCAGCTCTATCACCCCCCGGTCTATTCCCCTAAGGAGTTCAAGGTCAACCGTGCCCTCCCCCAGGGGGAGGTGCTGGTCCCTTTCACCGTTGTTGTCACTCAGGTGGTGGTGGGCTATTCTTTCCATCCTGAGGAAATCCTCCAGGACCCCCGTGGTGTTTGCATGGCCCACATCCACAGTCACATACGATCCGCATTCCTCTGAGAATTTTTCAAGCTCATTGGGGCTGTTGCAGAGGTATGAGAAACGACCTGGCATGTTCTCAACTGAGAACTTTACCGATGAATCCTCTGCATGGACCACGCAGTTTTTAAGTGTTTCGGCTGCGAATTTAAGGGCTGCGTTCCTTATCCTCTCCTCCCTCCTGTGCACAAGACCTGGGTGTGTTGTTATGGTTGTTGCCCCTATCCTTGATGCGAGTTCCACTGTCTCGATCATCTGTTTTTCTGTCTCCTCCCTCACACCCTGGTTCATGCTGCCAGGGTTCAGGTCTATGGTGGGGGCGTGGAGGAGTATCTCAAGGTCAAATGACTCAAATACCTCAAGTGCCGCCCCATCTTCAAGGAGCCTCCTGGGCCAGTAGGGTCCCTCGCAGAGTATCTCAATGAGCTGGAAGCCGTCCTCCTCTGCTTTCTCCAGGATGTTCTCCATTGGTTCCATGAAAAGTGCCAGGGTTGAAAATCCGAGTCTCATATAGGATCCCGTTAGGTTTTTCTATTCAGCCGCCCTTATGAGTGTTTCCATGCCACATGAAACTGAAAGATACTTATAGATGCCTGTATCTGCATGGTCCTTGCGGTGTGAAGGACCCTCACAGTGACCATGGGGCAGGGATGGATGTGGTGGCTTTTCCCATTCACCTTTACCGTATATGGTTAGCACCACTGTTTAGGTATTACATCAATCTTACCTTCATCACACCACCAAAAATTATATATAAAACATGATATATCAGGAAATTGATATATCAAGTTTCTGGAGATGTCCTGATGTGTGCAGAAAATGGTCCCCATGGAGAGGGGGGACAGTTTGACGAGAAAATAATAAAGAGTTTCATGAGGGGATTCGGAAAAACAATGATCCTCTGGATGATAAGCAGGGAAAAGATCCATGGATACGAGATAATGCGACGACTTGAGAAGTTCTACTCCATCAAGGGGATGCACTGCCAGGAGATCAAACCACCCGGTCCAAGCGTCATCTACCCGATACTCCACGACCTGGAGAAGAAGGGACTCATAATGGGTTCATGGGAGATGCACGGGGAGAAGAGGGTCAGGTACTACGAGATAACCCCACTTGGTAATGAAACAATAGACAGGATCCGTGATATAATGAAAAACCACATCTCAAGGATATGGGAGGACTTCTGGAACGACATGTTCCCATGTGAGAGGGAGGATGAAGAATGAAATACGCCATAGAGACCTACGATCTCACAAAGGTCTATGGGGACTTCAAAGCAGTCGACAGCCTCAACATGAAGATAGAAAAGAACTCCATCTTCGGATTCCTGGGGCCCAACGGGGCAGGTAAGACAACAACCATAAAGATGCTCACCTGCCTCATACCCCCAAGTTCCGGTACAGCCCGTGTCGCCGGATACGATATACTGGAGAATCCCGACGAGGTGAGACAGCAGATAGGTATGGTCCCCCAGAAGGTCAGCCTCTACGAGGACCTCACAGCGAGGGAGAACGTGGAGATGTGCGCAGACTTCTACGGGATGCCAGAGGACCTCAAGGAAACAAGGATCGATGAACTCATGGAGCTGGTTGACATAAAGTACGCGGCAGATAAACCCGTTGGACAGATGTCAGGGGGACAGCAGCAGAAGGTTTCACTGGTTGCAAGCCTGATACACCAGCCAGACATACTCTTCCTCGACGAACCAACCATAGGACTGGACCCGACAACAAAGAGGGTGCTGTGGGACCTCATCGAGGAACTGAACAGCAGCGGTCACACCATCATACTCTGCTCCCATGACATGTACGAAGTTGAACTCCTCTGCGACTACGTGGGTATAATAAATCAGGGCTTGCTCGCGGCCTTTGACACACCCCAGGGCCTCAAGGACACCGTTATAAAGGAGGAGGAATCCCTCAAAGCACGGGAGATTGGCAACATACTTGACAGGATTCAGGAAGAAACCCCTGAATCTGAAAAAAGGATCATTGAGGAAATGAAAAAATCCGGGACCTGCGCCGGTAAGGAGCTCAGCATGCTTATCACCGACCTCAGCGATGAACTCATAGCTGAACTTGAATCCCTTCCGGTTACACTGGAGGTTAAAAGGCACCACACCGGCAGGATAATACTCGAACTGGATGAGAGCTGTGACACCGCCATAAATGACGTCCTCAGGGCAGTTATAAGGAACAATGCCAGGATCAGCTCAATTTCAACCAGGGACCCCTC
This sequence comes from Methanothermobacter sp., assembly GCF_049720995.1. Classification (GTDB taxonomy): domain Archaea; phylum Methanobacteriota; class Methanobacteria; order Methanobacteriales; family Methanothermobacteraceae; genus Methanothermobacter. The sequence continues at coordinate 86,390 of NZ_JBNASF010000001.1, forward strand.
ACTCGAGGACGTTTTTATGAAGGTTACAGGGAGGTGACCGGTATGGAAATGAAGAAGGTAATGTGGATGCTAAAGAAGGACCTCATAGTCCTCTGGAGGCACAAACCCCGCCTCATATCAATCATACTGTTCCCCATACTAATGATAACCCTCTTCGGTTACGGTATGGGTGGTACACTCGAAAACATACCTGTGGTTATAGTCGAGCAGAGCAGCGGCCCCCTCACAGACCAGACCGTCGCTGCCATGAGGAACATGAGCCTCTACGATATTAAGGATATAATGAAGGACCCTGAAACCGCAAGGGACATGGTGGATGCAGGGGAGGTCAAGGCAGCCATAATACTGCCCCCCAACTATGACAACCTCACAGAAGAACCCACCGTGGTCATGTACCTTGACTCCTCTGACCAGCTGGCAAGTCAGGCCCTCGTACCTGCAACTCAGGCACTTTTTAGCAGGCTTTCAGGTGAAATTGCGGTTCAGAAGATGCAGAGCCCCGCAGTGAACATTCAGAAGCAGAATTCAACCCCCGGAGAGACGGGCTTTCAGAGCATCGTGAACACAATAAATTTCCAGGTTGACAGGATCTATGGGGACGTCAAGTACATGGACTTTCTGGTGCCTGCGGTACTTGCAATGACCATAATGTTCTCCTGCATGTTCGGTATGGGACAGTCAATTGCAGGTGAAAGGGAGAGGGGAGAACTCGCACGCCTTTTCATGACTCCAACAAGTGTATCAACAGTGGTTGGAGGTAAAATAATCTCAAAACTGGTTATAGAAAGTGGGAGGGCGTTCCTGCTGCTCTGTGTAGCCATACTGCTATTCGGAATAAAGATAAACGGTAGCATGCTGCTTACGGTCCTTCTACTTGTACTCACAGCACTTTGCTTCGTGGGATTCGGAATAATGATATCGGCGAGGGTGGGGACCCAGGAGGACTACATGCAGATGGTGATGCCCTTTGCAATGCCCATGATGTTTGTATCAGGGGTCTTCTACCCCATTGAGACCATGCCATGGGTGTTCCAGAAGCTGGCCTACGTAGTGCCCCTCACCTATGCCAATGACGCTCTGAGGTCAGTGATGCTGAAGGGTGCAGGTGCTGGGGACATCTGGCTTGACCTGGCCGTGCTCATGGGATTCACACTCCTGTTCTTTGCAATGGGGGTTACCAGATTTAACAGGGACATTTAGGTGGTTAAGCAGATAAATTTCAGGTGGTAATATGATGAGGAAAGGTTTAATTGCGGCACTTATAATCATTGGGATGGTTTTAAGCCCTGTATCAGCTGCAGACTGGCCCCTATTCCACGGGGACCAGCAGCGCACAGGTTTCTCTGAGGAGCCAAGTGACTTCTCAGCAAGGACGTGGTATCTATCCATAGGTGGGATAAAGTCATCGCCCGCGATATTCAACAAGGTGGCCTACATCGGCTCAGTTGATGGAAGGGTTTACGCAGTGAACCTCGAGAGCGGTTCAGTTGTCTGGAGCTACCTGACAGGCGGCGCGGTTGTATCATCCCCCGCAGTGGTCAATGGTACCCTCTATGTGGGTTCAGGTGATGGATACCTCTACGCCATAGACACAGACACCGGTGACCTCAAATGGAAATTTAAAACAGGTAACAGGATAGAGTCATCTCCTGCAGTAAGCGGAGGTACCGTATATGTGGGGTCAGATGACTGCAGGCTCTACGCAGTTGATGCAGACGACGGCTCAAAAAAGTGGGAGTTCTATGCCGGGGAGGCTGTTAAATCATCCCCACTTGTGGTGAACGGAACCGTCTACTTTGGATCATGCAACGGTAATGTGTATGCCCTATCAGAGTCCGAGGGGAAGGAGAAGTGGAGCTACACAACCGGGGACCAGGTCATATCATCACCGGCCTTCTGGAACGGAACCATCTACGTGGGGTCAGATGACGGGAACATGTATGCCCTATCAGAGTCCGACGGAAGCACGGTCTGGAGGTACAGCCTTGGTGACAGGGTCAGGTCAACACCCGCCATTGACACAGAGGAGAACAGCCTCTTTGCTGGATGCGATGACGGCAACGTGACCTCACTTGATACAAGGACAGGTGCCCTGAAATGGTCATTCAGAACAGGTGGAGCCGTAAGGTCAGCCCCCGCCATCTTCGATAACATGGTGGCTGTGGGCTCAGATGATGGGACACTCCACATCCTCAACAAGTATACAGGGAAGGAGGAGTGGAGCTATTCACCAGGTTACTACCTTTTCAGCTCACCAGCAAGTTCATCACCCGTCGTCTACGGCAAGACCATCTACTTTGCAACCGAAAACGGCTACATCTACGCCCTTGACTCCAAGAAGAAGGAGGGTCCCACCTCACCATTCGCATACTATGTGGCGGTGATAATCATAGCCATCATAGGGGCAGGGGCTGTGATAAGAAGGTTTGCCAGAAAGTAAACTATTCTTTTTATTTTTCACACACGGAAGGTGAATGTATGTTCAGGACACTCGTAATCTATGAAAGTGTCTATGGCTCCACAGAGGAGGCTGCATCAGCCATTGGCAGGATACTTGGGCCCTCAAGGTGCTGCACCACCGGCGAGTTTCAGGAAGGTTACAGGGAATTTGATTTCTTCGTCATCGGTTCCGGGGTTTACAGGGGCCGTTTACACGATAGGATAACCGATTTTATAAAGAAAAACCCCTGGCTCCGTGATAAACCCGTGGCGATCTTCTCAGTTTCCCTGAACCGGGATGATGGCAGAAGGGCTCTCAGTGAGGTTGAAAAACTTCTTGGGGGTTCTGTACATTCAGCAGCCCTTGGTGGGCGAATGATCCTTGAGAGGCTATCTGATACGGATCTTGAGGATCTCAGGGCGTTCTCTGAGGTTGCTGGAATTGAAATTAAGGATTTTGACATCTTTGATATCTCAGAGGTGATTGAAGTCGCCCTTGACCTTAAAGAGATCAGGGATTCACTTATGACTGACATTGATGGGGATGAACTCGGTGAATCCATCGATGAGTTTCTGAGATCCCACAACACATGTGTACTTGCAACCTGCCATGACAACCGCCCAAGGGCAACACCCCTTGAATACGTGTATGACGGTGAGTCCATATACGTAATCACCGAGGGTGGGGAGAAATTTGCGGGTATCCTTGAGAACAGTAACGCATCCGTTGCAGTTTACGAGGACTACACATCCATGAGCAACCTGGCAGGGATGCAGATAACCGGTGCCGTGGATATACTGGATGAAGAGGAATCAGAGAGGATCTATAATCTAAGGGGCCTGAATACTGAGTCCATGAGAAATCTCCCGGTGGATATGAACGTCATAAAGATCTCCATCCACAAGGTTGAGTTCCTCAACAGCAGGTTCAGGGAAGTCTCATCAAGCGCAAAACAGGTGCTCTGCTTTAAATAGAAACTCTAAAAAGTTTATGAACATTATACTAAAACTCTAAAGAAGTTTTATGGAATGCCTAGAGCATTTCATTATTGTATTTATCCACCGTGCTCATCCACTGAAGGATCCTTCTGCTGATCCTTTGCTGAGGCTGCTACAGCTGTATGCGTCATGGGTTGCGAGGAAAGAATCTGCCCGGGCAATCAGGCTGAGAACCTGTGGGGAAGCATAGGCTCCATTGAGTATATTAAGTTCTGCTGCAGGTAGCTGTGCATATAGCTTGTTTATTCATGCTGAGCCATTGAAGTTGAGGATTCTCACAGCCTGTTCTGCGGTGGTGACAAGTACACTGCCATCTCCACCGGCAGTTCCAAGACATAGAACGGTGCCAGGGGTGATGTTACAGCATCCCCGTTGTTTCCATTGAAACCGGCGTGTGTATTCCAGTACCCTACTGTCAGTGTACCGCAGGGACTTCTCACGTATACATCAACAGCCATGAGTCTGATCACGGGTGCTGTATCACATGTTACAAATGATGCCTCATTAGCCTCCGTGTAAAGTCCAGGCACATTGTAGGGTCCATAGGTCACAGAATAGTTGAAGGTGTGGGTTTTCCCTAGCATTATATCACTGCCCACATTGATGAATCCAATGTATCCCATCTGTCGTCGGATACAGTTAAGGATTCATCAACAAGCTCTGAAGGTTATCCTAATTCCACATCAGCCGTTGCGGTGTACTCTGTAGATCCTCCCATCTCTGAATGTCCAGGTAATGGTCATGGTTCCGCTGAACCACCTTTGCAGTGAAATCCTTAAAATTATGATCCGGTTAAATTCATCAGAAGTCCCGGTGATGCAGTATCAGAGACAGAGCTTATTAAAGCGGCGATGTGTGCAGGGTTGAACACTGTGATGATGCCACCAACCATCAGTCAACGTCTGTTCCAGTATCCACTGAAAGGTTCACTGTGGCCTCTGTTAAGTCGGCCTCCTTGCTGATGTTCCAGGTGTATGTCCTCGTGTAGGACGTTGTGGCATTCTTGGAGACCATCAGCTCATATACTTTAACTCGGACCTATGCACTGGGACTCTGACCGGTTTCCCTTATCTTGGCCGTGTTGTTGTAGTTCCCGGGCACGGTGAACCTCCTGGTGTATGTAACTGATCCTGAGTCGTTAAAGAACCATGAGCCTCCACTGGTGTCATCAACATGTATGCACTCATTCAGCATCACCGGTGATGCGGTAGTGTTGCCGTTGCTGATGTTGCCGGTCCAGAGGGTGTTCCGAGGTGCCCTGAATGATATGTCAATGAATTATTACAATCCTGTGAAAATTAGCTATTAAATTGAGGGGTCAGCTGAAATGGTATGAAGACCCTCTGAATCTCCGATAAAGTATTATCATGGGTTAAGTGAAAAGGCAATGACAATTCCTGAATCCATCATAAAGAGCAAATGTCCAGAAATTCGGCGCATATAAAATATAAAAGAATGGAAACCTGTGGCTTCCATCTTTTATATCCCTAATCACTTTCTGAGCTGGATTTCTATTGCTGAAACATTGGTAGCGGTTCCCTCGTTACCAATGATCTCCTCTGTACATATGTCGATGTTCTCTATCTGTATGTCTGGTATGAAACGATTCCTAACAATCTCTGCAACGTCAACAGCCCGGCTTATAGCTCTTCCACGGGCTTTAAGGATCACTTCACTGGTTCCACCGTTCATCTGAGTCACTACGGCCAGAACATAGTTCATTACAGGCTTGTTTCCGATGTATACTACATTCTCCTCTGACATCACTTAACCTCCAAGAGTGTCTGTGATAAAGATAGAAACCCCGGATTATATAAAGTTTGTGATATACTAATTAAAAAATTTAATAACACATCCTGGACTTAACCGCTTCAAGTATCCTCCCGCCGGTTACAGCGGCCCCCCTGAACCCTGCAGTGATGGCAGAACCATGCATAACATCGATGAGAGGCGCACCCAGTGATTCTGAAAACCTTGTCTCTGCAACTCCACCGAGTATGACCTCAGCTTCATTCCTGATAAGCGCATCCTCCAGCTCAGATAGATCAGCCCCAACCAGAACCTCCGACCTCACGCCACTTCCAGAGAGGTTCTCAAGTGTGTACTCACCAATCATGTCCATTGCCACCACAGCGGGTTTCATTCCAAGTTCAGTTACAAATCCCGCCAGTGCAACGGCCCTTGTGGGTCCTGAAACTATACCGGCCCTCACACCCCCAAGTTCGGATCTCAGATGATCCCTTTCCTCAGCGTATCCACTGAGTTCATCCTGGATGGGGTAATCAATGTGGAGGTGGTCAAGTATCCCCTCATAGAAGTCCAGTGTGTTTGAAAACCCCAGGGGGATGGGGTGGTGGAGGAAGGGCATCCCGAATCTCTCCTCAAGAAACCTGCAGGGCCCTATCCCTGATACATCACAGAAGGAATAGTTCAGATGGGCGGACGCAATCATCTCAATGTCACCGACTGTACTCCCGGATGTGAGCACACAGTTCACAGAAACACCCATACTGCCAAGGGTATCCACAATATGGTTGAGGTCGGGCCCGCCCCTGAACTCACCTATGATGTTGATTGATGGCTCATCCAATGGTTTCACATCAGCTGCGAGGGACTCAAGGAGTGCCATCATAACCTCAAGGTATCCTTCGCCCTGGTTTGACTCAAAGCCCCCTGCGCTGATGGTTACAATCTGAGAGTCAATTTCTCCCTTAACATCCTCTGCCACCCTCCCTATATCCTCGCCTATTATGCTTGTTGCGCAGGAGCTCATAACAGCTATCAGTTCCGGTTTAAGGGTTCTGTCAGCTTCAATTATGGCCTTTTTGAGTTTATCAGCGGCCCCAAACACCACATCTGATTCAGAGAGCTCCGTTGATAGAACCCTTATCCTCTTACCTCCCCTTGCCGTCAGAAGGTATCCGATATGGTATGCGCAGCCCCTGGGTCCATGGATGAGCGGTACAGCATTTCGGACCCCTGAAACTGCCCTTACAGCCCCGAAAAGTTTACATGTTGATACCGGCTCCATCGGTACACCTACTTGAGGCTGAGGATCTTGTTGATTGCATCGAGGACCGCTTCCACACTTGCCATTACTATATCCTCCCTGGTGGATCTTCCTGTTGCCTTGTTGCCGTCGGCGTCGCTCATAACAACAAATACCTCTGCAAGGGCATTGGTACCGCCCGTTATTGCCTCTATATTGTATTCATCAAGTTCTATATCTGCTGTTTCACTTACAAGGCTCTGTATGGCGTTTATGGCTGCGTCAACAGGTCCTACGCCTGTCATTGATGTTGTCTTGATCTCATCCCCGATCCTCAGCTTAACGGTGGCCGTTGGCATCACACTCTCACCTGTCATCACCGCTATACCCTCAAGCTTCACGATCTCCCTTGTTGCCTTTCCAAGGATTGTGACTGCCATTGCCCGAAGATCGGCGTCGGTGATCCTTTTCCCCTTATCTCCAAGTCTTTTGACCTGTTCATAGAGGGTGCAGAACTGGTCCTCGTTCATATCTATACCGTATTCCTGCAGCTTTGATCTGAGGGCGTTGGCCCCTGTGTGCTTGCCGAGGACTATCCTCCTCTTGTGACCAACCATCTCAGGGGTTATGGGTTCATAGGTTTCCGCCTTCTCAAGAACACCATGGACGTGTATGCCCGCCTCATGTGCAAAGGCGTTTTCACCCACGATTGCCTTGTTGGGGGGCATCCTTACCCCCGTTATCTTTGATACGAATTCTGAGATGTTCACAAGCTCCGTTGTCCTTATGGTGAGGGGGAGGTCATAGCGGGTTATGAGGGCCATCACAACCTCCTCCAGGGCGGCATTTCCTGCCCTTTCACCAAGCCCGTTTATAGTTGCATGTACCTGTGATGCGCCTGCCTCAACAGCTGCAAGGGAGTTTGCAACGGCCAGTCCAAAGTCATTGTGGCAGTGGACGCTGATGGGTGTCCTGATCTCATCCCTGAGGCCTCTTATAAGGTGGTTCATCGCCCTGGGTATCATCACCCCGACGGTGTCTGGGACGTTTATCATAGCGGCCCCTGCATCCTCTGCGGCCCTGTATACCTCCACAAGGTAATCAAATTCGGTCCTTGTGGCGTCCTCGGCAGAGAATTCCACCCTGAGCCCATGTTCTGCCGCATATTCAACTCCAAACACTGCCCTGTCTATTATCTCCTCAGGGGACATCTTGAGCTTGTACTTCCTGTGGAGGGGTGATGTCCCTATGAAGGTGTGTATGTAGTCAGCTCCGCAATCAATAACAGCGTCTATGTCCTCCCTGAGCACCCTTGCCAAACCACAGGTGTTCACATCAAGACCCAGGTCAACTATCCTTCTTACTGAGTCCATCTCCCCAGGGGAGGCTGCAGGGAACCCTGCCTCTATTGTGTCAACCCCAAGGGATTCCAGTTTCCTTGCTACGCATATCTTCTCATCCACCGTGAGAGCCACCCCAGGTGTCTGCTCACCGTCCCTGAGTGTTGTGTCAAATATTCTCACCGTCTCAGGTAGCCTCATTTCCGGTTTAACCTCTTCTATGTACATTTAAATTCCCCGTGGTCTGGCCTTTTTATCATGATCTATATGCTGCCACAATTAAAAGCTTTTACACAGCAGATCCAGTTATAAGTTATAAGTTTAAGGGGAAGCAGTCTGTCACCAGGAGACAAATGACCCCCTGATATTATATTTAAACCGCCATGCTGAGACTCAGGAAGTTCCTGAGGCCCGGTGCAAGGCCAAGTATGAATATCACAAGTTTAAGGAGATCTGAGTCCACTGGGTCCTCAACGTATCTGTCAATGGCGTAGAGCGCCGCCACTATGACCGCTATCTTGAGGGGAAACATCACAAGGGCAGTGCCAGTTAGGGCCGTGAATGCCGATGGCAGAACATGCTGCTCAGAATAACCATAGATGTCAACCGCAACGTAGGTTGATGATGCATCGAAAAGGTGTGCTGATATAGCGTAGAGGTTCATCCTGTCCCTTAGAAGTTCCCATTTGAGACCCATCACATAGAAAAGGACTGCTGATGCCATGAATACTCCCAGTACAGAGAAAAAGGGTGCAGGATTAATTTTCTGCATGCCTATGATGTTTGGTATGGAAAGAACTGCCCCTGTAGCAAATACAAGCTTTCTGTAATCCCATCCATAAAGTTTCTCAAGTTTAACCGAGATGAGAAGCGTCGCTATTGCCGTGAGTCCCACAAGGATGTATATGCCGGGTGTAACAAGGAGATGGGTGAGGGGGTAGATTCCATTATCCACAAGGGCCCTTGCACCTGACCCGAGAAATATGAAGGGAAGGAGCGGTACCAGAAGTTCCCTGGGGTCCTTTTTAAGCCACCTGAACATTCTGAGTATGATAAGAACAGCAGCCCCGAGTACAATGCCAAAAACAACCGTGTTTAGGGGTGTGTAACCAGGGTGTAGGTAGAAGAAGTTGTTCTCCAGGAAATCCTGAAGCTCAGATATCATTTCTCATCCTGCCTATGAGTTTTTTGTTGATTACCTCCCTCACAATTAGAGGAAGAGGGGTTCTTCTTCCCTCAGGTATGGTTTTGCCCCTTCTTATACCATCAATTATGTCATCAACTGTATTTTCAGCTTCCACAAGGGTGAATGAGCTTCCAACAGCCTCCACGAAGTGTGAGTCGCTTGCACCTATCTCAGGAATGCCCCTCTTTCTTGCGAATTTTCTGGCCCTCCAGTTGGAGTAGCCGACAATGTAGCGGGAGTTGAGGGTTTCAATTGCATCAACACGGAGGTTTCTCTCGTTCACAAAGAGTCCCTGTCTGTACCTGACAAATGGGTGTGGAATTATGGCAAGTGCGTCCTGTGAGTGTATCTCATCCAGGGACTCTGCGGGTGTTAGGCCCCTTTCTATTTCCTCCTGCACACCAAGTGCCACTATATGACCTGCGGATGTGCTGAGCTCCACTGCAGGGACCACCGTGACCCCAAAATCTGCTGATTCCCCCATGGCGATCCGGGACCCCCTCATTGTATTGTGGTCTGCAATCGCAACTGCATCGAGGCCCACAAGGGATGCCCGCCTCAGTACATCCCGCGGCGTTCCCCTTGCATCCCCTGAATATACGGTGTGTATGTGTGGGTCAATCCTTATCATGAAATCACCTTAAATTGTCCCCATCTTCACGGGCCCATCAGTGCCTCACCCTGTATTCTATGCTCCCTATGAGGCCCACGGGTCCCGTCATCATGACGTCCCCTGCCGGTGCGGCATGATAGGCTCTGAGGGATGTTTCATCGAGAATCCTCCTCTGTGGTCCCGTTGCAACAACCACTTCAGGCTCACCCACTCCTCCAAGGGCGTGGGCACCATGACCCCCGTCGCCATGGACCTCCCGGTGTGTTATCTCCCCATGTGCGAGTTTAAGGAGGAGTTCCTCAAGTTTCTGAGGAGACAGCATTTTTGTGTGGTGCTCCATGACCCCATGTATCTTGCCATCCAGGATGCTGGCTGCCAGGGTGTGGCCATTACCTGCATCAACAGCTATTAGAGGCCCATCTGAGTCCACTGCTGGGTCAAGGAGTGCCCCTGCTATTGACGCGAACTTGGAATCCATCATGAGGAGCGGGTGCTCCGCTGACACCTCAATGGATTTCATCCTGGTGAAGTAATCGGGGACGTCACCAAGGTATGAGAACTCCTGAGGTTTCAGTGGTTCTGTGAGTTTCTCCCTTATCTTCATGAAACGGAAGTTCCTATCACCCATATCACCACCCGCACCATGGTCCTGAACAGCCACACCCAGAAAGTCGATCTCCAGTTCAACATCAAAGTTTCCCAGGGCCCCTGCTATGGCATCAAGGTCAACATCCCCCAACTTCACCCTCCTAAGACCCGGGGCCCTGTCTGATATCTCTATACCCATTTTCCTGACCCTTTCAAGGTCATCCCTAATGGTCCTTGCTGCCTCAGTGGTCATTACAACCCTGTAGCCCCTCTCAAGGTGTTCCAGTATTGCCCTGCTCACGGGTCCCCCACCCATCGTCCGGCCATGAATGAACACATCCCCATTGATTCCCCTGATCCTTTCTGCGATTATCCTTGTGGGTGAGGGCATTACCATCTTTATGGAATTTTCAATTCTATCAGCTGTCGTGTCATGGTACATTATATCCTGTGTTCCTGCCCCCACATCAACTGCAAGTATCCTCATACTGGAATCATATCTTCCCTCCATTTATTAACCATTTCCTAAATGTACAGATATGTACAGTAAAGTTTTAAATAGTTCTTTGAAGAGAGATCATGCATGTAAATGCTGATGATAACACGACCTGATCAAGAAACCTGAGGTGATACCATGAACAAGATTGTTCTTGATGAAAACGAAATACCGAAAAAATGGTACAACATCAACCCGGACCTGCCATCACCCCTACCCGAACCCAGAAACCCTGAGGGCGGAGAGAACATAGAGAACCTTCCAAGGGTATTCTCAAGGGGCGTCCTTGAGCAGGAGATGTCAATGGAGCGCTGGATAAAGATCCCCCGTGAGGTCAGAGATGTCTACAAAATGATTGGAAGGCCCACCCCCCTTTTCAGGGCAAAGGGCCTTGAGGAGATGCTGGATACCCCCGCCAGAATATACTACAAGAGGGAGGACTACTCACCCACAGGAAGCCACAAGTTGAATACTGCGATAGCGCAGGCATACTATGCCCGTGAAGATGGCGCCGAAAGGCTCACAACAGAAACAGGTGCCGGTCAATGGGGAACAGCCCTCTCGCTTGCATGTTCACTCATGGACCTCCAGTGCAAGGTCTACATGGTCAGGGTGTCATTCAACCAGAAGCCCTTCAGGAAAACAATAATGCAGCTCTATGGTGGTGAGGTTGTCCCATCACCAAGTGACCATACCGAATTCGGAAGGAAAATACTCAGTGAGGACCCCGACCACCCCGGATCCCTTGGTATAGCCATATCAGAGGCGATGGAGGAGGCCCTTCAGTATGAAAACGTTTACTACTCCCTTGGAAGCGTCCTCAACCACGTTCTGTTACACCAGACCGTGATAGGTCTTGAAACACAGAAGCAGCTGGAAATAGCAGGTGAAACACCTGACGTCATGATAGGATGTGTGGGAGGGGGTAGCAACTTTGGTGGGGCGGTTTTCCCATTCATAAAGGATAAACTTGATGGTAAACTCGACTGTGAATTCATAGCAGCTGAGCCAAGATCCTGCCCCACCCTCACCCAGGGAGACTACCGGTACGACTTCGGTGACACAGCAGGTATGACACCCCTCCTCAAGATGTACACACTCGGCCACGACTTTGTACCCCCATCCGTACACGCAGGAGGTCTGAGATACCACGGAATGTCACCGCAGGTTGCACTCCTGGTGAAGGAGGGCATCATCAGGGCCAGAGCCGTGGCGCAGCATGAAATATTTGAGAGTGGTGTTAAATTTGCAAAGGCCGAGGGGGTTGTCCCCGCGCCAGAAACCTGCCACGCCATAAGTGTTGCAATGGATGAGGCCAGGAAGTGCAGAGAGACCGGTGAGGAAAAAACCATAGTTGTGAGCTTCTCTGGCCACGGGCTCCTTGACCTCAAGGGTTACGGGGACTACCTTGAGGGCAAAATCTAAAGGCCACACTTAATCATCCAGGAGCAGCAGGCTGGACGCGGGCTGAGGTGATGTGAGCCTCAGCCGGGCTTCAGCCAGGGGCCCCCAGCTTCTTCTTCAATACATATAAATACCATCATCACCCAAACTAAATTAGTTTATATCAATCTCATCAAGGTGATCTGATGGACTACAGGAACATCGTTATCGGTGCCATGATCCTTATCATAGCACTGATGGTCGGTTTCAATGTTGCCCTGTACATGGGGGCGCAGGAACAGAACGTGACACAGCTGGACTGGGCCGACAATGCAACAACAGATATGAGTTTTGCAAATGAATCCAATGCACCGGTCAGCATCAACAAGACAAAAACAATCACAAAGAGAACCAGAAAAAACATAACACCCGGTGAAGGAAACACCACAGTGCCTGAAGAACCTGAACCACCGGTTCAAAATCAAACAGTATAAGGAGGATAAAGATTGTACAGAATAGGTGAAGCACTCATAGGAAGCGGCAATGAGGTCGCCCATATAGATCTCATCATAGGTGATAAGGAGGGAAACGCAGGGGCCGCATTTGCAAATGGCCTCACCAGCCTCTCCCTAGGTCACACACCGCTTCTATCGGTTATAAGGCCCAACCTCATGACAAAACCCGCAACTCTCATAGTACCCAAGGTCACGGTGAGCTGCCTTGAAGACGCCGATAAGATCTTTGGACCAGCCCAGACGGCAGTTGCCCGTGCAGTTGCCGATGCGGTTGAGGAGGGAATAATACCCCAAGAAAAGGTTGAGGACCTCGTGGTAATTGTCAGCGTATTCATACACCCCGAGGCAGAGGACTACCGCAAGATATACCAGTACAACTACGGGGCAACCAAACTAGCCCTCAGAAGGGCCATGGAAAACTACCCATCAGCCAGGAAGGTCCTCAGTGAAAAGGACAGGGGAAGCCACCCCATCATGGGCTTCAGAGCAGTCAGACTCTGGAACCCCCCCTACCTGCAGGTTGCCCTTGACCTTGACAGCATGGAGGAGATGGAGGGGATCATTGACGCCCTCCCCAACAGGGAGAGGATACTCCTCGAGGCCGGGACACCCCTTGTCAAGAAATTCGGTGTCGGTGTCGTAAGCAGGATAAGGGAGCTTCGAAGGGACGCGTTCATAATAGCTGACCTCAAAACCCTTGACGTTGGCAGGATAGAGGTTAAGATGGCCGCAGATGAAACGGCTGACGCAGTGGCCATATCAGGTCTTGGAACCGTTGAATCCATTGAAAAGGCCATCCACGAGGCCCAGAAACAGGGCATATACTCCATACTGGACATGATGAATGTTGAAAACTTCGTTGATAAACTCAGAGGCCTCAGGTACAGGCCAGATATCGTCCTTCTCCACAGGAATGTGGACCTTGAGACCCTCAGGGCGGAGCGTGGAGAGGATACTGGCGAAATGAGCGAATGGGGCAACATCAGGGAAATAAAGGATATACTTGGCCCCAGGGGCCTTGTGGCCGTTGCAGGCGGTATAACACCATCCAAGATGCAGGAGGCCCTTGATAGCGGAGCAGACATAATAGTCGTTGGAAGGTACATAATAGGCTCAAGGGATGTGAGGAGGGCCGCCGAGGACTTCCTGGAGCACATGCCCCAGGACCCAGACACCATGAGGCTGCCCCTTGACGAGGACGAGTCAATCTGATGCCCAAAGAGGGGGTTGCATTATGATAGTGGGTATATGTGGAAGCCCCAGAAAACAGGCCACACATTACGTGCTTGAAAGGGCCCTTGAAACACTGGAGGATGATGGACTTGAAACCGGGTTCTTCACTGTGAGGGGTAAGAACATCTCACCCTGCAGACACTGTGACTACTGCCTCAGGAATAAGGAGTGTGTGCTGAAGGACGACATGTACCCCCTCTACGACCTCCTGAGGAGGGCTAGGGGAATCATAATTGCAACCCCTGTCTACAATGGTGGCGTCAGCGCCCAGGTAAAGGCTATGATGGACCGCTGCCGGGCGCTTGGTGCAGAGGACTATGACTCCCTAAGGGGAAAGGTGGGCATGGGTATAGCTGTTGGTGGTGACAGGTGCGGGGGGCAGGAACCTGCCCTCATGCAGATACACACCTTCTACATCCTCAACGGAGTAATACCAGTAAGTGGGGGGTCCTTCGGAGCAAATCTGGGTGCGTGTCTCTGGTCAAGGGACACAGTCGAGGGCGTTAAGGAGGATTCCTACGGTTTTAAAACCCTTGATAAAACCCTCAAAATGTTTAAAAAGTTTTTGAATTCCCAGACCCCATAAAATTTACTTATTTTATATGACCATGACCCAAAGGCTTATTTAAGGCACTGCCAGATCTATTTTTCCGGTGATTCAATGGCGTCTTCAGGTACCTCCAAACTTCTAAAGGGCAGCTTTTTTATAATAATCGGCAACCTGCTTTTCAGGGTAGGTGGCTACATATACAGGGTTCTCATGACACGACTCCTCGGACCCGAGGGCTATGGACTCCTAGGACTGACACTCCCATTCCAGGGCATATTCCAGATACTGGCTGCCGGGGGTCTGCCACCGGCAATAGCCAAGTATGTGGCCCAGCACCGGGCCCTCAAGGAGAATGAAATGGCCAGACAGGTTGTTGTAACCTCACTGAAGGTCATGATATTTCTTGGTCTGGCATTCTCCATGGTAATGTTCTTCACAGCCCCCTGGCTTGCAAATCAGTTCTTCCATAAACCAGCGGCCCAGTACCCCCTGCAGGCTGTTGCACTCATAACACCCTTCAGTGTTATAGTTGGGGCCTTCAGGGGCGCATTTCAGGGTATATACCGGATGGAGTACGTTGTGGTTACAAGGGCTGTTGAGCAGGTTTTCATGATAACCCTCGCAGTTGTCCTTGTGATGGCCGGTTTCTATGCAGCAGGGGCGGTTATGGGTACCGCTATGGGTTTCCTTGCCTCTGCCATATCAGCGATCCTGATATTCAAAAGGCTGATGAACAGCTACTTCCCGCCTGCCCCCCCTGAAAAAAGGCTGACCATCAGGGAGGAGCTGGGGCTTGTGAAAGTGCTTCTCTCATTCTCCATCCCAGTCATAATCACCGCCCTCTCCGAGATGGCAATATATGATATAAGTGTGTTTGTGATAGGGGTGTTCATGGCAACAACCTCTGTGGGATACTACACTGCTGCTGATCCCGTTGCAAGGCTCCCCCTTGTAATATCCCTTTCTGTGGCAACCGCTGTTCTTCCTGCGGCATCAGAGGCCTTCGCCCTCAAGGATAGAAGGCTCCTTGAAACCTACATTGTGCAGTCATACAGGGTCGTGACTCTCCTTGTGCTTCCCATGTGTGTTGGCATAGCCGTCTTCTCAGAGCCCCTTCTTGAACTCCTCTTTGGGAGCAACTTCATCACAGGGGCAGGGGCCCTTAGCATACTGGTTGTTGGGATGAGCTTCTACACCCTCTTCATGATATCCTCAAGCATCGCCCAGGGCATAGGGTACCCCCGTCTTCCGATGTACGTGCTGGTTGCTGGAACTGTCATAAACCTTGCGCTGAACGTTGTGCTCGTACCCTTACTTGGAATAGAGGGGGGGGCCCTTGCAACAACAATCGCTGCATTCATTATAATGACCATCATCCTCTGGAAGACCTCAGAGCTAACCGGTGTGAAGCCCCCGGGCCTCTCACTTCTCAGGATAGGTTTCGCATCAGGGGTTATGGGGGTTTTCATGCTGCTCCTTCCCCGGAGCATCATGGGTCTCCTTCTGGCAATGATCCTCAGTCCCCTGGTTTACGGTGCGAGCCTCCTCCTTGCAGGTGGTGTTGAGAAGAGGGATGTTAGGCTTGTGAGGAAGTCTGCATCAAGGATGGGCCCCCTCTCAGGAGCCATGAAGAGGGTGGCTGATCTTATGGACCGCTGGGCAAGGTGATTGCATAAGAATATAAAGAACAAGACCCATAGGTTCTATAATGAGCTTCAGCTTCAGAATCGCCATTGACGGAACCGAAGTCCCTGTGGATGAGAGAAGGTTCAGACTTCTCAGGCTAATCCAGAGCAGGGGTTCAATAAGCAGAGCAGCAGAGGAGGCGGGTATCCCCTACCGCAGCGCCCTTGCATATATAAGGAACCTCGAGGAACTCCTGGGTGAAGAGGTTGTTGAAACCAGAAGGGGTGGAAAGGGGGGTGGTGGGGGTAGCAGACTCACAGAAACAGGCGTCAGGGTCGTTCTTGAGTATCTTAAATTAAAGAGGGCCCTTGAAAGGCAGGTTTCCAGTAACGAAATCCAGGGAACTGTTGAGGAGATCTCAGGGGATGGTTCAAGAATAAGGGTGGGAAATCACCTCCTGGAGGCACCAATGGTTGAGGGGTTATCCCCTGGAGATGAGGTTATACTCCTCGTTGACCCTGAGGATATTGTGCTCATGGGTGAAAGGTATGATACCAGCATGAGGAACACGGTTCCCGGAACTGTTACAGGCCTTGAACTGGAGGGGGACATCGTGACTGTCAGGATCAATACAGGGGGCATTGAACTCAAAACCCGCATAACACGTGAATCCCAGAGAAAACTGAATCTCAACCCTGGATCCGATGTATATGCAGGTTTTAAGGCTGTTGCTGTTACTGTTCTTAAGATATGAAGGGTTGGTGGTGATTTAATGAAGATCATAGTGGATCCAGATAAATGTACCGGATGCTGTGAGTGCCGGGAGGCCTGTCCCAAGGGGGGCAAGATATGGACCATAGGCAGGAGGAACCCTGCCCGGGCCTCAAATCTTGAATTCTGCCACCAGTGCATGATATGTGCAAGTAAATGTCCTGAAGGCGCCATAAGGATCATAAGGGATGATAACTATGAGAAGAAGTCTGAAGACCAGGGAAACCCTTGAAACCCATGTTAAGGTTGATCTTAACCTTGATGGTAGTGGAAGGTCAAATGTGAATACAGGTCTTGGATTCCTTGACCACATGCTTGGATCACTAGCCCGTCACGGGCTCATGGACCTTGAGGTGGAGGCAAGGGGTGATCTGGAGGTGGACGACCACCACACGGTTGAGGATGTTGCGCTGACACTGGGTGAGGCCCTCAGGGAGGCCCTTGGTGATGGGAAGGGTATAAGGAGGATGGCCCACGCCATGGTCCCCATGGATGAGTCCCTGGCCACCGTTGCACTGGACCTGGGTGGAAGACCTTACACCGTACTTGAACTTGAGTTCAGTGGTACCAGGATTGGGGATGTCTCATCGGATAATATAGGGCATTTCTTTGAGTCATTTGCGGCTTCTGCGGCCATTAACATCCACGCATCTGTGAGGGGAAGTAACGACCACCACAAGGCCGAGGCACTCTTCAAGGCACTTGCACTTGCACTGAGGGACGCTGTACACGTTGAACACGATATAATTCCAAGCACCAAGGGCAGATTGTAGAGACTCCACAGAGAATGTGTGGATGCCAACCTATCCTTAATTATAAAGCAGAGTATAATCCTGAAGCTGGGGCTGGCCTTCTATTCTGATCGGTACATATTTACAGAGAGTCATGCCCCGGCACCAATGATACGATGGAGTATACACCCAGAGGTACCCCGCGAAACCCTTCAACTGATCCCACCGGCAATGATACGATGGAGTATACACCCACTCTGGAACCTGGTGACAGATGAGAATCAATTAAAAGCTCATTCATGAAGAAAAAATAAGGTGGTTGAAGATCTATTCTGGCTTGGCCAGAAGATCCGTCTTGCTAAGTGTTTCGCCTTCCTTACCGTGTGGTGTTCTCAGCACGGTGTCATTGGCCTTTTCGATTTCCCTTGCTTCAACTGCAAGTCTGGCAGCTGCAGAGAGCATTTCGTGTGCTGAGGCAACGATTGGTATGTACTGGTCAGGGTCCTGTACCATGAAGCAGCCCCTGACGTCTATGTCAGCCACCTTGGTTGCTATCTCATATGCAGCCATTGCCTTGGCCCTTGCATATGGGTTGGTGTAGCCTGCTGCTTCAACTGCCTTATCTGTGTCTATTACAACCTGTGGAAGTTCAGGTGCCTTTCCGGCTTCAACATCCGCGATCATTGCATCAATTGTGTTCTGCACAACCCTGTATGCGCCTGTGAATGCAAGAACCTTTATAACGTCTGAGTTGAAGGATGCCATCTCTGTTGGGTCCAGGAACTCCCTTCTTGCCCCTATCATCGGGTCGGCTTTTACTATTATGTATCCAAGGCCCTGCTCCTCGATTTCATCCTTGACCCTGAGGCCGGGTGCGTCACCTATAATCATGGCTGGGACATCAGCCGCTGATAGGAGCTCCCTTGCCTTTGCAGGGCCAGGTGCGCCAGGGTTTGGGCTTATGAATATAACAAAGTCCCTATCCATTTCAAGCATGGTTGGTACTGCCCTTTCGATTTCATCGGGGTTCATCTTTGCACCTGAACCCACGACACAGACATCTATGTTGGGCCGGTCTGCCCTCTCATCAAGTAACAGGTCCAGCACAGGTGAGGTCCCGATGTTACCACATTTTATTATACCAATTTTTACAACCATTAGATCACCAGAATCTTATTATTTTGCACCTTATTAAGTATTTTATGATTTAAAGATTATGATTAAGCTTTTATACCAGTAGTATATTTTTTATCCTTTCTGGGATCATCATGATTAAAATTTAAATTATAGTTAATATCTTAATCACTTAATTTAATATCGGATTTATTAATCCTCCTCCCTTTCAACCACAAGAACGTTGCCTGTGAATATTTTTGAGAAGATCTCCCTCCTTATTCTGATCCTCCCCATGGCAGGGTCAGCCAGTGTGATGTTTCTATCATCAACCGATAGAACAACGGTGTAGTGTGCTGTGTCCCCATACCTTACAAATGCTATGTGGTTCCTCCTCAGATCCGATATTTCCATCCTGACTCCCCTTGCACTCAATCCCTTTGAGGTTGCTGCGAGTATCAGTCCATACATCGTGGTACCTGATTCGTCTGTACCTGCAAGCTCTGCAAGCTCGGTCTCGCTGCAGTGAACTCCAAGGTTTCTGAGAACCGTGGCAAGCGCAGCCGGGCCACAGCTGTAGCCGCTGCTCTGCCTCACTATAACCTCATCACCCAGAGACGATTTCATATCAAAAACCTCCATTTTAATACCAGTGTTCATAATAAATTATGAATTGTTATTAATAAATGTATATGATTGAAGTGTCGCGGAGCAGAACCCCATGAAATCAGGTGCACCACAGTGCTTTGCTCCAGATGAAAAAGAGCTCAAACAAGAAGCTAAGAAATGGATTAACCATCGTCCAGAGTGGTGCTCCTGTGAAGAATTAAGGGGGTGATGGTATCCATCAGCTACCTGAAGCCTTTTCGGGCATCCCAGATGCGCCTCATAGATCTCAATCCACCCCTGGGCCCGGCGATTTCATGGAAATCATCAATGAGCACCATCAATTTTTTGACGGCACGCTCAGCATCCTCCAAAATTCCAGAGGATTCAGGTGGTTTCACATCATCCACCACCTCTTCCAGGATGGCAGAGTCAACCACCGGTATTCCCACCTCACCTGCAAGGTCCACACTGGCATGTCTCTCATGGAAGCCCCGGAGCTTAATTGCTGGAACACCCAGCACCGCAGCCTCGATTGTGAGACCCATTCCTGCACCGTATATTACAAGGTCAGCGGAGGCCATGAGGGATGGCAGATCAACAAAACCCTCAAGGACCTCCGTCTTCTCTGAACCTACGAGGCTCCTCACATAATGTGGACTGAAGCGGAAGGGTACCACGATGATGCGTCTTCCAAGGGATTCAACTCCGGATATGAGGTCAGGTATATCCCTCTTTCGCAGGTCACCTCCAAGGACCAGGAGGGTGTAATTCCCAATACCGGGGTCCTCAATCTGGAGGCGGCTCACATAGAGTGCATGGGGATAGCCCCCTATTACCTCAACATTCTCAAGGAGGTACTCATCCTCGAGGTAATCCCTGTAACGGGTGGAGGGTGCGGTTACAATGTCTGCAAATGCGATCATTTCAATGGGGTTGTATATGTCCTGTTCAACATGAAGGACCCCCTTCCCTCGAAGATATGATGCGGCGATGGCCTTCCTCACATCCCCTGCATTCCCGCATGTGAGCACAAGATCCGGTTCTATCCTACCAAGGTGGCGCCAGGTGGTTGCAATATCCCTCAGAACAAGGTAAGCGATTTCCATCCTGCCTCCTGATCTGCTCCTGCTGGTTCCCATGGAATAGTATTCCTGACAGAGGTTCCCCAGGACCTCCCTCACCCCCACACCATGGCACAGGCAGTGGTATTCATGTTCAGATCCCTGCATCAGGGGATGAAAGGTCTTTGCAGGTGCAAGTTCAGCTGCAACTGCCACTTTCAGGGTAACACCTCCAGAGGACGTACAGAATTGATATGAGAGAAATCATATAGAATAACCAGACCACAAGGTCTGTTGGACCTGTTTCAATCCAGATTATCGTATGAGCCAGAATTATTGAGTAAAGACCTGTGAAGATACCATTCACTGCCATCTGAATCCTGTGAATGAATCCAAGAATCAGACCCAGCATGAACATCTGGATAAGCATTGCAGGAAGCCCGAAGTCCAGGAGAGGGGGTCCAAATATGAGTGATGTTGTTGAGTGCCTGTAGCCGAGCACCGCCTCACCGACGATTGCCCGTGGATCGGTTGAGTGCAGATATCCTGTCAGGGTATAATAGAGGAGTTTACCGCCGGTTGCCCCCTGGTGTTCCAGAAGTCTGTCAAATACCATGAGGGTGTATCCTGCCCTGTAGAGGAGAAGTTCCAGTGGATTGAGGGTCCATGTCTGCCATTCGATTGATTTAACAGCAATGTAACCAACCGCTACTGTCACAATGGCCAGAGCTGAGATTAGAAGGCCTATCTCACGGGGGGATGGCCTCGCAGAGTAGTAGATGGTTATGATGCCGCTCAGCAGTATAACAACAACTGTTGTCCTGTACCCTGTGAGGGCGAAGAGTGTGGCGCCAAGTACAAGTGGAATACAGTGCATCCTCCTGGGATAAGCTGCAAGAAGCATATTAACCGAGGGGAGGAATATGATGTATGAGAGAAGCCATATCTTCGTAACCGCCCTTGCCTTGAGGTGACCGCTTAGGAGTGGAATTCCCCCAAGCAGATAGAGGTTCAGTACCTGTAGGAGGATTCCTGTGGTGACAAGAAGGATCAGGAGCGTTTCACGGGGATTCGCTGGACTAAAAGGTTTTTCTGTTCGTATCATTCCAGATATGTGTGCTCCAAGGATGAATATACCTGCACCCAGGGCTATATAGAGAATTGAATCTCCTGATGGAAATTTAAGGCCCCTGATGCCCATCAGTGTCCCTGAAAGGGCAAGTACAAGGTATATGAGTAGTGCTATAATGACAGAATAGGGGGAGAATATATCAAACCTCATCCTAGAGCTCCCATGCATTCCTTGTGAAGTTTGCAGCAAAGGAGGGGCATGATGCTGCGTGTATGTGCACGTAACTTGCAAGGGCCGATTTGGAGGTTATTCCATCCATGGAATCCATTATACCCCTGCCCCTCAGCAACCTGAAGGCAAACCGCGCATCTCCGGTGACTGGGACCCTTGAGTAGTGGAACTCATGTCCCCTGAACACATCCCCCTCCCCTGTTATCAGGTTGTCAGAGACCGCCTCAGAGATCACGTAGCTCAGTCCCTGGACATTTTTCGTCATCTCAGCACTGTATGGGAACACACCACACATCTCACTCCCATCAATGGACCTCATCAGGTACATAAGGCCCCCACATTCCCCAAAGATGGGTCTGCCGTCTGCGTGAAACTTCCTCACTGACATCCTCATGGATCTGTTGGATTCGAGTTCCTCTGCAAATACCTCGGGGTAGCCACCCCCCATGTATACCGCGTCAACATCAGGCAGCTCCTCATCATGGAGGGGGCTGAAATAGACAACTGATGCCCCATTATCCTCAAGGGCCTCTATGTTCTCCCTGTAATAAAAGTTAAAGGCCTCATCAAATGCCACCCCTATTTTAACCTTCCTTTTATTCTCTCTCTGCCAGAGGGGTTCCCTGTCTCCATCAATTTTCCCTGCAGATGCCATTATATCCTCAAGGGCCTCAAGGTCCAGGTACTCCTCCATTGCACTGCCCCATTTCTCAATGTAGGATGCTATCTGTTCCCTTTCAACAGCAGGTACAAGTCCAAGGTGCCTCTGCTCAACCTCCAGTTCTGCACTCCTTGGTATTCCCCCCACAACCTCAGTGCCTGTGAGTTCCTCCACGGCCTCCTTTGTCTTGAGGTAGTGTCTTCTGTTCTTAACCTGGTTCAGAATAACCCCCCTGATTTTAACCTCAGGGTCAAGGGATCTGAAACCAAGTACCATGGCCGCCGCGCTTTTAACAAGGCTTCTTGAATTTATTATGAGAACCACGGGGGCTTTAAGGGCCTTTGCAACTGAAGCTGTGCTTCCAGTATCTCCAGTTGCGCTTATACCCTCATATAAGCCCCTAACACCCTCTATTATTCCCATTCTGGCTCCTGATATTTCCATTGCCCTCGTGAAGGCCTCCCTTATCTGGGCATCTGTCATGAAGAATGAGTCAAGGTTCCTTGAGATGTTTCCTGTTGCCATGGTGTGATAGGAGGGGTCTATGTAGTCCGGCCCCACCTTGAAGGGCTGAATGCCCCTATCTGAGAGTGCCCTCATTAGCCCTGTTGCTATGGTGGTCTTGCCAACTGCGCTCCCTGTCCCTGCAAGTACAAGTCTCATATATGAAACTCGATGCTACATTTATTTAAATTTTGGTGGATCGCAGCTTCTTAGGTTTCCCGGAATAAAAAAAGGATTTGTCAGAAATAATTGGGTTTCATCTTAGAAGGTATCTTGCCCTTGATGTATGTGACTTTCCATGAACAAGGCAGAAGTCGGCGTCGCATCTACTGCAGAACCACATCCCCTCAGGACATGTGGAGCCCTCCTCATACCTCAGTGTTCCATGACTGCCACAGAATGGGCAGTAATTCCTGAATCGTGACTTATGCTCTCTGTAATCCCCGTGGAGTGAACATGAACACCTTCCACTGGCCTCAACGTAATACGGGGTTACGGTGTGGAATGATGCTCCCACATCCCTTGATGTGCGTCTGTAGGCCCTGACATGTTTCCTTTTGAGGACTCTCTTTTTATAGTATGCCTTTGTATTGATTTTGGTGTACTTCTTATGATACTTCTTCGCATCCACCTTCATGGGTTTAGCGCTGATTTCAGTTCCTCCATCCTCCGCCTCAGAAGCGGTTATGCCCGCTGCAGCTATGGAGAATAGAAATAAAGATGCAATAAAAAGTCGCTTAATTTTACCGCCTCCAATCCAGAAAGATTATTTACTGTTCCCTCTGGATGTGAGGAATATAACTGTGACCTCATATATAAATATTTTGCCTCAGAATTGAAAAATAAGACGTTTAAGAACTCTTTTTTTCAATCAGAGCCTTCTAATTACTTTTTAAAAATTGAAGTGATGGGTGTGATCTTTTAATTTCTTCTTTAAATCACTGTGACACTACAGTTTCCTTTTTTCAAAAAAAGAGCCCTATTAAACCGTTTTTTAAATCGAATGCTCTGATGGTTTATTTAAGGGGGTGCAGAGGCGCCATTCTGAGAGGATCAACCGGGTTAAAAAACACCCGTATTTATATAAGGACATGAAACAGATGATTTGAAATTTTAAACTTTTCTGATAATTTATAATCTAATTTAAGTCGATTTAATGTCTTAAAATCAATTATAATCCTTTCAGATCATCCATTCCATCTCCATCCAATCACTGCAGATTCCACAAGGCCCTGATAAAATTAGTTATAGAACCACAGACATATTGTTCTACATGAGTCTTGCTGAAAGGGTCCAGGTTCTGAGTGACAGTGCCCAGTTTGACCTCTGCGACCAGAGTGCAGACCCCTCCCAGCGGAACCCATCGGTGCCTGGTATCTACTACACAAGTTACCGGGGCTGCAGGGTGCCCCTCTTTAAGGTTCTGCTCACCAACAGGTGCTGTAATGACTGCAGGTACTGTATAAACAGAGCAGAGAAAGAGCCTGTTGAACTGAAGCCTGAGGAAATTGCAGGAATATTCCTTGAGTACTATGAGAGGCGCTATGTTGATGGACTCTTCCTCAGCTCCGGTGTGAGCAGGGACCCTGATGAAACCATGGAGAAGCTCCTGGAGACACTCAGAATCCTGAGACTTGAGGGTTATGGTGGCTACATACACCTCAAGATCATACCGGGCTCATCCATGGACACTGTAAGGAGGGCCATGGAACTTGCAAGTAGGGTGAGCATCAACCTTGAGACCGCGACCAGGGATGGTCTTGATGAACTTTCATCCACCAAGGACTACAGTGTTGACATCCTGCGAAGAATGAGGTGGATCAGCAGGTTCAAAAAGAGACACCCTGAACTTGCACCCTCAGGTCAGAGTACCCAGCTGATGGTTGGGGCTGTTGATGAAACAGATGAGGATATTGTTAAACGTGTTAAGTGGATCTACGATAGATACTCCCTGAAGAGGGTGTACTTCAGTGGTTTTCAGCCCATTGAAGGCACCGAACTGGAGAAACGTGCGGAGGCAGATCCCCTGCGTGTCTTCAGACTCTATCAGGCAGACTCCCTTCTGAAGTCCTATGATTTCAGTGTTGATGAGCTGAGGTTCAGTGGTGGTTACCTGGACACCTCTGTGGATCCAAAGTACGCCGCAGCCATGGAGATGGATATCTTCCCCGTGGACCTCAGGAGTGCCCCCTATCATGAACTCATCAGGGTTCCTGGAATAGGACCAAGGTCAGCCAGAAAAATAATTGAACTAAGGAAAAATGTTAACCTCACCCCTGATCTCCTTAAGGGAATGGGAGTGAGGCTGGGGAGGGCCGAGCCCTTCATATACCTTGACGGATCCCAGACAACCCTCAGCAGCTGGAATGGTAAGGATTGACTCACTGTAGGGATTAACTCACTGTAGTTCAGAGAACATTTCCCATATTTCAGGGTACTTCTCCTTCACCGCCCTTTCTATGAGGTCCGATGCCTCCCTGCTTATGCTGAACTCTGGCTGTGTCTTTTTCAGGTACCTGAGGACAGCTGCAGACCTTGCAGACCAGAGTGTTATGCGGGGGTTACGTTTAACCTCCCTTATAACAGCCTCAACCTGCACATCCACAGGTGCCGTGTCTGCAGTCTCCTTCACTTCCTTCCTTGTCCTTGACTGGATGAGTGCATCGAGTCCCATTCCAAGGCCCTTCTTCTGTGTCATGATATCACTCCATGTCCAGTATTTCGGCTGCGAGTTTCATGTAGGCCCCTGTACCTGTGCTCTCAGGGTCATAGGTGATGCATGGTTTCCCATGGCTGGGGGCCTCTGCAAGGCGTACATTTCGCGGTATCCTTGTTCTGAAGATGTTCTCCCTTTCACCGAAGAACCTTTCAACCTCCCTCTGCACGTCCCTTGCAAGGCGTGTTCTCGAGTCGTAGAGGGTTATGAGTATCCCCTTTATGGGGCAGGGGCTCTGGAGACGTTCCTCAACAAGGTTCATTGTCCTGAGAAGGTCGGCCATCCCCTCGAGGGCATAGTACTCTGCCTGTATTGGTATTATGACGCTGTCGGATGCCACCAGGGCATTGAGTGTGAGTATCCCCAGTGAGGGCGGGGCGTCTATGAATATGTAGTCGAATTCATCCCGGACGTCCCCCAGAGCCTCCTTGAGGATTGCATGGTAGCCTATCTCGCTGCTGAGTTCTATCTCTGCACCGCTCAGCGATATGTTGCTTGGTGCAAGGTATAGGTCCTGGAGTTCTGCGGGCAGTATCACATCCCTGAGGTCTGCCTTTCTGCTGAGTACGGTGTAGATGGTTGAGTCCAGTTCAGATTTATTCACACCGAACCCTGTTGTTGCGTTGCCCTGGGGGTCCATGTCAACCACCAGCACCCTCCTCTCAAGGAGTGAAAGGGCTGCTGAGAGGTTCACTGCCGTTGTTGTCTTGCCACAGCCCCCCTTCTGGTTTATGATTGAAATTATCTCTCCCATTGAATCACCATCAGACTGATTTAGGATGATCACTTGGAACTTAGAATTTAGAACTTATAAATTATATCTTATAAGTTATAACTTATAATAAAACGTGTTAAAAAAATTTTTAGAAGTTGATTCTCTCTGAAAGTCTGGCCGGGAGGGGAAGTCTCCTGAAGGGCATTCCCTGGGTCTCTGATCTGACGAGTTCAATGAGCTCATTGAGATCCATCTGAACCTTTTCACCGGTGCTTCTGATGTTAACAGTGAGTTTGCCCTCAAGTTCGCTGTCACCCACAACCACCACGTAGGGTACCCAGTCCTGGGCAGCGTTCCTTATCTTCTTACCAAGGGTCTCTGCTCTGTCGTCAAGGTCCGCCCTCACATCATTTGCCGTCATCTCTGATACAAGGGACTCTGCAAATTCAAGGTGGCGCTCGGCAATGGGAAGCACCCGTACCTGTGTCGGTGAAAGCCACACAGGTAGCATGGGTGGTTTTTCATCCATCTCAATGGCCGTCTTTTCAAGCAAGCTGCATATAACCCTTTCTATGCTCCCTGTTGGGCTGCAGTGGAGGATTATGGGGTTCATCTCCTCCTCATCACTGTTAACATAGGTTATACCAAATCTTTCACCGCTTTCAACATCTATCTGCACCGTTGGGTTCTCTATTGGCCTTCCAAGGTAATCTATGGCTGCGAAGTCCATCTTGGCAATCCAGTAGTGCTTCCTTGATGGTAGAAGTTCAAGGAGTATCGGTTTCCCTATCCTATCCGCCACTGAGTGCACCCACTCAGAGTAATTCTCATAGAAATCCCTGGTGGCTCTGAATATAACCTCATAGTTCACCTGGAGGTCATCGCCTGTCTTCATGCACATCTCCACCTGACCTGCAAACTCATTGAGGGCCTGTTCAAGGTCGGCGCATACCGTGTGAAGGTCGGGCATTGTAAAGCCCCTGAGCCTTTTGAGGCCAACCACCTCACCCTTCTTCTCAAGCCTGAAGCTGTAGGTGGAGAGTTCATATATTGATGCTGGAAGATTTTTCCACGTGAGAAACGAATCTGAAAGTATCCTGAAGGCCCCGAAACAGCATGCATATCGCAGCATGAGCTCCTTCTTGTTCCTCATCCTGTACTGCCTTTCACCGAATTTCTCTGCATGGACCCTTATGGCCTCGTCCTCAAGGTCGTACATTATGGGGGTCTCAACCGGCATTGCCCCCTCACTGGTTACGAGCATGTAAACGTAGTCTGCAAGAAGATCCCTTATCAGCCTTCCCCTGGGGTACCATCTGAGGTGTCCCACATCGGCTGACGGTTCATAATCCGCCAGTCCCTTCTCCCTCATGATTCTAACGTGTGGTGGCTCCTCACCGGATGATTCAAGCTCACCCAGTTCATACTTCACAAGGTTTTCAAGGTCCCTGCTGGTGAACTCAAATTCTTCAGGTCTGATTTTCTGGCCCTTATGGAGTATGAACCACTCTGATTCCTCTGATTCCTCCTCCTCTTTTATGGGCTCCGGCCTTATGGTTCTTGAGAGCTCTGATAGTGGGTGGCCCTTGCAGGATATTCTGAATGCCTTGTACCAGCCAAAGGGGACCCTTGAGACCTCAAGTCCCCTCTCCCTCAGTGTCTCTTCCATGCCCTCAAGAACCCTGCGGGCTGTCTCAGGGGAGCTCAGTGATGAGCTGAGATGTGCATATGGGTATATAACCACATTATGAGCCTTAACATCACCAAAAACCCTTACTATTTCATTTACCGCATTTTCAATAACCGAATCTGGGTTCTCCTCATCCTCAGCCTCCACCGCTGTGAAGACCACAAGAGACTCGGAGAAATGTCCCTGCATTTTATCTTCAGCTATTTCCTCCGCTATCCCTGTTTTGTTCTTTGTCTCGTATTCCAGGTAATCAGAGTGAATTAACAGTATCCTCATGCCATCACCTTGTAAGAATAATATAATGTTATTGTTTTAAGGGCGAAGGTTTTTAAATATTGCCTATCATGTACACAGTAGCTGTAAAGGAATCCACAATACTGCAGTGAGTCACTGGGAAAGATCCGCCAGATCTGCATAAATGGTGTTTCTAGATAGCTCCTGCCCCCCAATATGATTTCCCATACCATATGCTGTCAAATATCCTCGAGTAATTCTCTGCTATCTCAGGGTACTGATTCCATATACCAATTGCAGTCTCAGGTATCGGTGATCCCTCAGGGGTGAACCTGGAGAATATCCACATCATCTCAGCTGAATCCCTCACAAACATCCGAACAGGAGGCATGCTCATGACCCTCACCTCACAGGGCAGATCAAATTCTGCAGGTGCCATTATCCTTATATCAGCACCTCTATCCACTATTCTCTCAAGTGCAGGGCGCAGCTCCCTCAGCTCACCCCTGAAGATGAATCCCATTCTCATTTTGAGTTCGGACCTGGTCCTTGATATGATCTCAAGTTCCTTCTTCATTATCTTCTCCTGTCCATGTATGAGCCATACCGGGGCCGGCACCCTCGCAACCTGGTCCTCGTAGGTCCGCTTGAGCTGGTGCATGGCCTCATCCAGTTCCTTCATTATTCTCCTCTTCTCCCTCCTGAAAACATCTGCAGGGGGAACCACATGGTACCTGAGGGGTTTGCCGCGCTCCACCTCCACAAATCCCCTGTCTGAAAGCTGCCTCAGAACCTCATAGATTCTCGACCTCGGGATTCCTGAGGCCTCAGCAGCCTCTGATGCACCTGCAGATACCAGTGAAACCATTGCACTGTATGCAGCTGCCTGATAGTCCGTAAGTCCCATGAGTCTAAGTGCATTCCTCACCTTCCTCTCCAAACAGACACCTCTAGTGTTACATTTTATACTCAAATAGTGACAAAACCTATATATAATTTCCTGTCAATTTTTAATATGGTGATTGAAATGAAGTACCGCTGCAAGGTATGTGATTACATATATGACCCTGATGTGGGTGACCCCAGATCAGGCATAAAACCAGGGACCCCATTTGAAGAACTTCCAGATGACTGGCTCTGCCCGGTCTGCAACGTGGGCAAGGACCAGTTTGAACCCCTGAGGGGCGAGGTGAGGCGCGTGAGGCCAGAGGATATAGACATGTTCTGCTACCAGTGCTCCCAGACAGTCCGGGGAAAGGCATGCACAGTAAAGGGAGTCTGTGGAAAGGAAGCGACAGTGGCAAGACTCCAGGACAACCTTCTATTTGCTATAAAGGGCATTTCAGCCTATCTTTACCATGCCAGGGAACTTGGGTACACCGATGAGGTGGTGGATGCATTCCTTGAGAGGGGATTCTACTCAACACTCACCAACGTGAACTTCGATGCAGATGAATTTGTAAGCCTCGCCCTTGAGGCTGGTGAAATGAACTTGAGGACCATGAAACTCCTCAAGAAGGCCCACATAGACACCTATGGTGAACCTGAACCCGCAGAAGTCCGGGTGGGTGCCCTTGAGGGTCCCGCCATAATAGCAACAGGTCACAGCCTGAAGGCGCTTGAAGAGCTGCTCAAGCAGACCGAAGGTACAGGTGTGAACGTGTACACCCACTCAGAGCTGCTTCCAGCCCACGGTTACCCTGGACTGAGGAAGTACCCGCACCTTGCAGGGCAGCTTGGAGGACCATGGTTCGACCAGAGGGAGACCTTCTCACGCTATACTGCTGCTGTGCTCGGAACATCAAACTGCGTGCTGCTTCCACGCGACAGTTACAGGGAGAGGATGTTCACCTGTGGAGTTGCCGGTCTTCCGGGGGTTGAACATGTAGAGGGCTACGACTTCAGTCCTGTGATAGAGAAGGCCCTTGAACTTCCACCCCTTAAAGAGGAGGAGGCCACCACTCTCACAACTGGTTTCGGTCTCTCAACAATCCTATCACTTGCAGACAAAATAGAGGAACTTGTGGAGGAGGGTAAAATCAGGAGGTTCTTCCTTGTTGGCGGCTGCGATTCACCACTCCCCAGGGCAAAGTACTACACTGAATTTGTGCGGGGGCTCCCTGAGGATACGGTTGTTCTCACACTGGCCTGCGGCAAGTACCGTTTCAACTCAATGGACCTGGGTGACATCGAGGGGATCCCCAGGCTCATAGACCTGGGACAGTGCAACGACTCCATAGTTGCAGTGGAGCTTGTGGAGGCGCTTAGCAACCTCTTCAATATGGATGTGAATGAGCTGCCCCTCAGCATAGTCCTCAGCTGGATGGAACAGAAGGCCGCTGCAATACTGTGGAGCCTCCTATCACTGAACCTCAAGGGCATGTACATAGGTCCCATACTGCCTGGATGGGCCAACGATGACATCATAAATGTGCTTGTTGATAACTATGAACTCACACCAATAGGTGACCCTGAAGAAGATATCAGGAAGATGCTCGGGTGATTGGATGGAACTCAGGGGAAAGGTTCTGAAACTGAATGAACTGATTGACCACCAGAAAGATTCGGTGGTGAGCAGGGAGATCATCAGGAAGGATGCAGGTACTGTGACCCTCTTTGCCTTTGACAGTGGTCAGGGTCTCAGTGAACACACTGCACCATTCGATGCCATGGTCCAGGTGATCGAGGGTGAGGCAGAAATTACAATAAGCGGGGAGAAGAACCGTGTGGCTGCAGGTGAGATGATAATAATGCCAGCCAATGAGCCCCATGCGGTGATGGCGGTGAAACCCTTCAAGATGCTCCTCACCATGATAAGGTCATGAGTGCGTGGTGGATTCAATAGGACAGGTTCCAACAGCCCTGAAATCCAGAATAACTAGATCCCCATAAGGCCAACCGCCACTAGACCGGTGCCCACAATGACAAGGAAGAGGGTCCCCACCCTTTTCCCGAACATTTTTGTGCCAAGTGCCAAGGCTATTCCACCCTTTATAATTGTGTTTGAGACTCCAGCGAGGGTTATGGCAGTTGCGGCTGTTGAAGAGCTTACAGAACCCCCCGCTGCCAGTAAAGACATGCTCACAGTTATGGCATCCACATCTGCAAATCCCGAGATCACAGCAGCTGCCAGAACACCTCCACGGCCAAGGTAAACGTTCGCAGCCTTGGACAGGAATAGGATAACCATGAAAATCGCCCCGAATATGAGTGCAGGCTTAACAGAGAAGGGGTTTTCGATTTTAATATCCTGATCAATCTTTGATGGTGACCTGATGAACAGAACACCCAGAGCCATCCCGGTTACCCCCATGGCAAGCAGGGGAAGTGCAACGTACCCCATCAGTGAGGGGTTTATGACAGAGACCTCCAGCAGTATCCTGAAAAACATCATTGAACTTGAAACAACCGTAGCGAATACAGCCGGCCTCATGAGGTCATCAGATTCCCTCACACGCCCTGCCATCGCCGTAACCACAGCCGTACTCGACACCAGACCCCCTATTATTCCGGTGACGCTGAGACCCCTATCCGGGCCTGCTATCTTCATTGCAATGTAACCCGCATAGCTTATCGCTGATATGAACACCACCATCAGCCACACCTGATAGGGGTTGAAGACCCCCCACGGGCCAAGTGGTGTATCCGGAAGAAGCGGGAGAATCACAAAGGCTATTACAAGGAATTTTATTGTATCTATCATCTCCCTCTCGCTTATCCTCCTTACAGCAATGTGAATGTACCTTTTAAGGGCAAGGAGCGCCGTTACAATGATTGCAAGCATTGCTGCAAGCCTGTAATCACCTGAAAAGCACATTGCACCTAGAATAAAAGTTATAAACGCTGCAACTTCCCCAGTTATCCCTATATCCCCATCATCCCTTGTGCTCACGATGTAGCTTGCAGATACTATGGCAACCAGACCCAGAAAGGCAAGAGGGAGCATCAGGGAAAAAATCCCTGATAGATACGCTGAAAGGGCCCCCATGAGTGATATCAGGATGAATGTTCTTATACCTGCAAATTCTGTCCCCCCTGTCTTCCTTTCCCTCTCAATACCCACCAGGGCTCCCAGGGCCAGGGCTATCAAAAACTTAATTACCGGGAAATCCATGTTATAATATATGACAGTTAAATTAATATTATTTATTCCATGATAATTAATAATAATCCGGGTGATGATAATAACGGTGATTCCATGAAAAGTGATACCATAAAGAGGGGAATACAGAGGGCACCCCACCGATCCCTCCTCAGAGCATGTGGTCTGACAGACCAGGACTTTGAAAAGCCATTCATAGGAATAGCCAGCAGCTACACGGATATCGTGCCAGGCCACCTGCACCTCAGAGAACTTGCAGATGAGGTCAGGGCTGGAATAAACGCTGCAGGTGGAGTTGCATTTGAATTCAACACCATGGCCATATGTGACGGTATAGCCATGAACCATGAGGGCATGAAGTACTCCCTTGCATCAAGGGAGATAGTCGCAGATACCGTGGAGAGCATGGCAAAGGCCCATGCCCTTGACGGACTTGTCCTTCTTCCAACCTGTGATAAGATAGTCCCCGGTATGCTAATGGCCGCTGCAAGACTTGATATACCATCAATAGTGGTCACCGGCGGCCCCATGCTACCCGGGGAATTCCAGGGAAGAAAGGTTGACCTCATAAATGTGTATGAGGGTGTAGGCGCCGTGAGTGCAGGTGAAATGAGTGAGAATGAACTTGCCGAGCTCGAAAGATGCGCCTGTCCCGGCCCGGGTTCATGCGCAGGGCTCTTCACAGCCAACACCATGGCCTGCCTCACAGAGGCCCTGGGTATGAGCCTCCCTGGATGCGCAACGGCACATGCTGTAAGCTCAAAAAAGAGGCAGATTGCAAGGCTCTCAGGTTACAGGATAGTGGAGATGGTGAATGAGAACCTCAAGCCAACATGGATAATGAGCAGGGAGGCCTTTGAGAACGCTGTGATGGTTGATCTTGCACTTGGAGGTTCAACCAACAGTACACTTCACATCCCGGCCATAGCAGCTGAGATAGAGGGCCTGGACATCAACCTTGATGTCTTTGATGAGCTGAGCAGGAGAATACCCCACATAGCATCGATCTCACCTGCAGGTGAGCATATGATGATAGACCTTGATAGGGCCGGGGGAATACAGGCCGTCATGAAAACCCTCAGGGATCACCTCAACACCAGCTGCATGACCTGCACAGGAAAAACCGTCGCTGAGAACATGAGAGATGCCAGGGTGAGGGACACCACAGTTATAAGACCCCTGGATGACCCGGTCCACAGGGAAGGCGGCCTCGCCATACTCAGGGGTAACCTGGCACCCAGGGGCTCTGTGGTGAAGCAGGGAGCTGTTGCAGATGATATGCTTGTCCATGAGGGCCCGGCCAGGGTATTTGAAAGTGAAGACAAATGTGTTGAGGCAATATTCAGTGGAGAAATAGCCGAGGGAGATGTTATCGTCATAAGGTATGAGGGACCCAAGGGTGGCCCTGGTATGAGGGAGATGCTGAACCCAACCTCTGCAATTGCGGGTATGGGGCTCGAAAGGGTGGCCCTTATAACCGATGGAAGGTTCTCAGGGGGTACCAGGGGGCCATGCGTTGGTCACGTCTCCCCCGAGGCAATGGAGGATGGGCCCATAGCAGCTGTGAGGGATGGGGACACAATAAGGATAGATATACCCTCAAGAAAAATTGAGGTTGATCTGACGGAAGACGAGATCAAAAGAAGAATTGAATCTGCAGAAAAACCGGAACGCCACGTTAGGGGATGGCTTGCACGCTACAGAAAACTTGCAGGTTCAGCAGATACAGGTGCCATTTTAAGATGATGGGTGTAATCATGAGCGATGATAAAAGGGAATGGGTTGAAGCAGCAGCATACATTCTCCTCCTCTTACTTGCTGTTGTTGCATCACAGCACATGAACGTGGTTGTATCAGGAAGCATGGAGCCAGTGTTCTACAGGGGAGACATAGTGATAATCGAAAAGAGCAACTTTTTCGGCATAAAAGAACTGAACCCTGAAAACATACAGAAGGGTGACATAATAATCTATGACGCCACATGGTTCCCCGAGCCAGTTATACACAGAGTTATAGCCGTCGAAAAGGATAAAAAAGGCGAGAAATATTACATCACAAAGGGTGACAACAACCCATCACCTGACCCTGCACCTGTGTATCCCCCACAGGTCGAGGCAAGGGTCATAACGGTGGGTTCAAATCCACTGATAATACCCAAGGTGGGCTACATAACACTCTGGCTTAAGGGACTCTGAAGGCAGGTGAGGAAATTGTTCAGATACATTGAAAACAGTGCAAGGGATTCAATAACCGGAGCGCTTGAGAAGCTCCAGCTACCAGTACCCTCAGAGATCAAACTGGAGGAACCACCAAACCCCCAGCTGGGGGATCTTGCATGCACGGTGGCCTTTGAACTTGCAGGTGAACTCAAAAGGCCTCCAATGGAGATAACCTCCGATATAATGTCTGTTATTGAAAATCATGAGATATTTGAGGCCGTCGAATCAAAGGGGCCCTACATAAACTTCTTTGTTGATTATGGAAAGCTTTCAAGAAAACTCCTTGAACTCATGGATGATGGGTACGGGTCCCATCCAGAGAGGGGTGAGAAGATAATCCTTGAGCACACCTCTGCAAACCCCAACGGCCCGCTGCACATAGGGCATATAAGGAATGCCATCATCGGGGACTCACTTGCAAGGATACTCAGAAAGGCAGGATACCAGGTTGAAACCCAGTATTATGTCAATGACATGGGGCGCCAGATAGCCATGATAGTCTGGGGTCTCCTGAACCTCCAGAGAAACCTGGATGACTACCCCGGAGATAAAAAGGACCACAGGGTTGGAAGGCTTTACCTGGAGGTTAACCGGAAACTCGAGGAGGATCCGGGTATAAAGGACGAGGTTGATGAACTCCTGAGGAAATACGAGGTCGGTGAGAACGGTGAGACCTTCAGGGAGGTTGTTGATTACTGCCTCGATGGGATGAAGGAGACCATGCGGAGGCTCCATGTCCGCCACGACCGGTTTGTATGGGAGGGGGAACTGGTAAGGGATGGAACTGTTGGTGAGGTTATAGAATCCCTCAGGAAAACAGGGCTCACCCATGAAAATGAGGTCCTCTACCTTGACCTTGAGGACTTTGGCATTGAAAAGGAGCTTGTACTCACACGTTCAGATGGAACATCCCTCTACTCAACAAGGGACATAGCCTACCATCTCCAGAAATCCCGTGAAGGTGATATTCTCATCGACGTCCTTGGATCCGACCATAAACTTGCAGCAGAGCAGGTGGGAATCGCTGTGGATCTCCTTGGTGGTAAGAAGCCAGAGGTCATATTCTATGAGTTCATAACACTCCCCGAGGGCTCAATGTCCACAAGGCGGGGCGTCTTCATATCAGTGGATGAACTGATGGACGAGGCCCACAGAAGGGCACTTGGAGAGGTTAAGAAGAGGAGAGAACTTCCAGATGAAGTTGCAGATGATATTGCTGAGGCCATCGGCAACGGGGCCATAAGGTACTATATAGCACGTCTGTCACCCGAGAAGCATATTGTATTCAGGTGGGATGAGGCCCTCAGCTTTGAACGGGGCTGTGCATCCATACAGTACGCCCATGCAAGGGCATGCAAACTCCTCAAGAAGGCATCCTTCAAGGGTGATGAGGACATTGAAGACGGCTGGGAACCTGAAGAGGATGAAAGGGAACTTGTGCGTCTCCTTGCCCGTTTCCCTGTGGTTGTTGAGGATGCTGCGATGGCAAGGAGGGTCCACCCAGTGGCGCAGTACGTGCAGGACCTTGCGAATGCCTTCAACAGTTTCTACAGATCCACGCCGGTCATCGGGTCTGAATTTGAGGGTGCGAGGCTGAGGCTAGTTGATTCTGTTAGAATCGTAATCAGAAATGCCCTGGGTCTTCTGGGTATACATGCCCCTGAGACCATGTGAATCAATTTTTCAGCTGCTTGAACTGTATTCAGAAAAAAGGATTCCCGGTGGCAAATAAATGTACCGGAAGGCTGGCATGGTCAGTGGGGCGTTGGATAAAGAGACCCCCTACATCCTCAAGCTCTTTATCATGCATTCATCATCTGAAGAGTGCATCATCAACACTCTCAACCCATGAGCCAGTGCATTATCGCCTTCTGTGCATGTAGCCTGTTTTCTGCCTGATCCCATACAACTGACTGCGGCCCGTCGATGACATCAGAGGTTGTCTCCTGCCCCCTCACAGCTGGAAGACAGTGCATGAATATGGCATTCCTGGATGCCAGCTTCATGAGCTCTGAGTTCACCTGGTACGGCCTGAATACCCTGAGGCGTTCATCCGCCTCTTCCTCATAGCCCATGCTGACCCAGACATCGGTGTAGACAACATCCGCGCCATCAACAGCTTCCTTAGGATCATGGAGCACCCTTAATTCTGAACCGGTTTTTCTGGCGATTTTCTCTGCCCTTTCAGTGATCTCTGGGTCGGGTTCATAGCCTGGGGGGCAGGCAACGTCCATGTCCATCCCCAGCATTGCTGTTATGAGGAGCAGTGAGTTGCAGACGTTGTTACCATCCCCAACGAATACCAGTCTACCGCTGAAGTCCCCCAGTTTCTCCCTCACAGTCTGCATGTCAGCCAGTGCCTGGCATGGGTGTTCAAGATCCGTAAGTCCATTTATAACAGGCACAGAAGACTCTGATGCAAGTTCAACCACGTCTGAATGCCTTATGGCCCTTATCATGATTCCGTCAACGTATCTGCTGAGGGTCCTTGCTGTATCCGCTATTGGCTCTCCCCTTCCAAGCTGAAGGTCTGATGCGGATAGATAGAGGGGCTGTGCACCCAGCTGGGAGGCCCCAACCTCAAAGGATACCCTGGTTCGTGTTGATGATTTCTCAAAGATCATTGCAAGGGTACTGCCCTCAAGGACCTTCCCTGTGACTTTCCCTGCCTTGTAGTCATCTGCAAGGTCAAGGAGTGCCACCACGTCGTCCATATCGCATGCAGATAGAAGATGCCTCATCTGCCCAACTCCTCAGGACCGGAGGTCCTCCATGTGCTTCACCCTCTTCTCAACAAGCTCCCTGGTACCTATATCTCTCCGGTGGTAGAGCCTTCCCTTCACGTGGCCCGTGGCATTCTCACAGAGCTCCTCTGCAGAGTATATGTCCTCTGCAAGGGCCACCAGTGCAAGTGCCCTGGATGAAGAGGTGTATATTGTGCTGTTCTCCTGATTAACCGCTGCATAGTACGTTATAACCCCCATGTCCTCTATCTTATCCTCTTCAACCCTTATTTCAGATCCTGCGACCCCCTTATCAGGGTACCCATGGGGTACAAGGTACTTGCAGACCGTTGCAAGGTTCCTGAAACTTGCCCCCCTGAGGTTTCCGTCCACGATTCCCTCACAGATCTCAAGCATGCTGGACTCAAGGAGTGGGAGGACATTCATTGCCTCAGGGTCTCCGAAACGTGCATTGTACTCTATGAGTTTCGGTCCGTCGGCTGTGAGCATGAACTGTCCATAGAGAACCCCCTTATATTGTCCTGCCTCCATTTTAATTGCATCGATTGTCTTCTGCATTATCTCAACTGCTTCATCATAGTCCTTCCGTGTTAGGAATGGTAGAAGCCCATCTGAGTCTGAGTATGAACCCATCCCTCCTGTTATCGGGCCCTGGTCACCCTCATATGCATGCGGGTGGTCCTGTACAGCAGGCATTGGCACGATACGCTTGCCGTCAGAGAAGGCCTGGACAGTGAATTCCTCCCCAACAACCCTTTCCTCTATAACAACGCTTGCATGGCCGCCTATACGATTATCTATTACCTGGCATGCGTATTCAATTGCCTCTGAGTTGTCCTGGAGGTGTTCACCGACTATCTTAACACCCTTACCGCCTGTAAGTCCCACTGGCTTTACTACAGTCTCCCCCTCAAAGTTATCCATGAACTCCCTGAGTTCATCCCTGTCATCAAAGACACGGTAGGTTATTGAACCGGGGATACTGTAACTTTCAAAGAGTCTGCGCATGAATGATTTGTCTGTCTCAATTCTGGCAGCCTCCCTGGTGGGCCCCACCGATGGTATTCCTGCTTCCTCAAGGGCATTGACCAGCCCGGCCTCAAGGGGTGCCTCTGGACCTATGAACGCCATGTCCACACCCTTACTGGATGCGAAATTGACCACACTTTCTGTGTCAACCTCAGGAGCAACCATGAATTCACTGGCAAGCCTTGATATACCGGGGTTCCTGTTACCCATCACAGAGTATATTGTTGCCTCATCTGCCAGCGCACTGCATATGGCATGTTCCCTTGCTCCTGTTCCCACAACAAGTATTTTCATCGGATAATCCTCCCTGAAATTGATAAACTTAAATCTCCCTATTGTTTTATATAACCTTACCACTTACCTTTATTATGTATTTATAAGAAATATGTCATTAATAATAATGATAGATTTTCAAGGTGTTTCCAATGAAAGGTGGCCAGGCAATAATCAGATCACTTCTGGATCAGGGAGCAGACACCGTATTCGGATACCCCGGTGGACAGTTACTGCCACTCTATGACATGCTATATGATTCCGAACTCAGACACATCCTTGTAAGACATGAGCAGTGCGCAGCCCACGCCGCAGATGGATATGCAAGGGCCTCAGGAAGGGTGGGGGTCTGCATAGCAACCTCGGGTCCAGGGGCCACAAACCTTGTAACCGGCATTGCAACAGCCTACATGGACTCCTCACCAATAGTTGCAATTGCAGGTCAGGTCCCCACACACCTCATCGGGAATGATGCCTTCCAGGAGGTGGACATGATAGGCATAACCATGCCCATCACAAAGCACAGCTTCCAGCCAGCTGATGCAAGTGAAATCCCCGCAATGGTAAGGGCAAGCTTTCACATAGCAAAAACAGGTCGTCCTGGCCCAGTTGTCATAGACCTTCCAAAGGACATACAGGAACAGGAGGTTCAGGACCCCCTTGAGGAGCTGGACCTTCAGGGCTACAGGCCAACCCTCCGGGGCCACCCGCTCCAGATAAAGAGGGCTGCGGAGCTCATAAAAAGGTCAAAAAAGCCCGTTATACTGGCGGGTGGTGGGGTGATAATATCAGGGGCCTCAAAGGAAATCATGGAGTTATCAGAACTCATAAAGGCTCCTGTTACCACCACACTCCTCGGTAAGGGTTCTTTCCCTGAGGACCATCCTTCGGCCATGGGAATGCTGGGTATGCACGGCCGCAAGGTTGCGAACCTCACAGTGGATGAGTGTGACTGCCTCATAGCAGTTGGATGCAGATTCTCAGACCGCACAACCGGTAATGTTGCAGAATTCGCCCCCAATGCCAGAATAATACACGTGGACATCGACCCCGCCGAGATAGGTAAAAACGTGGCCGTTGATGTCCCCATAGTGGGTGACGCCAGAA
This sequence comes from Methanothermobacter sp., assembly GCF_049720995.1. Lineage (GTDB taxonomy): Archaea > Methanobacteriota > Methanobacteria > Methanobacteriales > Methanothermobacteraceae > Methanothermobacter. The sequence goes on from NZ_JBNASF010000001.1 coordinate 125,929, forward strand.
AAGTCCTTGGTGATCTTATAGAAAAACTCAAAAAACAAGGCGAAAGGGATGATGAGTGGCTGAAGGGAGTTCAGAAATTCAGAAAAGACTGTATGCCAAGGATGAGTTATGAAGAAGTCCCTCTGAAACCCCAGCAGGTTATAAAGGAGATAAGCCATGTCCTGGATGATGAAACAGTTGTTACAACAGATGTGGGACAGAACCAGATGTGGATGGCCCACTTCTACACCTCCAGGGCACCGAGAAAATTCATATCATCAGGTGGCCTTGGGACCATGGGTTTCGGTTTTCCTGCGGCCATAGGGGCCAAGGTTGCTCTTCCAGAGAATGACGTTGTGGCTGTCTGTGGCGACGGCGGATTCCTGATGGTCTGCCAGGACCTTGCAACAATAAGGGAATACGACATACCCGTTGTGATATGTGTCATGGACAACCGCCACCTGGGCATGGTTGCCCAGTGGCAGCGACTCTTCTATGATGAGAGGATGTCCCATACACACCTCGGTGAGGTCCCAGATTTCGTTAAACTGGCTGAATCATTTGGAATTGAGGCTGAAAGGGTTGAAAAACCGGGTGAAACCTCTGAAGCCCTTTCAAGAGCCATAAGATCAGGTGAACCAGCCCTGCTGGATATAGTTATAGATCCCGATGAGATACTCCCGATGGTTCCCCCGGGTTGCGGTCTGACCGAAATAGTGGGGGAGTACAGGGTTGAAAGGGAGCATCCCCAGGAAATAAGATACTCTGGAGTGAAGGCGGACGGTGATTGATATGAAACCCGATACACACATCATCAGTGCCCTTGTTGAGCACAGACCTGGTGTCCTTCAGAGGGTTGCAGGACTCTTCACAAGGCGTGGATTCAACATAGAAAGCATCACTGTAGGGGAATCCGAAACTCCCGGAATCGCCAGGATGACCATAATAGCCCGGGGAGACGACCGGGTGCTTGAACAGATAACCAAGCAGCTCAATAAGCTGATAGACGTTATAAAGGTCCGTGACCTTGAACCATCATCCACCGTTAAGAGGGAGCTATGCATGGTTAAGGTACACGCTCCATCAGAGAAGGAGAGGTCAGAGATAATACAGTACACCAACATCTTCAGGGGGAGGATAGTGGACGTGAGCAGTGAAGCGCTTACAGTTGAGGTTACCGGTGACTCAGAGAAGATAGACGCCTTCCTTGAGCTCCTGAGGGTCTTTGGAATCAAGGAACTTGCAAGGACCGGGCCAACTGCAATGTCCCGTGGGGGCAGAACCATCTGAATCCATACTAACACAAATTTTATTTTTAATGACCCTTTAATTAGAGTTGAGGAGGTTTTTCATGAAGATCTACTATGAAAATGATATTGACATGGAGATACTGGCAGATAAGAAGATAGCCGTGATAGGTTACGGCAGTCAGGGAGAAGCCCAGGCCAGGAACATGGCCGACAGCGGACTGGATATTATAGTCGGGCTCAGAAGGGGTGGAGCCTCCTGGAAGAAGGCCCACGATGATGGTATGAATGTAATGACAGTTGAGGACGCCTCAAGGGAGGCTGACATTGTACACATACTCATACCCGACGAGATACAGGAGACAGTATTTGAGCAGTCCATAAAACCCTACCTCAGGGAGGGCAACACCATATCCTTCTCACATGGCTACAACATACACTACGGCTACATAAGGGCCCCAGAGGGGGTAAACGTCACCATGGTGGCACCTAAGGGTCCCGGTGCAATGGTGAGGAGAACCTACCTTGAGGGCTTCGGCATACCTGGCCTTGTGGCTGTAGAGGTGGATGCAACAGGTGACGCCCTTGAGCAGGCCCTTGCAATGGCAAAGGCATGCGGACTTGCACGTGCAGGTGTTCTTGAGACCACCTTCAAGGAGGAAACAGAGACAGACCTCTTTGGTGAACAGGCCGTACTCTGTGGCGGTGTAACAGAACTCATAAACACCGCATTCAAAACCCTTGTGAAGGCAGGTTATCAGCCAGAGATCGCCTACTTTGAGACATGCCACGAACTCAAACTGATAGTGGACCTCATCTATGAGAGGGGATTTCAGGGCATGTGGCACAATGTGAGTAACACAGCCGAGTTCGGGGGCCTTACAAGGAGAAAGAGGGTTATAACAGAGGAAACAGAGAAGGAAATGCAGAAAATACTTGAGGAAATCCAGAACGGTAAATTCGCCAAGGAGTGGGCCCTTGAAAACAGGGCCGGTGCCCCTATGCTCAGGAGAATGAGAGCCCTTGAGGGAGAACTGGAAATAGAGAAGGTGGGCTCAAAGCTCAGGAAACTCTGCGGCCTTGAAAAATAAACTCGGCTGCCGATAAATCCCGTATCCTTTAAAAGGTGATTGGCTTGGTATTTGTGGGTATGGACCATGGGACAACAGGCGTGTCCTTCACAATCCTTGGAGATGACGCCCAGCACTTCAAGATAGGGAGGGAGGAACTCTCCGCCGGAAGGGTTTCTGCCATTGAGGAGCTTGAAGGAAGGGTATCCCTGGAAGATATAGAACTCATGGCAATAACCTATGCAATGGGTGATGGTATAAACAGGATAAAGCCCATTGATCAGGTTAAGAACAGGGGTATCATCTCCATAGGAGGCGCCGGTAAGGTCACAGGTGGCGGAACAGCCGTTTACAGTGAAATAGAGTCCTCAGGAATACCCACCGTACTGATACCAGGCCTTCACCGCAACACACCCTGCCTTGATGAGAGGTTCCGGGCAGCCTACTCCCACCACGCAAGTCCAGAGAAGGTGAGCATATGCTACAACGCATACCTGGAGACCGGGTGGGAGAACATGATAGTTTCCGATATAAGCTCCAATACGGTAACCATGCTCATACAGGAGGGGAAGATAAGAGGTGCGATGGATGCCTGTATAGGTGCCATGGGGGTTATACATGGACCCCTTGACCTTGAAATGCTCAGGAAAATAGATGACGGTGAAAAAACCGCCAACGAGTGTTTTTCCCATGCAGGGGCCGTTAAGATAGCCGGCATAGATGCCAGGGTATCCCGTGCAAGGGATGAACTCCTTGATATGTACCTTGAGGGAAGGAAGGAAGCGACTCTTGCACTTGACACAATGATAATGACGATAGCCATGGAGATATGGGGACTTGCAGGCATCTCAGAGCGTGTTGATGGAATAGTTCTCACAGGATCAATGGGCGCCATGAGGAAACCCTTCGATTTCCATGGAAAACTTGCAGATATGGTGAAGGAGCTGGCCCCTGTGAAGAGGCTGGATGCGACCTCCGGTTCCATGGGAAGTGCCCAGATAGCACGTGATATACACGGGGGAAAAAGAGAGATTCTAGGAATAGATGTCGACATTTAACTATTCCATTGCAATGAACGCTATCTTGGTCCCCTTAATGAACCTGATACCCTCTTCGGTCTGAAGGACCGTGTTAAGATAATTATCTATTGATATAAGTTTTCCCCTTGCCTCTTCATTGTTTTTGAGTGTTAGAAGAACATTCCTGTTTTTAAACTTCAGGAACTGCTTGTTAACCCTGAACTCCTTATCATCGCCTTTCATCAGAATCCCCTTAAAGATTTAGTAATCCTATAATGATTCGCCTATATATACTTCACATATCCTCCACCTTCACTGAAGCTGCAGTGCTACTCCCAGGTTATCCTGAGGAGAACCAGAAGTGCGCCAAGCTGACACAGGTTAACACTGAGAACAGGGACCCCCAGTCCATGGCCCCTGAAGCCCTCCCGTATCAGCATGAAAATGATGAATATGACGTTCTGCAGGAGCAGGAGGAGTGAAAAGCCGATAAGCCCGAGTGTGAAACTGGACCTTATCTTCCTGTAGCTTGAAACATAGACCCCGAGAAGGATGATGAGGATGAATACATTCAGAATTCCCACTACAACCGCCAGGAATGTGAAACCAGGATCTGCCATGAAATTATGATCAGAAAATCCCCTCATACATCCACCCCCTGCATCCTCTGCAGTATATCCTCAAATAAGGCGTAGTTCTCCTCCATTGCATCTGAAAGAAAGTACATTTTCCCGTACCTCTCACCTGAAGATACTATGATTTTATTCCTCTCAAGAACCCTTAAGTGATGTTGAACAGTCTTATAATCCAGTTTAAGCGCCTCTGCCAGCTGATTGGTGTTGTATGGCCTCTCATGCAGCATTCTGATTATCCTTGCACGGTTCATCCCGCCACGTGTCGCTGCAATAAGCCACCACAGGAGCCTCTTCATGGGACCACTCTTATACCTATGGGTGTAACCATTGATAATTTTTTGGCGCTGATCCATCCAATGATTTATGTTTGAATACATGAGAGTCCACACATCATACTATAAATGGTATTTAAAAGGCACCACCTTCTCAACAATGGCATTTAAAAGGCACGGCCTTTTCAACTTCGACAAGCTCACATTACCCCCATATAAATGGTATTTTAAAGGCTATGGTGGGGATTCTAAAACCCGTGGGGGATCGTACAGTGGTGATCTGCTTCTATCAGGACACCCCCCTCACCAGCTGTCTGAACATGCCCCTTAATGGCTTCCAGTAGATATGGGCATGTATCAGGGTACCTATGACCATCAGAATTGCCAGTTCAGCATGCCAGTAGGTCACAGATGGATTCAGGGCCGTTTTTATGCCAAGGCGTATGAATATGATGAGGAGTATGCCTGTGATTCCTGTCCCGGCATATCCCGCCGTCAGTAACATGTTCCACAGCCTTCTGTACACTGATCCCCTGATGTAGCCACTGCGCATGAGGTAAAGCGTTAGGAGATACGCCCCCACTACAACGAGGCTCACCGGTATTAAATGGTAATCTGTTTCATGACCGCTGAACCCTTCGCGGGTACTATCTGAAACATCTGCAGGAATGTCATGGTCAGTGGCCTGATTCTGCGTCTTGTTGATTTCAGAAGTTTCTGTTGGACTGTAATCATCGCTACCACTGGATGAAGTGTCCTGCCAGTCTCCGGATGCTGTGTAATCAGTTGAGGCCGCTGTCTGTGAGAGGTCACATATGCCGTCACCGTTGAGGTCCGTGAACCTGGGGCACTGTCCAGGGTAGGGGTCATTAACAAGACCATAAGGACATGAAGCGGCGCATGAAACGCCAGAAGCGGATATTGCAGCTGCGAAGGGTAAAATCCCTTTCAGGAACTCAAATCCTTTCCTCAGATTCATTTACCAACCCCCAGGATCCTGTTTAAGCTGCCTGGGTAGCAGTGGAAGTGAAAAACCATCACAACCATCAGTGCCAGACCTGCCTCCACATGCCAGTAGAGGAGCTGTGAGTTCAGGTAAAGCCTTACACCGTTCTCCAGCAGAAGAAGAAGGATGAAACCTCCGATTCCAGATATAAGAAATGTTATGAGTATGACAAGGTTCCAGAGGTTCACATGAAAACTTCTTCGTATTCTGCCATTTCTGTAAAGCACATAGGTTAAGATATAAAGTCCTATTAATGGAAGAGTGGCATTAAGGATAGTGTATTCCATTTTTAAAGGCCTCCAGTTTTTATTGTATAATTGGGCCTTATTTTAAAAGAAATTTTTCCGAATTTACACCCAGATCTCAACCAGATTTACAGAGAAAAAGAAGCGTGGATTTGATCAGAAGTTACTGAAGACCCAAGCCACTGCCCAAGTCACTGAAGACCCGGACCACTACCCGAGCCATCCACTCATTGAATCGAGGGGTGCTGTGCAGTCGAGGGATACCGGTGTGAGGGTTGCAGTGTTTTCAGCCTTCAGGGTATGAACATCTGTTCCAGGGGCGTCCCTCCCTGCAGGGTCACCATCAATCCAGTAGTAGGGCCTTCCCCTTGGATCCAGCCTTTTCTTGATGTGGACATTGTACATCCTGTCCCCAAGTCTTGTGATGCGTATATCATTCCCTGAGGGGTGTGATGGGATGTTGAGGTTGAGGAAATCAACACCATCAGGTAATCCCTTCCTGAGTATCGTGGATGCAACCCGTTCCGTCAGCTCAGATGCCAGCGAAAAGTCCACATCCACATGACCATCATGAAACTTGATATCACCCCTCCTAACCTGAAGTGAAACTGCAAGGGATGGTACACCATGAACTGCCGCCTCCATTGCGGCACCTATTGTCCCTGATGTTGTGAGTTCAGATTTTCCAAGATTCTCCCCCATGTTTATGCCTGATATTACAAGGTCAGGTTTCCCCTCCATCAGCTCGAATATCCCTATTATAACGGCATCTGTCGGTGTTCCTGAAACCGCATAGGCCTCTGAACCGTCTCTGAGGGTGACCTCGCTAACCCTTATTGGTTCAAAGAGGGTGAGGGCATGACCTATACCGCTCTGCTGTGTGGCTGGAGCCACTATAATGGTCTCTCCAAGGTTTTCAACAGCCTTTCTGGCCGCTAAAATCCCGGATGAGTTCACTCCGTCATCATTTGTTATGAGAATCTTCATCGGTAACCATCCCTATCCTTTTACTAGCATTTATATCAAATTTTAAGTATATCTTATAACATAGCTCTATTAAGTCTAACCCCGGAGGGTGGAGGAATTGAAGAAGCAGAAACTCGTGGATTTCATCGCCAAGGTCATGGAGGATTCTGGTTTCAAGGTTTACAAGGATTTCAGGACCTCCCAGCACATAGTGGACATATATGGTATTCTCCCCACCACCCTCGGGGATATAGGGGTTGTGGTGGCCTGTAAGAACTATGATGAAAACTGGAAGGTTGGCATGGACGTTTTAAAGGAAATGGAAATGGCCGCAAAGACCCTGAAGGCATCCAAGGTGGTGATTGTTACAACATCCGATTTCTCATCCCAGGCCAGGAACTATGCTGTTAAGAGGAACATGAAGTTAATAGACAGGAATGGCCTCATAAAAATTGCTGAGGAGTTTTCAAAGAAAATTCAGGTTCCTGAAGAAGAGGAAGAGGATGAATACTACGAGGGGGAGGTTGAAGTATACGGTCCCCCGTCAACCATATTTCACACAGGGTCCCAGAGGGGAGTTCTATCAAGGAGGGAAAGCCGTAAACCACTTACCCCCATTATAAGGGGCCTTCTCCAGAACACCATCATACTCATAATAACCGTTGTGGCGGTGTCATTCCTTGTTGCAACCATGCTGCAGATGGCCGCGGGCCTGGGGACAAGCATCGCCGGCGTAGTGAAGATAATGATTGCCGCCGCCCTCTCCTATGGTATACCCTACCTTGTTGAGGATGACGGTGCTGTTATAATGATAAAGGGGACAATAGTGTTCTTCAGTTCTCTTCTCCTCCTTGTCATACTGATACTGATCTAATCATTGAATTAAGCGACCTCAAGTGAATATTAAATGGGTGATCTAGCATTTGAAGATAAGCCATCTCAACCTTTAACATGATGATGAAGTCACCAGAGTTCATCGATTTCAGATTTGAAAATAAGCCATCTCAACCTTTAACATGATGATGAAGTCACCAGAGTTCATCGATTTCAGATTTGAAAATAAGCCATCTCAACCTAACTGAATTATAGGGTTGACTGAATGATCTAAAAAATAAATGGTTATCTTCTTGAGATAACCAGCCCCGCGCCAAGGATAAACATCCCTGCCACGAGTAATCCTGCGGATGCGCCTGTCTCCTGCATTGGAACCATCTTTGCTCCTGTTACCTGATATTCTGGTTCTTCAGATGATTCAGTGACGTTGATGTTTGCAGTGTCCTGGTTATTGCTGGCATTTATATCAGGCAGATCACCTGAGATGGTTGCGGTGAACTGTGCTGTTCCGGTTTCCACTGCCCTCTGGTGTACAACGAGTTTATAGACTGCGCCGGCTGGTAGGTTCCCTATAATCCACTCACTGGTTGATGGATTGTATGATGGATCATTGTAGATCCATGTGCCCCCATTGTCCCAGGATACCTCATGTTCAAGGTATTCAAAGGGATAATTGCTGCTCCTTGTTATGGTGACCTTCACTCCGGTTGCAGTTGATGGCAAATTGTTAGTGACTGCCACTCCCTCAAAGACCTCATCTCCAACAGATGTGCTGTTTATAATGTTTTCATCAAGATCAAGGTATTCTGCATCCACTGCAAGGTCCGTGATCTGTACATTGTCTTCTGTTTCCTGGGCACTCACAGTTCCCAGTGCCATGAATAGCAGCGCAAGGACAAAAAATCTGTGCATTCTCACCCCCCCCTCTGTCAGCATCGACAAAAAAGAAATTCGACACTCTTTTTGATTTATGTTTTTCAGTGATGATAAATGTTCTGTAAAAATTAAGTGTGGTTTTCGTTTGTTCTGAAAAGATAGAGCTCATGGAATTCCTGCAGTGAAAATTAAATCCAGTGGGCCGGACGAGATTCGAACTCGTGACCACCTCGTTGTAAGCGAGGTATCATACCCCTAGACCACCGGCCCCCAACGGTATTCCCGAATAATCAGATGGGCCGGACGAGATTCGAACTCGTGACCACCTCGTTGTAAGCGAGGTATCATACCCCTAGACCACCGGCCCTCAGTGTGACTTTAAAGTCTTACCCTATATAAAGTTTTCCGGTTATGGGGGGTAATATATAAACCTTGGAGTATAACTAAGGTTGTGAATATCATTCTGAGGTTATTCTCATGTCATGCGAAGCCAGTGGAAAGATATGGTTTAACGGTGAAATGGTTGATTGGGAAGACGCCACGGTACATGTCCTTTCACATGTTGTGCACTATGGATCAGCAGTATTTGAGGGAATAAGGTGCTACAGGAACAGGAATGGATCCGCCATTTTCCGTTTGCGGGAGCATGTAAGGAGGCTCTTTGATTCTGCGAAGATATACAGGATGGAGATCCCCTACACCCAGGAACAGATATGCGATGCAATAATTGAGACCGTGAGGGAGAACCGGCTCCATGAATGCTACATAAGACCTGTTGTCTACAGGGGATATGGAGAGATGGGCGTTCACCCCGTTAACTGCCCGGTTGAGGTTGCCATAGCTGCCTGGGAATGGGGGGCCTACCTGGGGGCAGAGGCCCTGGAGGTGGGTGTTGACGTGGGTGTTTCAACCTGGCGGAGGATGGCCCCAAACACAATGCCAAACCTTGCAAAGGCGGGTGGAAACTATCTGAACTCCCAGCTGGCCAAGATGGAGGCTGTTAGACATGGCTATGATGAGGCAATAATGCTGGACTACCATGGCTACGTCAGCGAGGGCAGCGGGGAGAACATATTCATTGTGACTGACGGTGAACTTCAGACACCACCCGTCTCCTCATCCCTCCTCAAGGGGATAACAAGGGACTCTGTGATGAAGATAGCCAAGGCTGAGGGCGTCCCTGTCCGTGAAGAACCACTTACCAGGGAGATGCTGTACCTTGCAGATGAAATCTTCTTCACAGGTACAGCCGCAGAGATAACCCCCGTGAGGTCCGTTGATGGTATAGAGATAGGTTCAGGTCGAAGGGGGCCTGTGACAGAGATGCTGCAGAATGAGTTCTTCAGGATACTCAGGGCCGAATCAGAGGACAGCTTCGGATGGTTAACCTACCTATAATCTTTTATTATAAGTGAAAACTTGTAAGTTATAAGTTAAAAGTTATAAGTGATTTCCATGGATGTTCTTCAGGCGATAATAATTGGAATTGTTCAGGGCCTCACAGAGTTCCTGCCAATAAGCAGCTCAGCCCACCTTGTGCTTGTACCTGAAATAATGGGTGTCACATCAAGCCTCGCATTTGACACTGTACTCCATGTGGGAACCCTTGTGGCTGTTGTCACATACTTCTGGAGTGACATAGTCCACATGATAAGATCATTCATCTCAAGTCTTACAGATATTCCTAGAGGCAATTTCAGGAATGGGATAGAGGAGGACCCCTTTAAGAGACTGGCCTGGATGGTCATCATAGGTACCATGCCCGCAGGCCTTGCTGGGATATTACTCAAGGACTTCTTCGAATCCCTTTTCAGCAGCATAACAGCCGTTGGATTTTTCCTTATAGTTACAGGTCTTCTCCTGTGGAGTTCAGAGAGGATCAGCGCCAGGATAAAGGAAAAACTTCCTGTTGAAAAACTGGGTGTAAGGGATTCCCTCATAATAGGTGGTGCCCAGGCACTGGCAATAGCCCCTGGAATATCCCGTTCCGGCGCAACCATATCTGCAGGTCTCTTCCTTGGATTTGAAAGGGAGCTTGCAGCAAGGTACAGCTTCCTTCTCTCCATACCCGCCATAGTGGGTGCTGCCCTCATCCAGGCAAAGGATATCAGTGCAGGTATGGACCTCCTGGGTGCCAGTATGATTGCGGGTTTCGTGGCATCGGCTGTATCAGGCTACATTGCAATAAAGTTCCTTCTGAAACTCATAAGGGAAAGGGATCTTTACGTTTTTGCCTACTACTGTTTTGTGCTGGGCATAGTGATTCTCGGAGTATCCCTCCTCTGACTTTCCCGTTTAAACCCCCCTTAAATTTCTTATAAACCCCCGGTACCGCCACAACCATCTCCTGTCATCTGACATTGAACTCACAGCTCCACAGAAGCAACATGGCTGTGGAAGTAGGTCCATGAAACCTGTCTTTCTGTGAATACATAGACCCACCAGGTGCTCCAGAAAACCTCAACAATGGCCGCAGTTGCAAATATGACAGCTATAAGTACTATAAGGAACAGTAGCCTTTCTTTTATCTCCCCCAGCAGTGGTTCTGCCGAGCCTCTTGAGATGGACTCCATAATCGAACCAATAAAAACCCTGGCGGCCTGCAGTGAGAACAGACATCCCATAACCTCAAGGTGGAGGTGCAGCGTGCCTGCATACATCAGGAACCCCCTGAATCCCCACATGGATACAAGATTATGGAGGAGCGCCCCGGATAGAACAAATATTCTCAAAACCTGAATGGTGGTTGCAAGTGTGAATATGAAAACCAGTGCCTGAATGAGGTTTGATATGAATATCCAGAAGGCTGTTGCGCCCAGATAGTCAATGAACTGCTCCCTGAACCCGGGAAATGACGAAAAATGGACCACCATATTCCCCTTGAGAAACCCATATGCCGGTGGCATGCCAGAAGCGTCCAGAAAAAAACCTGAAATATAGAGTATCATTGCTACCATGAGGATGGCAGGGCCTGGTATTATCCCCTCCAGGCCCTCCCTGCTCATGGATAACAGAATATCACCCCATAATCAGAGTATTGTGTTGCAGAGCTCCTCAACCCTCTTCCTTATGCTCTCAACGGGTATTCCATGAAGAAGTGCCAGGAGCATTGCACCCCCGGCACCCACACCCTCCTTGACCGAACCATTGAGGTACTCATGAAGACCCCTGTGAGATGACCTCTCAAAGCCAGGGTCAACAGCGTAGATATCGATTTCACCTATCTGTTCGGCGATCCTGTTTATATCCGATGTTTCATCCTCTGCAACGAATATGGTTGTTGCGATTGCCGTGCCTGAAAAGTCGAATTCAGGATCAATCGCCTTCATTAGGGCGCATACCGCTGTCATCTGGGTTCCCCCAGCAAGTGTTACCGGTACACTGCTTCCCATACAGATGCCTGCAACGGCAGGTATCATGGGGTCACCGACTGCAGCAACAGCCCTGAATGGATCTTCACGGCAATCACCCTTTTTAAGACCTGCATTTCTTAGACCCTCCATTACAACGTCTCTTTTAAGATTGTGGGGATTTTCAGGGAGACTTGCGCTGACCCTGAAATCCGCATCATAGCCCAGGGCCGTCAGGACCCCCAGGGCGGTTGTTGTACCGGCGGGTGTGCTTTCACCAACCACAAGGTGCTCTGTAAGTTCTGACAGTGTCCTGCCAACCATGAATCCCCTCTCATATATCCTCTCAGGGTTATCCACGGCACTTCCTGTTCTTATATCCCCCCCATGCCCTGAGTTGATATTTATGTAGGGCACATCAGGTTTCACCGAGGCACCTGCATCCGCAACCATGAAGGGCACCTCAGCCAGTTCAAGGGAGGCCTTTGTTATAACCGCAGGTGTGGGTGCAGATTCACCCTCCACAATTGTCTGGGGTATCTCAGGAAGACACCTCGGGGCGTCATGTACAATGAGCTCAACATCCGCCGCAGGTGTGAACTCAGTAAGGTCAGGTCCAGCCCCAGCTCCTGTTATCCCCGGAATCCTTGATGTCTCGGTTGTTGCAACTGCACATATGAAGAGGGATTTTCTGTCAAGAACCCCCTCCAGGTGATCACCTGATCCATAAATCTTGAGTCCATCAAACATTTCAATTCACCTTTTCACCGATACAATAGTTATAACCGTGAATAAATAAAGTAGTTACAGTTTTGGGACCTTACGCACCTCAACCGGTGGTGATCAATAAAATGTTGTGTCTCGGTATAGAGGGAACCGCAGAGAAGACAGGTGTTGGTATCGTTGATGACAGTGGAAGGGTGCTCTCCCTCAGGGGCAGGCCGCTCATACCTGAAAGGGGAGGCATACATCCCAGGGAGGCCGCTGAACATCACGCCAGGTGGATACCAGTGCTTGTAGGGGAAGCTCTGAATGATGCTGGAGTGGATATAGGTGAAATAGGACTCATATCCTTTTCAAGGGGCCCCGGCCTGGGGCCAGCCCTCAGAACAGTTGCAACAGCGGCTAGAACCCTTGCAATTTCACTTAAAATACCAATAGTGGGTGTGAATCACTGCATAGGACATATAGAGATAGGTAGACTCACTACAGGTGCATCGGACCCTCTTTCGCTCTATGTGAGTGGCGGGAATACCCAGGTCATAGCCTTCAACCAGGGCAGGTACAGGGTGTTCGGTGAAACCCTTGATATCGCGGTTGGGAACATGCTGGACCAGTTTGCAAGAGAGGCTGGCCTTGGCCACCCGGGGGGTCCCGCCATTGAGGGACTTGCAGCCGAGGCATCAGAGTACCTGGAGCTTCCCTACAGTGTCAAGGGGATGGACATCTCATTCTCAGGTCTTTTAACAGCGGCCATCAGAAAACTGGAGGCCGGTGAAAAACTTGAGAACCTGGCATACAGTCTGCAGGAGACAGCCTTCTCCATGCTTGTTGAGGTCAGTGAACGTGCCCTTGCCTACACTGAAAAGGGAGAGGTCCTCCTCTGCGGTGGGGTTGCCGTTAACAGAAGGCTCCGTGAAATGATGGAAACCATGTGCAGGGAGCGCGGTGTGGAGTTCCATATGCCGCCCCCTGAATACTGCGGGGACAACGGGGCCATGATAGCATGGCTCGGGCAGCTTGTCCATAAACATCAGGGGCCCCAGAGGATGGAGGAAACATCTGTTGTGCAGCGCTACAGGACAGATGAGGTGGATGTCCCCTGGATGCGTGAGTCGGAACATGGCGTCCAGCTTCAGGGAAACCTCAGGGCCAGAGGGGCCGAGGCCAATATCTACAGCGGTGAGTGGATGGGAAGACCATGTATTGTTAAGGAAAGAATATCAAAGGGTTACAGGATCCCTGAAATCGACCGTAAACTCAGATCATCCAGGACAAGGAGGGAGGCCCGCCTCATTAACCAGGCAAAGGGTGCCGGTGTACGCACACCCATACTCTTTGACGTGGACACCGAAAAGGGAACCATCATCATGGAGGAGATTGAGGGTACAAGGTTTAAGGATGCTGTTGAAGATAATGAACTCTGTTCAAGGATCGGTGAGGCCGCTGGAAAGCTGCACCGTGCAGGCATAATACATGGGGACCTCACAGGATCCAACATAATTCTGAGGGAGGATGAAGTTGTCCTCATAGACTTCGGCCTGGGCATGTTCTCAGATGAAATCGAGGACATGGGGGTGGATCTCCTTGTGCTGAAAAAGTCCCTGGAGAGCACACACTACCAGCTTGCCTCCGACTGTTTCAGAAGCGTGCTCGAGGGTTACGGGAGGTTCACAGACGCGGATATCTCATCAAAGATAGACGAAATAGAGTCAAGGGGTAGATACACAAGCAGGGACAGAGAGGGGTGAATCTTAAAATAAGAGAAAAACTGAGGGTGATTCACATTGAAGGTAACATTTATAACAGGCAATAAACACAAATTATCTGAGGCAGAAAAGATCTTCCATGATACCGGAATAGAGCTGGAGCATGCTGATCTGGGCTACCCTGAACTTCAGGGACCCCTTGAGGAGGTGGCCCGGTACGGTGCAGAGCATGCAGCCCGGATCATGGACGGTCCTGTTATTGTAGAGGATGCAGGACTATTTATAAGGGCCCTTAAATGGTTTCCAGGACCCTATTCTGCCTATGTACAGGATACCATTGGAAACAGAGGTATCTTAAAGCTCATGGAAAATGTTGAAGACCGCTACGCTGAGTTCAGGTCGGCTGTTGGGTTCTGCACCCCCAGCTCCGAACCCGAGGTTTTTCTGGGCGTGGTGAAAGGACGTATAGGTACTGAGGAACGTGGGACCAGGGGATTCGCATTTGACCCCCTGTTTTATCCTGAAGGTATGGATAGAAGCTTTGGAGAACTCAGTACCCCTGAAAAGAACAGGTTTTCGCACAGGAGCAGGGCCCTTAAGAAATTTGCGCAGTGGTATATTGAAAATTATGAGGTGATTTAATGGCTCTAAAACCTGAATGGGTTGAATACTCAAACGAAGAAATCGAGGATCTCATAGTAAAATTATACAGGGAGGGTAACTCCACAAGCAGGATAGGAATCATGCTGAGGGACCAGCACGGCATACCAAGCGTTAAAGCCGTGACCGGACTCAAAATAACCCAGATACTGGAAAAACATGGTATGAAGCCTGAATACCCTGAGGATCTCATGAACCTCATAAGAAAGGCTGTCAACATAAGGGACCACCTCAAGGAGCATCCCAAGGACCTCCACACAAGAAGGGGTCTGCAGATTGTTGAATCAAAGATAAGGCGCCTTGTGAAGTACTATGTGAGAGAAGGTGTCCTGCCTGAAGGATGGAGATATGACCCACAGAAAGCAGCCCTACTCGTTAAGTAAACTCCCTGACTCAATTTTAAAGAGGGGATCAGAGGCCTCAAAACTCCTTGAGGAGCACCTGGAAAAGGGGAACATAATAAGGGTCATATCCCACAACGATGCCGACGGTCTGTCGGCTGCAGGAGTTGTTGCACGGGCCATTTCATCAAGAAACGGTCAGTTCCACATCTCCATCCTTTCAAGACTTAAAAAGGAGTTCATAAAAAAGCTTGGAAGGGAGAAGTACTCCCTCTTCTTTTTCTGTGACATGGGAAGCGCATACCTTGAGGAGATATCAAGGCTCAAGGCTGACATCATAGTGGCCGACCACCACCAGCCCTCTGAATTTGAGGCCGATTCGAACGTTGTGCACGTGAATCCCCACCTTCATGGTCTTGATGGAAGCAGGGACCTCAGCGCTTCCGGCGCAGCCTACCTGGCAACCAGGAACATCAGCAGAAATACGGGGCAGCTGGCCCTTGTTGGAGCCCTTGGCGATATGCAGTACAGTGACGGGTTCACAGGTGCAAACCGTTTCATAATGGATGAGGCGATTGAAGCGGGGGTTCTGCAGGTTCACAGCGACCTTAAACTGGCATCCCGATACAGCGAGCCCCTATACCGTTCCATTGCATACACATTCAATCCACCCCTGCCAGGATTGACAGGGGACATGGATGCTTCAAGGGGTTTTCTTGAGCGTATAGGTGTATCCTATGGGATAAAATACGCTGACCTCTCACCCGAGGAGAGGGACATCCTCAGGGATGAACTATCAAGGATAAACCCGGAAATATTCGGTGAGGTTTTCACTTCAAGGGAGTTTCAGCCGGCCGCCGGTGACCTGTCTGATTTTGCCGGGATTCTTGATGCCTGTGGAAAGAACCGTAAATACGGCATTGGAATAGGTCTCTGCCTTGGTGAGGGTGAAGGGGCCCTTGAAGTGGGCCTTGAACTTCAGAAAAACTACCGTGAAGAACTCATAAGGGGCCTTGGATGGATCAGGAGGGAGGGCTCAAGTGTAATGGAAAATATACAGTACATTTACACTGAGGACAAGGCCCTCAAGGGGATAATGGGGACCATAGCAAGCATATCGCTCTCCCTGAAACTGCTGAATCCTGACATTCCACTCCTTGCCCTTTCGAGGATGGACCAGCATGTGAAGGTATCTGCAAGGGCGACCAGACCGGCTGTTGAGAGGGGTGTTAATCTGGGAGCTGCCCTTAGGGATGCTGCATCCAGTTTTGGGGGTACCGGTGGAGGGCATGATATAGCAGCGGGCGCCATGGTACCCTACAGGGATATGGAGAGCTTCCTGCAGCTGGTGGATGAAATAACCGGTGCACAGATCAAATCATGAGTGCTGCCATGGGGGTTGACCATGTACCTTGATGGAATAGAAGAGAAGATGTATGATGGTGAATTCGGTGAAACCATCCAGAAGAGTATGGAGATACTCGTGGCCCTGGGTGACATCTACGGGGCCGAAAGGATGGTTAACATATCATCTGCCCAGATCTCAGGTGTGTCCTACAAGACCATAGGGGATGCAGGCCTTGAATACCTGGAGGACCTGAGTGATGGTGGTGCCAGGGTAAGGGTCCAGAGTACACTTAACCCTGCAGGCATGGACCTCGAGAGATGGAGAGAGATGGGTTTTTCAGAGGAATTTGCAACTAGACAGCTCAGAATAGTGGAAGCCTACTCATCCATGGATGTTATAAACACCTGCACCTGCACCCCATACCTGATAGGGAACGTGCCTCTCAGGGGGTCCCATATTGCATGGTCAGAGTCATCTGCGGTGTCCTATGCAAACTCGGTTCTCGGTGCCCGGACAAACAGGGAGGGTGGCCCGGGGGCCCTTGCAGCTGCAATATGTGGAAGGACGCCTGAATACGGTTACCACCTTGATGAAAACAGGAAAGCCACCCTCCTGGTTGATGTGGAGTGTGACCTCTCGGGGGCAGACTACGGTGCCCTCGGTTACATTGCAGGTCGGATTGCAGGGGAGGGTGTCCCCTACTTCAAACTAAGGGGATTGCCGTCACCTGAGGATCTGAAGGCACTTGGAGCCGCCATGGCGTCATCAGGTGCGGTTGCACTCTACCATGTTGAGGGCATAACACCGGAGTACAGGGATGTATCCATGGAGGAGGTGGATGATAGGATCATGGTGGATGCCGATGGTATATCGGAGGCCCGGGAGGAACTTTCAACGACCTCTGATGATCCTGATTTAATCTGCCTTGGATGTCCCCACTGCTCCCTTGATGAGATAAGAAGGATAGCCTTCCTTGTGGGTAAGAAGGGTACCGACTGTGATCTCTGGGTATGCACATCTGCAGCCATAAAAAGTGCCGCGGATCGTATGGGCTACACAGATGTGATAGAGGCTGCCGGGGGGATGGTTGTATCCGACACATGCATGGTGGTGGCTCCTGTGGAGGAACTCGGCTATGAGGTCCTTGGTGTTGACTCTGCTAAGGCAGCCACCTATGTCCCGGGTATGTGCGGCCTTGATGCAGTTTATGATGACTGGATGAATCTCCTTAAATTGTAAACTGCATGGGACAATGAGCCGGCACTCTAACTCTTTATTTTTCTGATGGCGCTTCCGAGCTGAAGTCCAATGGATGAAATGTTTTCAAGGCTTATTCTATTATAATGCTTCACACTGTAACTTGCAAGGTTCAGTATCCCGATTATTTTTCCTGAAAACCTGATTGGAATCATTAAAATTGTCCTTATATTATTTTTACGTATTGAATCGTGGATCATGCGGTATTCCGGGGATTCTGCAGTTATATATATTACCCGCTCATCCTCAATTGATCTGCTGAATAGGTCTGTGAATACCCCGGCCATGCACATCCTGCTTAGGGTCTCGGGCAGATTCCTCTGAACCCTGAGTTTGAGTTCCTTCTCCTCTTCCATAAGGTAGATGCATCCCATTTCGAATTCAAGGGTATCTATAACCGCTTCAACTGATTTCTCAAGTATCCTGTTCTCTTCCTGATCGCTGTTTATAATCTCAGAAACTCTGTTCATTGCCAGCAGTGTCCTTATAAATTCCTCGTTCTCCCTTCTGAGCCTTTCAAGTTCAATGTACTCTGAGACCTCATCGGCAAACATTTCCACGATTTCAAGTGACCGGGAGGATATGGAGTCATCGGGTACCTCAAGTATCATGGCCCCCCTCGCCATTTCCTCTGTTATGAGGGGAACCGATAACATGAGGCCCTTATCAGAGCTCCATGAGACCGTTTCAAGTGTTTCAATGCTTCTGTATATGAAATAATCAAATTCTTGAAGTTTAATTGCTGATGGGTGCTCATGGACCCTGTTTAGACCTGATGCATCTCTCAGGAGCACTGAGATTTGTTTGATATCCAGAACTCCTGCCAGTTCTTCCCTTGCAGACTCAAGAAAGTCCTCCAGGCTATCCGATGATGTCCTGAGCCTTGTGATTGTGAGGAGGACTTCGAGTTCATTCTTTGAAAATGATGAGCTTGCCATGTCCTTTGCTATGATCACCCAGAAGTTATTTACGGGGCTTATGAAGAGGCTGTAGGTTCTTCTTATGCCATCCCTTCCCTTGAGATCAGCCTGTATTTTACCCGGGGCATGCATTCTGCTTTCAAGGAGTATTATACTTTCCCTGTCCATGATATCCTCAAGGGTCCTGGCACCAGGGAACATTCTCCTGAATGATTCATTGGAGACAACTATGTCAAGGAGTGTGTTCAAAGTGAAAACCAGTTTATCAGGGTCATCTATTTTTCTTTCAAGTTCCAGGAGCCTGAGAAGTGTCTGGTGAATCTCTGATGCATTCTTTATGATCTCTGAGTCCCCTGAGGTGTCATCCCTGTATTCCACTGACTTCACATCTGCATCCTTTGATGGCATCCAGAGTTTACTTCTGCCCACCATTCTGTAGGTCACAAGGCCCTTTGCCTCCAGTATGTGGAGGTATTTGAGTACAGTGGCCCTGCTACGGTTTATTCCCCTGGTTATCTTATCCAGCATGCACTCCTCTGGCGGGTTTGATTCAAGGTAGGACATTATCAGTTTCTCGGTTTCAGAAAGGTTCTCCAAGAACTCACCCCACTCTAACTATGGTATAACCATGAATTATAATTTTATAGAAAAATTTAAATATAAGTTTTTTATACTTTATCTTATAGTTATACTATAATGTTGAGGTGGTTGTATGGATTACCGTGAGATCGCAGGTGAGCTCAGGGAACTTCTTCAGATGGAGGGCAGCCCGGTGGCTGTCAAACTTGTTAAGGCGGATGAAGAAACATCAGGTCCCAGACTTGAAAAAAGGAGGCACTGTGAATTCATACAGGAGGCCAGATTAAATGGTGTTAAAGGCCATGCCACAGCAGAGGAACACCTCTGTAAGGGTGGTGCCGCAGCCATGGGTCTCTGCAGCCTTCCAGCCCCTGTTGCAGATGGGAGCATGTACCACAAACTCGGGAACTACAGCACCCCTGAAGCGGCCCGTGAAACCGTGGAGGCGGTGCCAATGCTAGATGAGAAATATTATGCGTCAGAGTACGCTCCACTTGAGGATGCTGACTTTGAACCCGACGTGGTTGTGCTTATACTCAAACCTGCCCAGGCACTGAGACTGAGCCAGGCATACCTCCATGACAGGGGTGGCAGAATCACAGGGGACTACTCAGGCATACAGTCACTCTGTGCAGATGCAGTGGCTGCAGTCATCCAGAGGGGCCTTCCAAATATCACAATGGGATGCAACGGCTCAAGAAAATATGCCGGAATAAAACCAGAGGAACTCGCAGTGGGAGTCCCTGCAGAGGAACTTGAGAAAATAGTGGATGCCCTGCGGAAATTCAGGGAAAAATGGGGGTAACCATGAGGATCAACCTCAGAGGAGTAAACAGGTACGCTGCAGCCATCATCACCGATAACATCCTGAAGAATGGCCAGGGAAACCTCCAGTTAATACTCAGGGAGAACTATGAAGAGATTGAAAAGGTTGCAGCCAGGCACGGCATGAATTACTCGGTCAAAAAAGGACCTGATGGAGTGGTGGTTGATATTTCACGTGGAGAGATTGAGGAGGTGGATGTAACCGGGGAAACCTGTCCCGGCCCCATTATAATCGTGGGTGAAAAACTATCATCAATGGAACCGGGTATGATGATAAGGATAAGGTCCTCAAGTAAGGATGTTATCGATGACATTGCGGTTTCAGCCCCTGAAATGAACTCCAGAGTCATAGAAAAATCCGTGGACCACCTGATACTTGAAAAAATAGAGAAGACTGAAAAAAAGGAACTTGAAGGAGGGGAAAGGGTACTCGTTGTTCAGAGCAATGGAATCGGTAACGCCGAAAGGGCCTACGCCACATTCATATTCTCAAAGGCCGCCCTGAGTATGGGTAAGGACGTCACCGTGTTCCTTCTGATGGATGGTGTGAGCCTTGCCAGGAGGGGTGCAGCAGCAAAGGTTAAACACCCCGCCTTCCCGGCCCTCAACGAACTAATGGAAGAGGTGATTGAAATGGGTGCCAAGGTCTATGTCTGCGAGATGAGCGCCCAGTTCAGGGGGCTCACAGAAGATAAAATAACAGAGGGATGTAAAATTGCAGGGGCCGCGACATTCATAACACTGCTTAGCGACCCCAGGTATGCCGTCGTGAACTTCTAGAGGTGATAGGATGTATCAGGTTATTGTATTAGCACTTCTGCTTGCAGGGATCCCATCAGGTTTCATAACATTCCGTATAATGGGGATGAGAATGGCACCCCACTTCGGGGTTCTCATCCTTGCAATCATTGCAACAGGACTGAACCTTCTTATGGGTGGTGGGAATCTCATGTATCTGGCGGTTGCCCTGCAGATTCTTGCAGGTATATCCGCCTACACCCAGTTTTTCCCGGTACTGCGAGATAACTTCCAGACCGCTCCCCTATACTCTTGCCACCTGAGCACCGTGACCGCGGCGGCGGTGCTTGCAGCTGCATCAGTCCCTGCATAACCTTTCAGTCCCCATTTCTATTTTTATTTTCAGTGTGAGCTCCCAGAAATTAATCCTGTTTTTACCATCTCGCTCCAGCATATGAGCTGAGTCAATGATTAAATCATTAAATAAATTGATCACCAGATAGAAGACCATGGCAAGGTACATAGAGCACCCACTGATAAAACCATGGACAGTCGAGGCAAGGACCTACCAGCAGTTACTGGCAGCAGACGTCCTGAGAAAGGGCAACTCAATGATAGTGGCTCCCACAGCCCTTGGAAAGACCATTGTTGCCGTTCTGGTGGCTGCAGAGAGACTGAGGAAATACAGGGGGTCCAGGGTGCTCATTCTATCACCCAGCAAACCCCTGGCCATACAGCATGAGGAGAGCTTCAGGGAGTTCCTCCTTGCTCCATGCACATCACTCACAGGGAGCATAAAACCTGAGGAAAGGGTTAAGCGCTGGAATGAGTCCAGGGTCATATCCGCAACTCCCCAGACCATTGAATCAGACATCCTGGCAGGCAGATACAACCTCGGCGACGTTTCACTCATTGTGTTTGATGAGTGCCACCGTGCCGTTGGTTCCTACTCCTACGTCTTTCTTGCATCAAGTTACATGCAGACCGCGAAAAATCCCCTTATACTGGGATTGACAGCCTCACCCGGTGCAGATGAGGAAAAAATAAAAACCGTCTGCAGCAACCTCTTCCTCAAGGAGGTGGTTGTGAAGACAGAAAAAGACCCTGATGTCATACCCTACCTGAAGCCCATCAAAATAGAGTGGGTCCGGGTTAAGATGAAACCTGAACTTGAGGAGATAAGGGAACTCCTGAAGAAGGTTTTAAAGACCCGGCTGAAAATGCTCAAGAACCTGGGAGTTATAGATAGTGTGAGCGTGGGTAAAAGGGAGCTCCTGAAGGCCAGGGGACGTGTTCAGAACAGGATCGCCCGCTCATCAAACCCTCCAAAATCATGCTACAGGGCCATATCACTCATAGCGGCCTCAATAAATGTTGAACACTCCCTTGAACTCCTTGAAACCCAGGGGATCCATCCCCTCTACAAATACCTCACCCGACTCAAAAAGAAGAACACAAGGGCTGCCAGAAGCCTCATTATGGACCCTGATTTTACAAGGGCAATTTACCTCACCAGGAAGGCTTCCCTTTCAGGGATTGAACACCCAAAACTTGACAGGCTCATTGAAATACTCAGAAAGGAACTGGAGGGGGGCGACTCCAGAATAATAGTTTTCACACAGTTCCGAGACACCCTTGAGGAAATATATCAGAGATGTGTGCGTGAGGGGATAAACGCCATTAAATTTTATGGTCAGAACAGCAGAAGCGGTGAAAAGGGCCTCACCCAGAAACAGCAGCGGGATATAATCAGGTCATTCAGAATGGGGAACCATGATGTTCTCCTATCAACCAGCGTGGCAGAGGAGGGTATAGATATACCCTCAGTTGATCTCGTGGTCATGTACGAGCCTGTCCCATCAGAAATAAGGATGATACAGAGGAGGGGAAGAACCGGGAGGAAAAGATCAGGGAGAATGGTGGTCCTCATGACAGAGAAAACCCGGGACGAGGCCTACTATTACTCAAGTATAAGAAAGGAAAAAACGATGAAGGAAAGCCTCAGGGGGGGTTCCATGAAAATTGAAGTGACGCCCCCTGAGTTTCCTGAAACTGATGGTGAAAGGCCATTCATCTACGTGGATTCACGTGAGGTTAACTCAAGGGTCCTCCGGGAGCTCAGAAAGATTGGTGTGGACTTTGAACTCAGAACACTCTCGGTGGGTGATTACCAGGTCAGTGATGACACCGTGATTGAAAGAAAAACCGCCCAGGATTTTCTGGGGTCAATTATGGATAAAAGACTTTACAGGCAGGCCAGGGATATGTTGGAAAACTTCAAGCGCCCTGTGATGATAATAGAGGGTGATGACCTCTACTCGGGCTTTATGAACCCTGATGCCGTGAGGGGCGCCCTTGCATCAGTTGCAGTGGACTTTGGAATACCCATAATCCCCACAAGGTCCCCTGCAGATACAGCTGCAATGATAAGGAGGATAGCCATGAGGGAACAGAGGGAGGGGAAACCTGACATGCGTATCAGGACAGATAAGAAACCCCTCACCCTCCAAGAAAAGCAGCTCTTCATCGTGGAATCACTTCCATACATTGGCTCCAGGTACGCCAGGAGGCTCCTTGAAAGTTTCGGTTCGGTTGAAGCTGTCATGAACGCATCAGAGAAGGAGCTCATGGACGTGGATGGAATCGGTGCAAGGATAGCATCTGAAATCAGAAAGGTTATTGAAGCAGAATTCAAGGATTCAGAAAAAAAGAAAGGGTGATCAATTGCGTATACTCATGGATGAAAGGGGTAAAAAGTACCTCGTGAAGGCAGGGGAAGACTTTCAGACTGACATGGGAATCATACAATCCCCCATGATAGAGGAGGCCAGACCAGGGGATGTGCTAAGAACCCACCTTGGACGGGAGGTTTATGTCCTTAAACCCAGCCTCTCAGATTACCTTGAACTCATGGAGAGGAGGTGCTCCATACTCCTTCCCAAGGACATCGGGATGATCTGTGCATACACAGGGATAGTGAACGGTTCAAGGGTTGTTGATGCTGGTACCGGGGCAGGTACAGTTGCAATGTACCTTGCAAATGTGGTGGGTGAATCAGGGCATGTTACAACCTATGAGATACGGGAGGACTTTGCGGAGGTTGCAGAAAGGAACATCAGGGAATTCGGATTTAAAAATATTGAGGTCAAAAACAGGGACATAAAGGAGGGCATAGAGGAGGATGACCTGGACCTGGTCTTCCTGGATCTTCCCGGGCCCTGGGAGCTTATGGAAGATCTTAAAGAATCCCTCCTGAGAGGCGGGTGGGCGGTTTTCTACAACCCATACATTGAACAGGTTAAAATTCTGCACAGGGTCGGTTCAAAGCTGGGATTTGCAGATATGAGGACATCAGAGATAATTGAGCGTGAAATTGAGGTCAGGAGTCAGGGGACACGCCCCAGGACAAGAATGGTTGGACACACAGGATACCTAACATTCATGAGAAAGGTCTAGAGGGATTTGATGTTTGAAAATGTTATCTCAATAAAGGACTTTGGAAAGGATGATATAGAGTTCATTCTGAGTGAAGCAGAGAAGATGGAGCTTTTTGCATCTGGAGAAAAGTCATCCAGCGTTCTCGCAGGAAAGATACTTGGGATGATGTTCTATGAGCCATCAACAAGAACACGCCTTTCATTTGAAACTGCAATGAAGAGGCTGGGTGGTAGCGTGGTTGGATTCGCAGGTGCAGATGCAACCTCGGCTGTCAAGGGAGAAAGTCTGACCGATACCGCCATGATGCTTGCTGGCTACTCAGATGCAATTGTGATAAGGCACAGTCTTGAGGGGGCTGCCCGTTACATCTCAGACATTGTGGATGTTCCGGTTATCAATGCAGGTGATGGGGCCGGTCAGCACCCCACCCAGACCCTCCTTGACCTCTACACCATGAAGAGGTTTTTCGGTGAAATAGACTCCCTCAATGTTGCACTTGTGGGAGATCTGAAGTATGGCCGGACCGTGCACTCACTGGCCTATGCACTTGCTGTTTTTGGAGTGAGAATGAGTTTTGTATCGCCTCCTGAGCTCAAAATGCCTGACAGTGTTGTACATGACCTTGAAGGTGGTGGTGTCGAGGTTACAGAGACAGAGAGGCTGGATGATGTTATAGATGATGTGGACGTCCTCTATGTTACAAGAATACAGAAGGAGCGTTTCCCTGACCCTGAGGAGTATTCAAGGATCAAAGGGGCCTATCATATAGACAGGGACATGGTTGCAGGAAGGGACCTGATTGTCATGCATCCCCTTCCAAGGATAGATGAGATATCCCCTGAGGTTGATTCGCTTCCACAGGCGATGTATTTCAGGCAGGCGTTCTATGGTGTGCCTGTGAGAATGGCTCTTCTCAAGATGCTGATAATGAAAAGATCAGACTCCCCAGAGTGAGTCTTCCAGGAGTGAGGTTTCACACTGGAGGTCTATGATATTTGTGCGTCCCTTTCCCCTTCCCCTGGAGACCGTGTTGGTTGATATGAGCCCAAGCATTTCGAGTTCATTTATGAAATCGAATATTCTTCTGTATGAAACTGAATCGCCCTTTGATATTTCCTTGTAAACCTCATATAGCCTTCCTGAGGTTATCTCCTCCTTTCTCTTTGTGAGGTAGAGTATCGCCTCAAGGACCCTCTGCTGCTGGCTGGGCAGTGTAAGTATTATGTCTGTGATCTTGTTGTGCTCTATGTAATCCTTGGCTTCCCTCACAAATTCTCCCTTAACCATGTCTGAATCCCTTTCATCTGCAATTTCACCTGCTGTCCTGAGAAGGTCAAGGGCATACCTTGCGTCGCCCTCCTCCTTTGCTGCAAGGGCTGCGCAGAGGGGTATGACATCGTCATCAAGGACTCCTTCCTTGAAGGATAACCTTGACCTCTCCTCAAGTATATCAACAAGCTGCTGGGCACCGTAGGGCGGGAAGACTATTTCCCTGTCCCTCAAACTGCTTCTTACACGTGGTTTTATGAACTTTTTGAACTCAACATAGTTGCTTATGGATAGTATGGAGACGTTGTCTGTCCTTGTGAGGGTGTAGAGTAGACCGTCACCATCATTCCTGAGAAGTATGTCTATCTCGTCAAGGACAACAAGGAGTATCATGTCCTGGCCGAAGGCATTTTTCTTGAACATGTTTCTGAATGTGTTGACTATCTCTGCCTTTGTCCAGCCACGGTAGGGGACATCGCGACCAAGCTGCTGGCAGAGCCGTGCTATTACCTGGTACTCTGTTGTGTAATCTGTGCAGCGTATGTACTCTGTCCTTATGTTAACATCACAGTCCCTTGAAGCCTCTTTAAGCTGTTTCATGGCAAATTTGGCAACTGCAGTTTTCCCTGTCCCTGTTTTTCCGTATATTGTTATGTCTGGCGGTGTGACTCCATTCAGTGCTTCAACCCAGTACTTGGCTATTGAACGTATCTGTTCCTCCCTGTGAGGCAGCCTGTCAGGTAGAAACCTGTGGTCAAGATATTTTTTATCCTTAAAAACAGATTCTTTGTCCCCTATCTCATCAAAAATGTTCATAGTACCACTTCAAATAAAGTTTTAGAGAAAACTGCTGCTTTAATTTATTTTGAAGGCCTCAAAACTGGAATGATAATCATTTCAGGTTTTTGAGGTTTCCCTCTTGATACTGGCAGTGCCCTTTAAGACCACCCTGTAGACGGGGTGATAAGTTTCAAGTGTAAATTTTCTTATTCTAACTCTTAGATAAAAGTTTTTATTAACCTAAGGGGTTTTTCATAATAAGGCCAGGGAGACATACATTTCAAGTGTAAAATTTCTCTCTGGCTCTGCCTGGAGACAGAGGAGAGACATACATTTCAAGTGTAACAGTTTTCCGTGTTCCCCATCATGAATGAGAGACATACATTTCAAGTGTAACGGTTACAGGAATGGTGTTATGTCAGGAGAGAGACATACATTTCAAGTGTAAATACAGGATTCAGGTGCTGCTACTTGGGTGGGTCTGACTTAGTGCATGCACTGGAATTCCTTAAATTGTTCTGGTCAGTGCACTTCACCATCTTACAATTGAAATGAATGTCACATTTTAATTTTAAAAGTTAATATGATAATAAAGATTTCACTTGAAATTCACCTCTCTCTCACTTGGCCCTACAGTACGCACGCAGCTTACACTTGAAATCCATCTCTCACCCATGCCCTTCTATATGTCAGGAAAGATTTACACTTGAAATGGACCACCCTCAGGTCAGATTCAGGAGACAGAAGTAAATTTACAGTTGAAATCCACCTCTGTCAGATTGTCAGAGACAGTTCCTAACATGTTACAGTGGAAATGAACCTCACACATACATGCTGTCCTGCTCAGGTTTTTCCTCACCGAAACGTTCCTGTATCATCCACATCACCTGAAGCTTAGCCCTGAAAACATTTTTTATACTTGAAATCAATCTGTCCTTTGAGAGGCCATCGGAGAATATCTCAGAGGTTACAAGATAACTGTTCAGAACGTTTTCTGGATGATCAAGCTGGAAATCAACTCCAAATCTGTTCAGTGTAAAACGAACCTTCCATATGAACTCGGTCCTTTTCTCCATGCTGAGTGCACGTATCCCTGACTGGTGCTCAGGACTAACACTGGTTGCACAGGCTATGAGGATCATGTCGTTCTTTCCAGCAGGCTGGATTATATCCATGACATGATCCTCTGGATAGTTTATCACATAATGAAAAGAGGCGTTTTCGTCAGGGACCTCCATCCTCAGAAAACCCTCCTCCTCAAGCCATTTTCTTATCTTCTTCTCTGGCATGGTATCACACAACTAATTATATCCATCCATGAATATATAACATGGTGAAATTATTACATGTCACTGGTATATATGAATCGGAACAAAAAGGGAAAACATGAATGACATCCCTGTCCTTTTACTTGCAATTTCAATTGACATCATAATGGGAGAACCCCCTCTGGCGCTTCACCCCGTCGTATATATGGGCTCCCTCACAGCCTGGATGAAGGGGATAATCAGTAAAACGCGTCTATCAGGAATGATAATGACATTGATGGTTGTATCAGTATTCACAGCACCAGCCATGCTCATAGGATACCTGGATGACCCTCTATACACGCTGATAGCTGGAGTGCTCCTTTCAGCGGTAATATCCATAAGAATGCTCTTCAAATCTGCAATGGATGTTGGAAAATCACTGGATGACAGCATTGAGGAGGCAAGGGAGAAACTTTCCTATCTTGTGAGCAGAGACACAGCATACCTCACAGATGAACAGATACTCTCAGCAACCATTGAAACACTCACAGAAAACCTCACAGACTCGGTCACAGCACCAATTTTTTATTTCATTTTGCTGGGGCTTCCCGGAGCATTCCTCTACAGAGCCGTTAATACACTTGACGCAATGGTTGGATATCTTGATGACGAAAACAGGGACCTGGGATGGTTCCCTGCCAGACTTGATGACATACTGAACTACATACCATCCAGAGTTACAGGGTTTATGATTGTTCTTGCAGCCTTTCTCCTGTCCCTCAACTGGAGGAATTCACTGAGGGTACTCCTCAGGGACGCCAGACGCACCCCCAGTCCCAACTCAGGATTCACGATGGCTGCTGCGGCTGGAGCTCTATCCGTTCAGCTGGAAAAACCTGGAGTATATGTTCTTGGGGACCCCAGAGATTCAATTTCAGCTGAAAAGCTTAAAGATGCCCTTAAACTGAGTTCTATCTCCCTTGTCCTGTTTATCGTGTCTGCAACAGGATTAATGATGGTGATACCATGAGACTGAGTATACTGACACTCACAGAAAATGGCAGGAAACTTGGTGAGGCCCTGAAGACATGTCTTAAGGATGATCCCACAGTTCTATCGGTTGAAATCATCCACAGGGATATAGATTTCAGGGAGGTGTTTTTCAGAAGCGACATGATCATCGGTATAATGGCAGCAGGTATAATGGTGAGAAAGATCGCTCCGCTCCTTAAAAACAAATTCTCTGACCCGGGAGTTATTGTTGTTGATGAAATGGGGCAGAATGTCATAAGTCTCCTTTCTGGTCATGCAGGGGGTGCAAACGATTTCGCAGTCAAAATTGCAGACATACTCAATGCAAACCCTGTTATAACAACAGCAACTGATGTTAATGGTCTTGTGGGAATTGACAGCTTTGCATCAAGATACTTCTACCTGATACTTGACAGACACCTTGTGAGGCACTTCAACTCATCAATTGTGAAGGGGCACACTGTGGAACTGCACTCCTCAAGGAACCTGGAGCCCCTCATTGATGGTGAACTATCCAGAACCTACAGGCACATAAAGGATGGAAATGAGATTGTAAGGGCCCACTGCAACTCTGAGGTCATGAGACTTGCTCCCCTCAAGGTTTCAGTGGGTATAGGGACAAGGAGGGGGGTTGAGTCCGCCAGAATAACCGGTGCCATCATGGAAGCACTTGGAATCTTAAAGCTACCTCCAGAGAGGATCGATGCACTGGCAACAGGTCATATGAAAAGAAATGAGAGGGGAATAATTGATGCAGCAGAGAATATGGGAGTCCCCCTGGAAATCATACCTCTCCATGAGCTCAGATCACAGGATACACACTCATTTTCAGATTTTGTCAACGAAAAATTTGGCGTTGGAAGTGTATGTGAAGCCGCGGCTCTTAAAAGCGCAGGATCCGGATCAAAACTCGTTATAAGAAAAACAACATCATCAGGAGTTGCTGTTGCGGTGGGAGTTTCAGGGACACCAAAAACTTTTTAACCGAAATGATATAAACCACATTGAATATAAACATTATTCTGCATTCTTCAGGAATTCAGCAGGAGGACCCACCATGAGTAACGAAACATTTGATCGCGTTTCTGAAATTTTAAAGCACATTATGGAAGATAACAGTGTTCCAAGGAACATTAGAAGGGCTGCCGAGGAATCAAAGGAGATACTCAACAACCCTGATGAGGACAGCACGGTAAGGGCCAGCACAGTCATATCGATTCTGGACGAGATAAGCAACGACCCCAACATCCCGATACATGCAAGGACACTGGTATGGGAAATACTCAGTGAACTTGAATCCATAAGGGAATAAATCTCTGTTTTTTTACATCCTATTTCTGTTTGATTTAAGGGTTTTTAGGGGGGATATAAATCTCTGTTTTTTTACATCCTATTTCTGTTTGATTT
>NZ_JBNASF010000002.1:0-141137 GCF_049720995.1 Methanothermobacter sp.
ATACCAGAAGCTTTCTCAGAGACTCATGAGCTCGCGGGGCTTATAACAGTTCTAGGTTTTATAGTTTCATTCATTTTATCAAAAATTTAACATTGGACTAAGAACCTTTATAGTGCAATTTTAGGGCCTATTAGTTTGTTTGTTACGATGCCCTTCTTCCAGTTTTATTAGTTTTTTGCTGTTTTTGGATTGTCTATCATCCACGTACTTTAGTATTATGAAATAACCATATGACACTGCAGGTTCACTGGTTCTCCTCAGTATCTGGTTCTCCCGTCCGGTAGGCCTCAAGGGCTGCGTAGGCAAGCCCCAGGACCAGCGGCCCCACTATGAACCCCGCCACACCCCATACAACCGGGCCCCCAAGGAAACCCACAAGGAATATCATGGGGTGTATATCAGCATACTTACCTGAAAGCTTTGGCCGAATGTATATGTCGATTGTGCTGAGGAATATCCCGAAGATCAGGACCAGAGCCCCCCTGAGGATATTCCCGGTCACGAAGTCATAGATGGCAAGGGGGGTGTAGGCCGCCCATGGACCTATAACCGGTATGAGCTGAAATATCCCTGTTATTATACCGAGTAGTATCGCGTAGTGGTAGCCCAGGAGGTGAAAGCCGGCGCCCGCCATGATGCCTATGAGGAGCGCTGTGAGGAAGTGGCCATAGAATATGCTCATGAGCACACGTTCTGTCTCAGAGGCCATCCTCCTCATGAAGGGCCTGGCTTCAGAGGGTATGAGACTCCTTATATATGAAATGAGCCTTTCACCATCCCTTGCAAAGTAGAATGTTGATGAGAAGAATATAAAGAGCTGCAAGGCTATCATGGGGACTGACTGTATCACATCGATCACATAGTTCAGGGATCCGCTAAGTATGTCGGTTAGAATACCCCTAAAGGTCCCCAGGGTGCTCCCGGAATTCTGGAGCTGTCCCGGAAGGTGGGGGATATCAAAGCCCCTTGCAAGGTTTATGAGTGAAGGGGTGGAGTTTATGAGGGAATCCACGGTGAAAACCACTATACCAACAAGGGGCATTATAACAAAGACCATTGCGATGATTATGGAGACCGAGAGGTATGGTATCCTCTCATTTATCCTTAAAGCCACTGGCCTTACAATGTAGGCGAATACCGCCCCCAGGAAGAGCATGGTCCAGAGGGGATATATTACAATGGCCGATAGAAGTATCAGTGAAAGTACAAGGAATGAAGTGGATGTGATGGTGCCTCTGAGCCTCTCTATCATGAAACCACCACATTACCAGCTGATTCTCCGGCCGGCAGCGTCCCTTCTGTACCTGCCAAATTCACCCACACACCTTAATTCATGGTCCCAGAAAACAGGGCCCTCGGCACAGACCCTCCACCCTGTCCCATCAACGCAGCACTGGCCGCAGATACCCACGGCACACTTCATGTACCTCTCAAGGGAAAACTGGGCCGGTATTCCCCTCTCATCAAGCACCTCCTTCACATGGAACATCATGGGTTCCGGACCGCACACAGCAGCCATGTCATATTCTCCATCCACCTCAGAAAGGCGTTCATGTGCAAATCCCTGAAACCCGCAGGTTCCATCATCTGTACATGTGTGGATATTAACACCTGCGCCCTCAAGTCTCTCGGTGAAGAGAAGCTCATCTGATGTCCTTGCAGCCACAACCGCATCCACATTCATGCCCCGTGCCACAGCCTCCTCTGCAAGGGCTGTGAGGGGGGCCATGCCTATCCCTCCACCCACAAGGATCAGATTTCTTCCTATGAGTTCAAAACCCCTTCCGTAGGGTCCCCTGACTCCCAGGAGATCTCCCTCGCCCAGTTCATGGACCGCTGACGTGAATTCACCAACCCTCCTTATGGATATGCCGATCTCAGACCTTTTATGGTCAATGAGCGAGACTGACATGGGTTTCTCGTCGCTGAAATTCCAGACCATGACGAACTGTCCGGGCAATATTTCGCTCGTGAAGTCCCAGTCAAATATGAAGGTCTTCACGGTCTCAGATTCCTCAACTATCCCCTTAATTTCAAGAATCTCCGGAACATTTCCCATGGAACTCACACCCCCTCATGGGCCAGTCCAACCATCTCATCAACCGATGAGAAGCCCTCCTCAATCATGAACCTCTCAAGGCCCCTGCATATCCTCATGAAGATCCCGGGACCATCATACATTATGGCTGTACCAACCTGAACGGCCCCTGCACCTGCAAACAGGAATTCAACCGCATCCCTGAAGTCCCTGACACCACCAGCACCAATTAGGGGGATCTCAACACTGCGGTAAACATCATAGACGCACCTTACAGCCACTGGTTTTATGGCGGGACCGGACATTCCCCCAAAGGCATTGGAGAGTACAGGCTTTGCTGTTTTTATATCAATCTTCATCCCGGGGCCAAGGGAGTTTATGAGGGTCAGTGCATCTGAACCCGCTTCCTCCGCGCTTTTTGCTATCTCAACAATATCTGTAACGTTTGGTGTGAGCTTGGTGGATACCGGCACCCCAACGGCGTCCTTTACAGCTGACACCACCCTGAATGTCAGCCCGGCATCCTGCCCTATGGAAGCCCCGCAGCCCGCCATGGCATGGGGACAGGACACATTGAGTTCAATCATGTCAACATATTCCTCCACAGAAGCAGCGGCCCTGGCAAATTCCTCCGGTGAAGACCCATAGATGGATGCTATGAGGGGCACATCATCATCCACCCCCCTGAGCTCCTCTTTAAATGCCTCAACCCCTGGATTTGATAGGCCTATGGCATTTATGATCCCGCCGGTAACCTCGACTGTGGTGGGATTTTTATAGCCCTCATTGGGTTCCAGTGAAAATGATTTGGTTACAACGGCCCCTGCACCCGCACGGTAGACCCTGTTGAGGGATGATGCCATGCTCCCCATAACTCCCGCGGCAAGCATGGTCGGATTCCTGAGCTCAATATTACATATCCTGGTCCTCAGCATGAAAAACACCTTCTAAATATATTTATAGTCACCACCTATAGATGTACCCCTATGAAGTGTTATCTTACAGGCTGCGTTGCTGGTTTTGTTGCCTTCAGTGAAGATCTGAAAGTCATAGATTATGAAACTTTCCCGCTGGATGAGGTGGCCGGCAGGCTCAAAGAATCACAGATGGGAGGAATCACACCTGAGGAGAGGAGTATACTTGAAAGGCTAATTGCTGAATACGATGAAGTTATTGTTGAGGCCGAACCCTCCCCTGCATACTCTGAATTCGGTAAAATCAGGTTCAAAATGCCATCAGCCGCCGGAGTCCATCTGAGGGAAAACCTCGATGAGATACTGGAATCCATCACTGATATACCCCCCTCCAGATTAATACACGACGCCCTCATCTCGGCAGCCCGGGAAAAACTGAGGGAGTCCCTCAGAGAATCCGACAGGTTCCTCATACAGGCCATAAATGCCCTTGATGAACTGGACGAGGAGATCGGGAAACTGATAGAAAGGCTGAGGGAGTGGTATTCCCTTCACTTCCCGGAACTGGATGGTGTGAGGAGCCATGAGCAGTATGTTGAGCTGGTTGCCAGGTACGGTGACAGGGAGAGGATACTTGAAAATTTCAGGATGGATGTTGAGGAAAGTATAGGCTCAGATATCAGCAGCGAGGACCTTCATATCTTCATGGACCTTGCAGAGAATATCAGGAGACTTCAGAGGCTGAGGCAGGACACCGAGAGGTATATTGACCTCAAAATGGAGAAACTCGCCCCCAACCTCAGGGCACTTGCAGGTGCTAATGTTGGGGCAAGGCTTATTGCACATGCAGGTGGCCTGAGAGAACTTGCCATGCTCCCCTCATCCACTGTACAGGTCCTTGGGGCTGAAAAGGCCCTGTTCAGGCACCTCAAATCAAATGCCAGACCACCAAAGCATGGTGTGATCTTTCAGCACCCATCCATACGGTCATCGCCCTGGTGGATAAGGGGCAAGGTTGCAAGGCTTCTTGCTGGCAAAACAGTGATTGCGGTGAGAAAGGATGTTTTCAGCGGTGAATTCGATCCAGAGATCATTGAAAGTTTCAATGAGAGATTAGAATTGATTAAAAAGAAAAATAAAAAACCTCCCGTCAAAAAGAAGAGGTTCAATAGGAAAAGATAATCGGAGTGGAGGGTGTGTCCAGTGAAACGTGTTAAGGGTCTTGATGGTGTTTTTATGATGAATGACTCTCTCCTCACAGTAAACCTCAACCCCGGTGTCAGGGTCTACGGGGAGAAGCTCATGGAGTGGGGTGGCCGGGAGTACCGGGTCTGGGATCCCAGGCGATCCAAACTTGCCGCTGCCATTCACAACGGCCTCAGAGGCTTCAGCCTCAAATCCGGTTGCCGTGTGCTGTATCTTGGGGCTTCGGCCGGAACAACAGCCTCGCACATCTCGGATATCGTGACAGACGGCAGGGTATACTGCGTTGAATTTTCACCCAGAATGATGAGGGAGCTTCTGGAGGTGTGCAGTGCCCGTATGAACATGTTGCCGCTTCTCGAGGACGCCTCAAGACCCAGAGATTACCTTAGGATGGTTGAGGCCGCTGACCTTGTCTACTGTGACATTGCACAGCCAGATCAGACCCGGCTGTTCACCGAGAATATGGAATATTTTCTGAGGGATGATGGCTACGGTCTCATAATGATAAAGGCCAGGAGCATAGATGTTACAAGGAGCCCCCGTAAGATCTTCCGTGAGGAGGTCAGGAAACTCAGGGACTCAGATTTCCAGGTGATCGATCAGGTGGGTCTCAATCCCTACGAGAAGGACCATATGGCTGTCCTTGTTAAAAGAAGTGATTGAAGTTCATATGATTTTTTAACAGATTTTTAGTAAAAAAGGTATATATTGGGTTAGTTACATAATTTTAATCCCAACTGAAGGCCATAATTTCACCTCCGGGTTATTGTTGCAACACAATAACCTGGAGTGAATAACTCCATTTTTCTGATTCCTGATGAAATAAAAATAAAAAGCCATTATTTTCCATTAAACTTCATCAAGAACTTCGTTCCTTTTCTTCAAGTTTTGCTGCAATTTCATCAACTATGATGGATGCAAGGTCATCCTTGCTCATTACAGGAAGTTCCAGGGTCCTATCTGAGACCATGATGGCCATGTTACTGTCTGAGCCGAAACCCTCAACTGAAACATCATTTGCAACAACGATATCCACACCAGCCTCCCGCATCTGCTTCTCTGCAGATCCGATAAGTTCCTCCCTGGGGACATCGTACTCAGCCTTGAATCCAACAATAAGTGCATCAGGGTTAAGTTCTCTTGCAATTTTTATGATCTTGGGGTTTGGTTTCAGTGTGAGTGTGAGCTCTCCATCTGAGGATATCTTCCTCTCAGTGCAGGTGGGTTTGAAGTCAGCGACGGCTGCAGCCGATACGAATACATCATGTTCCCCTATAAGTTCCCTGACTGCGGCTGCCATGGAATCCGCTGTCTCAGCCTCTTTAACAGTGAACTGCTGGGGAATATCCACTGAGACGATACCCGCCAGGAGTGTAACATCTGCACCCTCAATGTATGCCCTTCGTGCAACCGCAAGACCCATCTTACCTGAACTTCTATTTGTAATGCCCCTCACTGGATCGATTGGCTCATATGTTCCGCCGAGGCTTATGAGAACCCTTTTACCCCTCAACCTCTGCTTTGAGGTCTGCCTCATGGCCTCAAGTACTATGGTGTTGATGTCCGGGAACTTGGCCTTACCCTCATCCATGCGGGGTTCAACAAAGACAACGCCCTCCTCCCTCAGCCTCCTTATGTTCCCCTCTGCGGCGGCATACATGGCCTCATGCATTGATGGAACCATAACTATGGGTGTCCCCATCCCGGATGCCGTGAGGAGAAGGGATGATATGGGGTTGTCGGCCAGCTTAAAGGCAAGCTTACCTATGATGTTGGCCGTTGCAGGGGCCACCAGGATGAGGTCTGCGTCGGCGTACTTGACGTGCTCGATCTCCCCTGTAAGTTCAAGGATGGGTTTACTTCCTGTGGCAAACTCCATTGCATGGGGGTGTATTATTCTGCAGGCGTCCTCACTCATGAAACATCTGACGCTGGCACCCTGCCTTCCCAGTTCCCTTGCGAGTTTAACTGCCTCAATGGCAGCAACGCTTCCTGTAACGCAAAGTACAATCTCCATTCCATCCCCATCATGTGTCATCTATAACAACAACCGTTTTCTCTCCGGTCAGCATTTCTATTATCTCGTTGAGGGTTTCAAGTTTGCCTGGCACTCTCCTTGCATCCTCCCGCATAACCCTGATCTTGAAGCGTTCCTCACCGTCCTTCCCGAATACTATGTTGATCCCTGAAATCCTTGCAGGTGCAAGGACATCCTCTGCAACCGATTTGAGGTCAGAGTTCTCACCAACCACCCTCACCTTTTTGCCCAGGGCCCTTGATATTGCCCTTACGATTTTACCGCCCTTACCTATCAGTTTTCCGACCTCATCAGACTCCGTTATGATTATAACTATTCCATCAAGGTCTATGGCCCTTTTAAATCCTAGTTTTCCCTCTCCAATCCTGTATAGAACCTTTGATATCTCCAGTTCAGTCTCGGTTACCTCCCCTGTTTTAAGTTTATTTTCACAGCCCTGACATAAAATTCCGCTTTTAAGACAGACATCGCATATTGGCAATACC
The DNA here is from genome assembly GCF_049720995.1 of Methanothermobacter sp. Classification (GTDB taxonomy): domain Archaea; phylum Methanobacteriota; class Methanobacteria; order Methanobacteriales; family Methanothermobacteraceae; genus Methanothermobacter. Next base: position 6,682 of record NZ_JBNASF010000002.1, read on the forward strand.
ATTCCTTCTTCCTCCTTTTCTTTAGTGGTTACCGTGGTTATCGCAAACAAGGCCACACCTATAATCCCGGTTTAAAAACCCAGTACAGTCTTTAAACCTCGGAGATAAAATAAAAAGAGCCCATTTAGTTATCACTGCAGTGACCCTTATAATTTAATAATATTTTGATAAATATAAATTTATAGTTTTGGCCTATCCCTAAAGAAAGGAGGGTGGAGTTAAATAAACCTGAAGCTGTTCACGATGAGGTCGAAGTTCTTTCCTTCAGCATCGAACCTGTCAGCCGGGGCTGTGCAGAGTATCACATAGACCCTTCTGTTGTTCTGTATCCAGATGGCCCTATGCTTCTTCTGGACCCCATCAAGGACAATATAGACATTTTCTATTGCCTGGTAACCACCTATGGTTGTGTTTGTCTCTGAGACCCTCCTGTAACTGGAGTTGGTGAACAGTGCATCATAGTTGTCCCTGTACATATCATAGATGTTACCCTTAAGCTCCCTTGACTGGATAACAACCGATACCTGTGCAAGTCCAGATGAATCAACTGATGTCGGGTCCCCAACTGCTGCGATGGTTTCGTTTGCCAGTGAATTGGCTGTCACCCAGTTGGATGGGTACTCAAATGAAATGTTGTTTCCGGAGAACCTTTTGGTCTGGTTCTCTGAGTTGCTGTCAGGTGAGGTGCATCCTGACACCGCAACGACCATTATTATGAAAAGGATGAACCAGTGCTTCCTCATGCAATTTCCTCACTCTCATGGTGATGATGGTGGATTCTGACCGCCACCGGTCCCCTGATTATCGGGTGCTGTTGGAGTGGTGGGTGTTGAAGGCTTTTCTGGAGTGGTGGGTGCCGTGGGTGTTGTGTTGGTGGGGTTCCTGTTTGTGGTGTGGGTTACTGTCACATTCTTAACGGTGTTGTTGAAGGATGGGAACGCTGTTTCATTCACGGTAACTGTCCCTGTAACGGGGGTTTCATCCTTCACGTTCATGAAGTACAGTCCAAAACCCGTTCCAAAGAAGAATGCCGCCACAATTATTATGGCACCTATGAGCGACAGATTCGGACCCCTCTTTCCCTTAACCTCATCTGTCCTGACGTACTTCCTGACAAGTTCCTCCTTCTCCTCTTCATCCTTCTTTTTCCGTGATTCCTCCACCCAGTGGTCGAGGGTTTTTTCCGGGGTTTTCTGCCCCTGAAGGCGCCTTATATTTTCAACTGCCTCAATTGTTTCAAGTTCCTTCGTGTACTGTTCCTTCAGTTCACTGTATTCCTTCCTTGAAATATTACCCTCTTCCAGGTCCCCTTCAAGTTTCTTGAGCTGTCTCAGGATGATTTTCTTATCCTGACCAATCATAATCATCTCCTGATAAATCGATGATATCAACTGGATCTATATTGAACAGCCGGGTATATATAATTTATATGGCATGGAACACCTAAACCCCATATTTATAGCATGGAACACCTAAACCCCTGATACTCCGTTAACAGGCAAAGTATCTTTATACCTAGGTACCCGGGTGCTCAGGTGAGTTCCTGAAAAATCAAAAGGGCTATTCATAAACAGTTTCCTCTGGATAGGATCCCAGAATTTTAAAGAAAGGTGTTCTATCAGCTATACAATCAAGCACACCCATTATGACGGCGTCCTTCCGGTGCCCCTCAAAATCTATGAAGAATATGTACTTGCCAAGCCCCCTCTTTGAGGGTCTGGATTCTATCTTTGTGAGGTTCACTCCATGCTCTGCAAAGAATCCCAGAACCTCATAAAGCCCCCCTGGTCTGTCCTCTGCCAGTGAAAAGACTATGGAGGTCTTGTCCCTTCCTGTTGGCTCATGATCCTTTTCCGAGAGGACTATGAACCTTGTGAAGTTGGGGTCAAAGTCCTGTATGTCCTCTGCGATCACCTCAAGGCCATAGATATCCGCGGCTCTCAGGGTCCCTATCGCCGCAAGTTCCTGTCTCCCCACTATCGTCCTGGCCGCTGCTGCTGTGCTGGGTGCTGAATGTGTTGTGACACCCAGCTCCTCCAGGAACCTCCGGCACTGGGCAAGGGACTGGGGGTGTGAGTAAACCTCCCTCACCTCCCCCAGGGAGACCCCCCTGTTGACAAGGAGGTTGTGCCTCACCCTAAGTATTATCTCCCTCTCTATGCAAAGATCATATTCCCATGCCAGAAGGTCGAGTGTTACCCCAACCGGCCCTTCAATTGAGTTCTCAATGGGAACAACCCCCTTTGAAGCCTTACCTGATGCCACAGCCCCCAGAACCTCAAGTATGGAGTCAAATGCCAGAAGTTCATCACCAATATGGAGCGCAGCCTCCTCGGTGAATGTCCCCTCAGGCCCGAGGTAGGCTATGGATTCTTCTACCATCAGTAGAGGCCCCCCTCCAGGTAGTTGTTTATCCTGTCTGTTGTTGCCTGGTAGAATCGCCTCACCGTGGCCTTACCGTCCCTGTAGTCTGCGAGGGTCGCTGAGACACCGAGATGTACAAGGTGCCTTATGAACTCCTCGGCGGTCTCCCTGTCCTCCACATCGATGATCGTGTCCTCGTAGGCGGCCTCACCGTCTGCTATGGCCTTTATCCTCTCAAGCATGGGGTATATTATTGCCTCTCCCAGGCGGTGAGCCCTCTCAAGGGTTTCCTCATCTGACTCATCCAGTTCATAGGCCTGGAAACCCTCCCTTATAACCCTGCTGAAGAAGAAGGGTCTCCCAAAGTCGAAGGGGTAGCTGAAGGCATATGCAAGTTCCCGTGCATGTGCCTGGGATGATGTGTACTTCAGGGGTGGTAAATCCATTGAGGGGTCCTTCATGACAACCCCCTCTCTTCCCTCCTTCCCCAGTGCCATTATTATATCTGCAACCTCCTCTGCAGCATCTTCCACAGGGTAAATCCCGAATAAACGGACGGGTGGAAGATCATAGGACTCAAGAAGGTCCCTCTTCTCTTTTATTGGGAGGGGTCTGTTGGTGTTCTTCTCCCTCAGGTCAAAGACCCTGAAACCCAGGGACCCCACCTCAGGGTAGTCCTGTGAAACATAGGGATTGTCCCTTCCAACCATCTCACCGCATACAACAAGGTCCCCGTGGTCAGAGAAGAACCCGTCAAGGTCCATGAGTTCCAGTGCCTTCCGGGTTGTGAAGGGGCATACATGGCCTCCTCGTGTGAGTGCAACCGTATCACCGGATGAAAGGCGTGTTATGCGGACATTGTAACCGTTCATCTTCTCCTCTACTGCAACGCTGTCCCTGAAGTGTTCCATCAGGGTGGGGGCTAGTAGAAGTGTTCTTCTGATCTTCGGAAATCCCCGGATAACCTCAACCTCATCTCCAGTGTAGATCACCGTGCCTGCCTCAAGGTCCATGAGGGATTTTTTGAAAATTAGTGCATTCATGCCACCCTCTTCAGTGACCCTGATGGCGCCCCTGGCCAGCCCCGCCTCCAGTCTTTTAGATGGAATCCCTGTTTTCTCTGTGATCTCATGGAAAGGAATGTCTGTATTCATCAGATTCACGCTGATCATTCAATTATAAACATGTGTATTCAGCTTATTCAAAAAAATAAAGGATTAGAAGACACCCTCTATCTCAACTATGAGATCAAGGATGTCCGTCTTTGTCACTATACCCTCAAGTTCGCCGTCCACAACAGGAAACCCGCCGTAACCTGTCTCCATCATCATGGATGCAAGATCCGTTACCGGCGTGTCTGCCTCAACGGTCCTGACGTTCTGTTTCATTATATCCTCAACAAGGAGGTTTCTTATCCTTGATGATTTGTGCTTATCAGGTACGACCTTCCTGAAGTTTATAACTGCACGTGTCATGTCCTTTGCGGTGAGTATACCGGCAAGTTCCCCTCCATCCATGATCAGAAGCCGTCCTATGCCTGCATCAATCATCATCCTCCTTGCATGGACAGCCCTCTCCTGGGGGGATACTGTTATCATCTCTGTGCTCATGACATCGGCCGCTGTGTAACTCTCATAGGCCCTTCCCCTGCAGATATCAAGGAGGTCTGATTTGGTTACGATTCCCAGTATCTCATCATCAAGGATAACAGGCAGACTTCCTATGTTGTTCTCAAGCATGAGACTTGCTGCGTTTCCTGCATCCATGTCTGGATCTGCAGTTATGAGTTCAGATGTCATGACCGTTGAGACATGGAAGTGGGATGGTGCCATGTTCCCGTACCTTGATGATCCCAGTTTTATGGCTATATCCTTCTCGGTGACTATCCCCACAAGTTCCCTCTCATGTTCGTTGTTTGTGTTGATCACAAGGAGCCTTGATACGTTTTTCTTTCCCATTAATCGAAGGGCGTCGCAGACGTTCTGGTCCTTATCGATGCAGACAGGATCCTCTGACATGATATTTTTAATTATCATACTCTTCACCTACTGTATCCCGCTTATTATATCTGTTTTGGTTATTATTCCCACCAGTTCCTCATCCTCAACAACGGGCAGTCCGCTTATTCCATTATCAAGCATCAATGAAGCGGCCTCTGATGCATCAACTGAGGGTTCAACTGTTATGACGTCCTCAGTCATTATATCGCCTGCAGTTAACATTGCGATTGTCCTTGCCCTTCTCTTCTCCTCGGATGCGCGGCTTATGAAGTAGACCCTTTCAACAGGTATGCCCCTTTCAGGGTCCTCAAATGTTGCAAATGAAAGGTTCTCAGAGGTTATTATTCCCTCAACAGCCCCATTTCCGGTTACAACGACCCTTGATATACCGTTCTCCTCCATGACATCTATAACATGGGCCAGCGTATGGTTTGCTGTCACCGTTTTAACATCCCTGGTCATTAAATCCTCAACCTTCCACCTGCCGGCGCACCTGTCCTTGAAGAATCTGAGAAGGTCCCTTTTGGTTATGATGCCTGCAAGTTCCTCTCCATCCATCACAAGGAGTGAGCCTATTTTCTTCTTCAGCATGAGGTCAGCGGCTTCCCTTGGAGTGGCGTCGATATCAACGGTTATGGGGTTTTCGTTCATCACCCTTCTTATTGAGATCTTATCTATTGGCCTTCTCTTCCATGCGGGTCCGTTGATTCTCAGCTTCCTTGTTATGTCCGTCTCTGTGACGATACCTGCTGGTTTCCCCCCGGAGTCCACCACCACTACCCTGCTTATCCCATGCCTTAACATGAGGTTCCGGGCGTATGCAACCTGCTGTGTGTCTTCCATGACAAAGACTTCATCTGTCATTATAGCTCCAACATTCATGGGACCACCTAACCTGTTATTGCCCTCAGAAGGTCGCTCTCTGTTATGATTCCCCTGAGGTTTCCATAGTCCACCACAGGCAGACCACCAATTCCATATTTTTCCATGATCTCACATACATCTCCGAGGGTTGTTGTTGATGTGACGGTGCAGACCTCCCTTTCCATGATTTCGGTGACCGGTGTGGCGAGAACCTCCTCTGCACTGTTGTTCTTCATTGAGTTGAATGCCTGGTTCCTTCCAAGGAACTCAAGTATGTCGGTGGATGTAACAATTCCAACAAGTTTTTCATCCTCGGGATGGGGGGTTCTTCTTTCCTCACCAATAACAGGTATTCTCCTGAGCCTGTTTCTTACCATTATCTTGGATGCGCCCTCTATCGGTGTTCCGGGTGTTGTAGTTATGACATCGGCTGTCATGTGATCCTCCGTGACCTCATCGATGAATACACCTGCCATGAGGAGCACGAAGTCCCTCTCGGATACTATACCTGCTATCCTCCCATCATCATCAACTACCGGCAGGGCACCGACACTGTTTTCCAGCATCATGGTCACCGCATCTGATATGGAGTCCCTGGTGGTTATGTGGATGACATCACGTGTCATTATACTCTTAACCGGTTCGTTGACTGCTGCGAGGAAGTTATCATCGTATTTGTTATCCAGGATCTTGAATTTATCTCCCCCTCCTAAAAAGTCCAGGATGTCCATGGCCGTTACTATTCCCTGGAGCTTCCCTGTTCCGGGGTTTGTTATGGGAAGCCTCCTGAATTTGTTCTTAACCATTATCTCCGCTGCTTCCTTGATGGTGGCTGTCTGTGGTATGGAAATTACTTCCTTGCCGGCGATTGTCATGACATCGCCTTCATGGTCGAAGTTTCTGCTCTCGAATTCAATGGGACCACGGTCCCTAGACTTTACCAGGTTTATGGTGTCTTTTTTTCTCATTTACACACCTCTCTGGGAGATATACTTACATGAAGTAAGTATCGTTATTACCCAAACCAATTTTTTTAATAAAAATTAATTTCTCGTTGATGGGACTTTCAGGTTTCATCAAGCCACCATTTCACTTGATATACGCTTCCAGGATGTCCTCCCTGGACACTATACCCAGAAGATCGGCCTCCTTCACCATGCTGGGGTCCCTCTTCACAAATACTGGGTTTTCAACCACTGGGATCCTTCCAATATCCTTCTCCAGCATGAGAGAGGCGGCCTTTTCAGAAGGAGTATCCGGTGTTATGGCAACAGGGGGTGTCTTCATTATCTTCTCAACCGCCACGGATTTCACGTCACCTGATTCCCTGTGTATCCTTGCATGGCCGTACCTCAGGAGGTCCTTCCTGGTTATGATACCTATAACTTTACCATTCTTCATCACAGGAAGGCCTGAAAACCCTGATTCATCCATAAGATCCCATACAGCTGAAAGCTGGTCGCTGTGTTCACATGTAACAGGGTTTTTGGACATTATCTCACTTACAGGGGTTCTGACCGGCTCATAGCCGTTTTCAAGGAAGCCTGATATGAGGTCTATGGCGCTCAGTATTCCCACAAGCTTCATGCTGTCGGTTGACTCAACAACAGGTGCCTGTATCTCACCGGCCTTTAGTAGCTCAGATGCTGCCCTCACCGCATCCATCTCAGGGGTCAGGATAACCTTTGGTTTTTCCATTATGCCCCTTGCCTCAAGATTTGACTTGGTTGCTGTGATGCTGAGCACATCACCCCTTGTTATAAGACCCCTCAGTTTCTCTCCCTCAACCACAGGGACGCATCTGAAATCCTCATCCCTTAGAATGGATCTTACTCTTGTGGCGGCGGTTTCAAGTGAGACTGAGACGGGATTCAAAGTCATTACGTCTCTTACAAACAAATCATTCACCCTCTAGGTCCTCTTTACACTCCTCACATATGTATCTACCATCATACTCCTCAAGGTACTCCTCATAGTTACCGCAGACCTCGCACACACCGGGGACAGACCTCTCATTCTCAGGTGTCAGTGCCCTGTTCTCCTCAATCCTTGCATTCTCAACAAGGATCTCGGTGAGTTCAGGGGCAACCATCATGACATCAGAGGATGTCAGTATCCCAACAAGCGCACCGTCCTTAACCACCGGGAGTCTCCTTATACTGTTCTTTGCCATCAGTCTTGCTGCATCACTGAGTTCCCTTTCAGGTTCTATGCTTATGAGGTTGCGGCTCATTACCTCGCCAATTTTAACCTTGCTGGCAACCAGATCCTTGGAAACCACCTTCCTTATGATGTCACTCTCTGTGATGAGTCCTTCAGGTTCGGAGTTGCTCTTCACAATGATGCTTCCGACCTTCTTTTCTGTCATTATAGATGCTGCTTCTGCAACGCTGATGCCAGGGTCTGCTGTTATAACATTCGATGTCATGGCATCATGGACTGTAACCTTTGTTTCCATTTCCATCTGACAACCTCCTACCTAAGGCCAAGGGCCCTATGCATCTGGGGTATAACGTAAACATCCATATACTTTCCGGCTTCCTGAGACATTTCCAGCAGGCGAGGAGTGTACAGAGCCCACTTTTCAGGGGGACTGCAGGGCTGTATAACCATTGAAAGTTTTTCAGGGTCATCAACGCCTTCACGGAGCCGCATGGCCAGGGCCCCGATGTATTCAGCCCCCGTTGTGGGCATCACAACCACCTTACAATATGTATTTACACCTTTTGATATTAATATGTTTATGACTTGAATCTCCCGATCAATTAGGTCATCTGGCCCTGATATATCGGATTCTGTAATATTCCGGTTGAAATCCCCTGAAAAATGTTCAGATGTTTTAATATCCACCGATGCGTAATCAAAGAGATGGGATATCCTCCGGGCGCTGGCCGGGAGAGAGCCGTTGGTTTCAAGAAGAGCTCTGTGGTGGGAATCTTCAAGGAATTCTGTGATAAATTCGGGGTAAAGAAGCGGTTCACCACCTGTGATGCTCAGTGAATGAAAATCAGGTGTCACGAGGTTTTCAACCATCCCCAGAAGCTGGTTTGCTGAGAGTTCCTCACCACAGGATGGGTTCCTGCTCTCCGGGGTGTCGCAGTAGCTGCAGTTAAGATTGCAGCCAGCGAAACGTATGAAAATCTGCCTCTTCCCTACAAGGAGGCCCTCACCCTGGATGCTGCTGAAGACCTCCATAATGGGTGCCCTCATATGGATCACCGGGATATGGTGTAGATGGCCCCCTGTCCTATTCCTTCGTTTACGCAGACCTCAACCGAGGATATGTCGTACTTTCTGCCAAGCTCCTTAAAGAGGGCGGAGGCAAAGTAACGTGAAAGTTCCTCTGCAGAGCTGGATTCCAGGTCAAGGAGGCAGCAGTCCTCCTCGGGTATGCTGTACTCCTTACCCCCGATCTCAAATTTGATGTTTCCACTCGTTGATGAGAAATTTATGAGCGGACTTCTGAGGGGTATGAGGAGTTTATGGTCAAACCTTCTGCATAGTTCTCTAACAACTGCCTTAACGTCCTTGAAGTCAGCCACAAATCCATGCCTTCCACTCCTCTTCCCCTCCACCTTCACGTCAACTATGTATGAATGTCCATGTATGCATCCACATGATTCGTGTTCCGGTATCATGTGTGCCGCTGAAAACCTTAAATTGGCATGTATCCCGTTTATAACTATTTTCATGTTAACCACATCTATCCATCAGAAATGTCCCTGCCTCTTTCAGAAGATTCTGGTTTTGCATATGTCCTCCTCGATGGAGCCAATCTCATGTATGTATGCCATTGCAACATTCTCTGCTATCTGTACAACCCCCTCCATTCCAAGTTCAGGCCTCTCATCCAGGAGCCCCACCGTATCCACATCATCTGGTGTGCCCTTCTCATGGATGTTCACACCCAGGTGTATCTTCATGCTGGATACCGAGGCGGTTGCTATGGAAACAGTTAACTTGGATGATCCTATGTAGAGGTCATCACCCTCCCTCCGGATCTCGAATCCATGGTCCCTAAGTTCCTCCATGAGCAGCATGACCAGAATCCTCTGCCTGTGATAGGATAACCGCAGACCTGATGGCTGTTCATCAAAGTGTTCAACAATGAAGTGGAGGACGTTCTCAGACTTTATCTCAAGGTCAACATCCTCGTAGTCAACGATATTCTTCACATCCATTGGGCCTATCCATGTTATTATGCTCGAACCCTTTATTCCCAGTTCACTGAGGGCCCATGCAGGTTCTATCTGGCTTCCATCATACAGGATAGGGTCCTCGAGGTGCTCATATATCATTCAATCACCATCTATACTATTTGGAGGTGGTCCTATAAGTAGGATGTGAGTCCCCTGAAGAGAACATGACGGAGATCCCGCCGGGAAAGTGAGCCCCTGCTGTGATTGAATCAGTCAAGAACCACCAGCTCACTGTAACCTGTTCTATCATCCAGCACCCTTCTCAGTTTACCGCGATAGGGTATCACGGCAAGTTCGACGGTTGTCCTTACCCTGCAGCAGCCCCTGAGGTGTCCGCCAAACACCCTTCCAGATGAATCGGCCACTGCAATGTGGATATGGACGCCATCGCCTGTGAGTGTCCCCTGGAGGGATATTATCTCAAGGGGACCCTCAAGCTTAAGGATGCTCTCATCCGCGGTCCTTATCCTGACACCATGAAGGCTTCCTATACCTGATACAACGGCGCCTTCAACATCTATGGCCTCCATCTCAGCCATAAGATCCATATCAGGCTCAAGTCTTAGGAGAATCATATCATGAAATTTACAGATCATCCCTCATCTAATTATCCATGAGAATCCAGATGCCCGGGAAGAGATACGCCCATGATAACCTCAGAAGAATATGAAAAGGTTTATAGTTTCATCATGCATTTAATTTACCTATGAAAGCCCGAATCCGTGACTTCATACACACCTCTGATGATCTATTCTTTGCTGTTACATCATACGTTCATCCAGAGGACAGGATACTGTCCTTTTTAAGATACATACCAGACAGTGAAGGTGAAAGGTCCCTGAATTCGGCAAGGTACTCAAAGGTGAATTCTGAGCTGGCATACACCTTCCTTGAGGAGAACCACCCCACCTACCTCCATCACTACGAGGAACTCGGCGTCCTCATGATGGGTGTTCCCCATGAAAGGGTGGATAGTATACTGAAGCCAGACGAGCGCCTTATGGATATAATGGAATCCCCCAGCGATAAGCTGCTTGCCAGAGTTGTGATGATTGCCAACACATTGCATGATGCTGCAGGGATCCCCTACAGTTCAATGGGGGTTTCAGGTTCTGTTCTCCCTGGATTATATGACCCCCTCAACTCTGATATCGACTTTGTGGTTTACGGTTTGAGGAACCACCGGAGGGCAATGGAAGCCTTTGGTGAACTGAAGGATGACCCTGAGAGTCCGCTGAATGGACTGGATGAGGAACAGCTCATGAAGGTCTACAGAAAAAGGATCACCGACGATACGCTCTCCTTCAGGGAGTTCTGCTGGTATGAGATGAGAAAGAACAACAGGGGAATAATCGATGGAACCCTGTTCGATATCCTCGCTGCAAGGGACTGGAGTGAAATTCAGGGCTCATGGGCTGATACAACCTATGAGGACCGTGGAAGGGTGACTGTAGAGTGCACAGTATCTGACGCCATCGAGGCCTTTGACAACCCGGCAAGGTACCTTGTGGAGGATGTCAGTGTACTTGAGGGACCCGAAGCTGAAATTACCGAGGTCGTGTCATTCACCCATACCTACGCGGGGCAGGCGAGGGAGGGTGAAAGGATAATCGCAAGGGGTAAGCTTGAAAGGTTCAGTGGAAGGGAAAACGGATACCGGGTTGTTGTGGGGACAACAAGGGAGGCTGAGAACGAGTTCATAAAGCTAAAGGAACTCAGATTATAAAATAAATTAAAGACCCTAACCGGAATATAGCCAGAAAAAACTAAAAATAAAAGAAAGTGGGTTTATTAAACCGTGGTGAATCCTGATCTGAAGTCCGCTGCCATCATGTTACCTGTGCTGGTCTTAACTGCGGTCCTTGGAACGGTGATGATGTACCTTGTATGTGCACGCCATCTACTAACGGGTTTTATGTAGATCCTGTTACCTATGATCCTCTTACTGATGGACATCAGCCTTCCAGTGGATGTTTTAACCGTTATCTTACTGTAAGCTGGCCCTGCAATTATGGTGTTACTGAAGATTATAACAATGGTCCTCACCGTGAGGTTGCTGTAGTTTATGGTGGGGGGTATCAGGCTTGTTAAATGTGAGATTGTTGTTGAGTACACAGGCGTCCCTTATATTTTTACCCTCCACAGCTGGATTGTATCATTGTATGGGATTGTATCAGGTTATTTTCATATGGTGCCACATCTTGCCATTTCATCAGAAACAGAAAAAACCTGTGAAAATTCCTGATTTCATTGGGAAGCTGAACTATTTTAAACTGGAAATACGATAAATCATCAAGGTTAATGGTGAGGGATACCCAGCAGATGAAGTTATAGTGTTCATTAAATATGGAGGTTTTCATGTGAATGTTGGACTCATAGGATTTGGAACAATCGGGGCGGGGGTTGTGGAGATATTCAACACCAACCATGACCTCATAAGAGAAAAAACTGGAAAGGACCTGAAACTCAAAAGGGTGGTGGACCTTGACATAGAGACTGACCGTGGGGTTGAGATAGACCCTGAGATACTCTCAACAGATGCCGATGATATCCTCAATGACCCTGAAATCGATATCGTTATAGAGCTCATAGGAGGCTATGAACCGGCCAGGAGCTTCATACTGAGGGCACTGGAAAACGGTAAGCACGTCGTAACAGCCAACAAGGCACTTCTAGCAAGGCACTGGAATGAGATAATGACCGCTGCAAGGGATAATGGCGTGAGGATAGCTTTCGAAGCCAGTGTGGGCGGGGGCATACCCGTACTGAGGGCCCTCAATGAATCCCTTGCAGCCAACAGGATAAAATCCATTTATGGTATAATAAACGGCACAGCCAACTACATCCTCACAAGGATGGCCTCCGAGGGCATGGAATTTGATGATGTCCTCAGGGAGGCCCAGAGGCTCGGTTATGCTGAGAGAGATCCAACATTTGATATTGAGGGTCATGACACCGCCCAGAAGCTTATAATACTGGCTCTCCTTGGTTTCGGCGTTTATGTGCCTGAAGAGGACCTCCACGTGGAGGGTATAAGCAGTATAAGGCAGGATGATATTGAATACGCCAATAAGGAGCTTGGATGCAGTGTTAAACTTCTTGCAACGGCCTCTCTGGATGATGGTGAGCTGGAAATGGGTGTTATGCCCTTCCTTGTGCCCCACGAACACCTGCTTTCATCTGTCAATGGGGTGTTCAACGGTATATACATCACAGGTGACTTCACCGGGCCGGTGATGTTCTATGGTAAGGGGGCAGGGCGGAGGGCCACTGCAAGTGCAGTTGTTGCAGACTGTATGGAAATCGCCCTGAACCCTGAGAGTCCGCTGCAGCCGGGTCCCGGTGTCAGGATGGTTGAATCCATAAGGGAGTTCAGCGAAACCAGATCAAGGTACTATATCAGGCTTGATGCGGTTGACAGGCCAGGGTTTCTCCATGAGATAGCCGGGGCATTCAGCAGGCATGAAATAAGCATTGAATCGGTTACACAGAAGGGTGCCCTTGAGGGCGAATCTGTACCCATATACATAGTGACCCATGAAGCAGCAGAGGGTAACATTCAGAGGGCCATCAGGGATATATCTGAAATTCAGTGGGTTACAGGTGATCCTGTGCGCCTTAAAATACTCTGATTTTTTAAATTTCCTTTTTTGTTTTTCATGGCAGAGATACCATACCATAAACCCCTCCAGAACCAAAATCCCCACCATCCACATTCCACAACAAAGAAACCAAACCCCCCCATAAACTCCTCCAGAACCGAAACCCCCACCATCACATTTAATACTTATTGATTAATTAATAATACAGTGGTGGTGAATCACATGTCCATTGCGGTTTCCATGATATCTGAATTCATGTTCTGTCCCATGAAGGTATACCTCCGTGAACTCCTTGGTACCAGTGAGCCGGGTAACAGGTTTGCAATAAGGTTAAGGGATACTTACCTCGATTTCAGGGCAGCCGCTGAGAGCAGGACCCGGAAGATCGATGAAGACATCAGGATGGATGAACTGGAATCGGTCCTCAGGGAGGATCTCGAGGGGATAATAAGGGGCCTTGATGACACCGAAAGGGATAAAATAGTGGATCTAATGCTTTTTGAGGTTGAATCCACTGCAAACAGGATAATGAGGGCGATGAGCACCCTTGGGTTTTCAGGAGACATGGTGGCCCATGTGCTGTTTCCCCCATTGATCAGGGATTACCCCATAAACGATCCCTCCCTTGAGATCCATGGACGTGTAACCATGGAGCTGGTTGATGGCTCCTACTACCCCCTGAAGATCAAGACCTCAAAACCCCCCTTCAGGGGCGTCTGGCCAGCTGACACCCTTGAACTCACAGCACAGGCTATTCTGGTGGAAAGGGAATTTGAAACAGAGAGCATGGTTTCATTCATCGAATACCTGCTTCCCGGTGAGCGAAGACCCGTGCTGACAGATTACGGGAGAAGGGAGTACCTATTCGATATCCTGGATGATATAAGAAGGATAAAGGATGATGGTGAGGTGCCTGAAGTTCAGGTGAATCCCTCTAAATGTGCAAGCTGCGCTCTTGCAGAGACCTGCTCACGGGAGTATCCGCTAAAATGACGGTGTTATAGCATCTGCACCACCAGTAAAGCCAAGAGATCACAAAATCCACTGTACAATAATCATCATCATGTGAAAAAGACCCCGACATTCTGCTGCTAAAATGATTAGAATTAAATAACCGTTAAAACATAATAATTCAAGGTGATGATATGAAGGAGGAGCTTCTTAAAAAGTGTGAAGATATTGACAGCCCGGATGTGATGAGCAGTTGCCGTGTTCTCCTGGAACTCGCTGCCAAGAAGAAGGAGGAAATACCCGAAGAGGACCAGACCTACCTTGAAATGGCAGAGAACCTCAAGCCATCAGATGTATCAAAGGTCCTTGAACTCGCCCTCAAAATAAGGGAAAGTGGTGAGATAAAGGACCCTGAACTCAAAAACGCAGCCAGTAAACTTATAAGGGCTATCGAGATGAGCTGAAACCTTTAAATCTTTTTTACCCTTTATCCGGGTGGCTAAAATTTTTCACCCCTTACCTTTTCAATGTTAAAAACCGCGGTGTCGGCAACCGCCATTACACTCATAACCCCCGCCTGTATGGGGTCTGTCACCACAAGATCCGCCACCCCTGTGACGCTCCCTGGCATGTTGAGGCTTATGACGATAATATCATGTTCACTTTTAACCCTCTCAACAGCCCTTGTGATCTCCCCACCCATGAGCGAACCGGCAAGTACAAGGGCTGCCACCCTCGGGAGCCTTCCAACCGCGCTTACAGCCTCTGCAAGTTCAGCCTCACCCACGAGGGGTATGGTGTCGATGCTTATGCGCTCGCCCCTTATGTTGTGCCTGTCGGCCTCGCTGATGGCACCCATTGCTACCTGGGATACCTGGGCACCTCCCCCTATTATGATTATCCTCTTACCATAGATCTCCTCAAGTGACCTGTGCACCCTGACATCAACCACTGTTTTCGAGGCCCTGATTTCATCCAGGAGGGACTCCATGTCCTCCACATCCTCAAGTTCCATGTATATGGAGCCATGGCCATCCCTTTCAACATACAGATGGGCGTAGGTGATGTTTATATTCCTTGAGGCTATCATGCCGGTTATTTCACTGAGAACTCCTGGCCTCTCAACTGTCTTTATACTGAGAGCCGCTGAACTCATTTAAACCACGGAAAAATTTAATCTGAAGCCTCAAGGAGGGCCTTCTCTCTCCTCCAGAGGCTCAGGTAGTTATCCTCATCCCTTACGGGTATTATTCTGAGGCCCAGTTCTCTGTGTTCATCTATCCAGTCCTCATCAAACACCGGGACCTCTATCTTGATGTGCTCGTCGGTGGGGTTTACGACTATGAGGTTCCTGTAGGGGAACTCCAGTTCCACTATGTATCCACCGAGGCTTATCATGTGATGCGGTCTTATAACAATCTTCATGTTATCACCTTCATACGAATGCCACCACCAGTGCCAGAACCCCTATCACCGATGCCGCTGCTGTTACCGGATAGAACTGCTTGAAAGTGAATACCGGTGCAAAGGCGCTGAATACTGCCATGATTATGGGGAATATGACTGCAGCTGCCAGGTTGACGAGTATGCCCCAGCTCAGTATGTTGGGGGGTACCCCGATGAAAAGCACGGAGAAGAGACACCCAAGTGTGAACATCAGAAATCCACGGGTTATGTAGACGAATGCCCTGTACTTGGAAGCGTACTCCATGTACGGACCCTCTATAACATCTGCCTTGGTCTTGAGGATGGCAAAGGGGTACTCGTTGAGGAGTATCATGTAGCCAATGAAGAACGCCACTGTACCTATGACCCCTGCAAGGGTGAAGAGCACCGGGCCATTGGCTGCCTGGTATGCCACTATATCCCCAATGGATATGCTTCCAGCCATAACCGCAGGCACGAAGAGTGCGATGTACAGGGGGAATGACCCGAATGCAATCAGCCTGAAAGCCCTCATTGCACTTAGATCCTCAAGGAAGTACCTCTGGACGTTGGGGTGTTTGGCCCCCTTTGCAAGGTCAGGGAATGGCATTCTGAGGGACATGACCGACCTTGAGAGTGAACCCATGAAGACGTAGATCACCTCCTCTATCTTGAGGAATCCTACAACTGCGACGAGACTTGCAAGGGCCCCGAAGGTGTACATGGGGGGTATGAGGAAGAGCAGTATGAGGAGTGCTGATATGAACCCTATAATGGGGAGTGAGTTGTATAGACGTGGGAGTGGTGAGCATGGTTCAATGGTCTTCTTGTAGAAGAACTTGAGTGCAGCCATGAGTCCCGGGCTTGAAACAGGGGGACCTATGCGCTGCTGTATCCTTGCATGGACAAACTTCCTCTCAATACCCGGAAGCCAGAGGCTTACAATCAATCCAAGTATGACTGTTCCCGTGACAGATATGATTGAATATGATGCATCCACTTTGATCACCCTTCAGCATTGAGGTCTACTATTTCAATTGCCCTGTCTGTGCATGTGAAGCAGGGGTCGCACTGCACTATCCCGAGCTGTGCATCGGTGATGTGGTGGCCTATGCAGGCATACTGCATCGCCCCTATGTTTGACATTGAGGGTGTCCTTATTATTGAACCCCTCACCCTTCCATCCTCTATTGCATAGGAATGGTAGAGTCTCCCCCTGGGGGCCTCAACGTAACTCTTCACTATTCCCGTATCCTGCATCTCCCAGTTCCTGTCAACAACCCTTCCATCTGGGAGGTCCCTGAGGGCCTGTCTTATTATCTTTATGGATTCAAATATCTCAAGGACCCTCATGAGGAGGTTTGCCCTGACATCTCCACCATCCTGGGTTATGACCTCAAATTCGAATGGGTCGTAGCATGGCATTTCAGTCCTCAGGTCGAATTCTACACCGGTTGCCCTGAGTGTTGGACCTGTTACATGTAATCTGAGGGCATCCTTCCTGCTTATGGGGCAGACCCCTGTTATACGGGACATTACCATTGGATCCGATGTGAACCTCTCTGCAAAGGCCTCAACCTTCTCCTCTATGAAGTCCATTCCCTCCATTATCCCCTGGATTTTCATCTCATCAAGGTCTGCCCGGGGCCTTATTCCCCCGATGATGGGTACACCGTACTGTACCCTGTTACCTCCTATGAGCCTCAGAAGTTCCATGACGGTCTCCCTTATATAGAATAGCCTCATGGAGAATGTTTCATGGCCCAGGACCTCATTTCCATGGGCCAGGTAGAGGAGGTGGCTGTGGAGCCTTTCAAGTTCCCCCACTATTATCCTTATGTAGGATGCCCTTTCGGGTATCTCCACTCCGAGGCCCTTCTCAGCCACCAGGACTGAATTCCAGAGGTGAACGCCTGAGCAGATCCCGCATACCTTCTCTGTCAGGCTGTTGGCCTTCTCAACAGGGAGCCCCTCCATTATCCTTTCAATTCCCCGGTGGTTGACCCCGACGGTTATCTCGGCGTCTCTGACTATTTCATCCTCAACGAACAGCCTCACACGGTAGGGTTCTATGGCTGCCGAGTGCACGGTACCCATTGTTATTTCTGTCTCAATTATCTCCCTTTTCCCATCCATTGTAAGCACCCTGAATTTATCAATCTGCCTCCAGAAGTTTTGGCAGTGCCGCGACTGCCCCTGCAAGGACATCTTCAGGTCTTACTGCGCATCCAGGGACCTTTGCATCCACAGGTATGACCTGATCCACTGGTCCGCAGATTTCCTCTGATGGTATGTCCCCGTGTATATTCTTGTAGACTCCACCCATGAGAGCGCATGCCCCTGCAGCTATAACCGCCTTGGGTTCTGGTATTGCATTGTATATCTCCTTAAGTGGCCCTTCATTCTGTTTTGTGACAGGACCGGTTACTATGAGTACATCAGCCTCCCTGGGGTTCCATGTCAGGAAGATCTTGTACTGTTCGGCGTCATATTTTGGTGAGAGAACTGCGTTCACTATCTCTATGTCGCAGCCGTTGCATCCCCCTGTGTATACGAGCATTGCATGTACAGCTCTCGACCTTGAAAATGATTTAAGACCCATAATCCATCACCTACATCTTCCTTGCAGCCTCTGCAAGGGTATCGGTCCTCTTTATAACGCTTTTATCCGCCAGGAACTGAGATATGAACTTCAGTTTGTCCTCACTTATCTTTACGGGTTTCTGAAGTACGGCTCCAGCGTCAAATTCAACTTCCCCCACATCGTTGGGGTGAATGGTTCCTGGTTCCCCGAAGAGAGCATAAAGCGGGCAGAAGTCATGGCAGTAATAGCAGTGAACACACCTTTCACGGTTGAGGACGGGTATCTGTTTCTTCATGAGACCCTCTATGATCTCAACTGGTTCATCCAGGTCCCTCATCTCGATGGCCCCTGTTGGGCATGCATTTGAGCATCCAGCGCACCCTATGCATGATACCTCCGCAACCTTTGGTTCCGGTTCCACTGTGCCCTCAAGGATCCTTCTTCTCAGTTCCATGTCCGTTACCCTGTCTGCTGCAAAGAGTATCCTCTTGAGGTTTGTGTAGGAACCCTCCAGCATTATCCTTAATATGTTCTTCACATGAGCCACCATCCATTAATCTGATAAACCGAACTCCCTCTCAAAGAGAACAGCCCTTGCAGGGCATATGTTTGAACAGGCACCACAGTGTATGCATTTATCCTCATCTACAATCATGAGCCCGCTTTCATCCCTTGATATTGCATCCTCAGGACATATGTCCAGGCAGAGCCCGCATCCAATGCATAGACGCGGGTCTATGAGTGTGAACCCACCTGTTATCCTTCTCTTCTTCATGGTAGTTTTTGGTATGGCATCTGCAGGGCAGTGGATTCCGCACTTCTCACAGAGTATGCATTTATCGGTGTCCGCCTCTATGGAGCCCCTCTTGAGGGTTATGGCGTCAACAGGGCATATCTCAGAGCATACACCACAGGATATGCAGTCCTCTGAAACCGAGCCGTCCCATCTCACAGTCTTGAAGTCACGGGCCCTGCTCACATCACAAGCCTTAACGCAGCGTCCACAGGATACACAGTAGCCCCTCAGTTCCCCGTCAACCATCCTCAGGGTTCCGACAGGACATGCATCTATGCAGGGGGTTTCATCGCAGTCCCTGCAGAGGGATGGGTCGTATCTCAGCTTGCCGTCAACCATCCTGATGGCACCCCTTTCACAGGCCCCTGCACAGAGCCCGCAGTTGAGGCAGGATACTATGCTGCCCTCACGCTCTGTTTCCAGTCTCCTTATCTTCACCTCGAAGTCATCCACGTATATTGCTCTGCTCGGGCATTCTCTGAGACATTTGAGGCACATTGTGCACTTCTCAGGGTCTATCTTAAGGTCCTCTATCGCCCCCACAGGACAGACATCCTCGCAGACACGGCACTCTGTGCATACCCCATCATCTGTATCAACGATTATGGCGCCCGTTGGACAGTAATACTGGCATCTCCTGCAGAGGGTGCATTTATCAGGGTCAGTGATCACATTGACCCTGGTGGCCTCATGGCTCCGGGGCGTCCTCCTCACAGGTGGCTTCACCGCCAGGTTGAGTGATTCCAGGAAACGGATCTGTCTGTCCTCTATGAGGTCAAATGCATCCACCCTTGCCCCCAGGGGGCATTTATCGACGCAGAGACCGCACCTTGCACATATGCCCTTAACTACACCGTCCTCTATCTTTATGCTATTTACGGGGCATGTCATCTCACAGACACCGCAGGCGTTGCATTTTGCCCTGTCAACCACGTATCCCCCGTACCTGTTTCTGCGTATTGCCTTGTTTGGACAGGCCTCCATGCATGCACCGCAGGTTATGCAGCTGAAGGCCCTTCCATCGATCATCCTTATCGCTTCCGTCGGGCATGCCCTGATGCATTCTCCAAGTCCCTCACATTTTCCTGTTGATATGAACATGATACTAACCCCATGATATTATCAGCGCCCAAGTAGGAGTTTGCCCACCACTATACCTCCTGCTGCCGCTGCGAATCCTGTGGCGACTGGTATATCCGTATAGTACGGGAATGGGCCAATGTTCCATGCCACGAGGATGAGGACCAGCAGCAGCGCAATGTAGGTGGATGCGGGAAACTCATCATCCCTTATTCTGCTTCCAAGTATGAATCCAAGTAGAAACCCGAAGATTATTGGACCTGTAAACATTCCTGATTCCCCTCTATTCAGTGACCTCTTCACCCCTGAACTCCATGAATGTTATCACGATTGCGCTGAGCCCCACGAGGACCTTGAGGCCCACGACTATGTTGAGGTAGGGTATTATACCTGCATGTGTCGGATCCGGGTAGTTGAAGAAGCCACTGACACTCTGTGATATGCCATAAAGGTCAACTCCCAGGTTGTAAAGGAAGAAACCTGAGAATAATAGACCGCAGAGTCCCATGGCAACGTATCCCAGTGCCCCTATGCTTTCCATTGCAGACATGAATTCGTGTGAAAACTGGAAGGGGCTCTTTTCGATTCCGTATACAACTGCACAGAATATGAACCCGGCTGCAACCATCGCACCCCCCTGAAAGCCTCCTCCGGGGGTTATGTGGCCCCCGAGCACCGTCAGGATTCCCAGGCACATTATGAATATTGCTGCGGGGAATGCGAATATCTTAAGTATTGTACTCATCTCTCTTTCCCTCCATCATCTCTCCCTATCTGGACCTTACCCCTTCCAAATACCAGAAGGGTTACAAGTACAGCTGTGACAAGTATGAGGGCCTCTCCAAGTGTATCGTATGCCCTCCAGTCAAACACAACAACCGTCACCATGTTTGGGGCTATCTTTGTTCCCAGGTAATTGTAGACAATGCTTATCCCGGGGTTTATCACATGGCTAAGGTCAATGATGGCATCAAAGAGTGTCACCCCAAAGAGGCCCAGTGCCACCGTTGCCATGAGGCCCCTGATGGATTCAGACACCTGAACCACCCCAGTAGAATATTGAAGCCAGTATTCCGAGTGTCATGAGCACATAGAATATCATCCTGCTGAACTCGTCCCCCTGTTCACTTCTGAGTCTCACAGAGATGGGGAACGAGGTCAGGAGGAAGACTGCCAGCAGGAGAACCGTGAAAACCATGAGGATGAAATTTATCTTCCTCAGCATCACCGCAGCTATCAGGACAGCTGCAGTTACGGTTATCTCTGCTGTGAGTGCTGCTGAGGCCGAAATGTTGCTTACTCCCTTCTCACCATCTTTTTCTGTCAATTCCCTTATCCTGTCTATTACCGTATCATAGAAGCTCATCTCATCCCCTCTCATATTATAAGACCCTGTATCAGTGATGTGAACTGGGATGTTGCAATCCAGGGCGCCAGTCCCAGTGCCGTGCATATGAGAATCAGCACCACAAGTGAGAATACCGTTGACCTGGGGACCGATTCGGATTCCAGTTCCATTCCCTCAGGTTCTGGTCTGAGGTAAACCGAATAGAATGCCCTTAGGAAGGTCATGAAGGTGACTATGCTGAGGAGTATCATCACAACACCCAGCTCAGGGAATCCGGCCTGTATGGACGCCTGTATGAGCATCAGCTTGCTCTGGAATACATTGAATGGTGGTACACCCGCCATTATGAATCCTGAAAGCATCACGAGCCCTGCAAGACCTGGTTTATATGCTATGAGGCCCCCTATCCTTTGAGGGTCGGATCTTCCAGTCATGTAGAAGATTGTTCCAAAGCCCAGGAATATGCATGCTGTTATGAGGGCCTCGTTGACAGCCTGAAAGAGACCCGCTGATATGCTGGCTGCGGTTCCAAGGCCAAGGCCTATTCCAATGTACCCCAGTTCACCCACCGCAAGGAAACCTATCATCCTCCTTAGATCAGTCTGCATGAGGGCCATGCTTATACCCAGAACCATCCCTGCCAGTGAGAAGAACACCATCGCCCACCTCACAAGCGGCATATGGTAGAACATTCTCAGTATGACCAGTGCCAGGGCTGTGAAGGTGAATACAGAGAAGGCCTGAAGAAGTGCCGCCCCATGGGGCAGGGCCCTGCTGTAGACTGCTGATTTGATGGTGTGGAATGGTGGGAGCCCTGTACCGTAAAGCCACCCGAAGAGTATCAGTGATGATGCAAGCAGGAACAGGGGGCTGCCAGGGTTGACAAGACCACTTCTCATTGAAAGCACTATATCTGATATGTTAACGTTTCCTGTCAGTGCAAGGAGTATTGCCACCCCCAGAAGGAGCATTGGGGCTGCCACCCCACCTATCATCATGTATTTGAGTGCGGTTTCATAGCTGCGCTCCACCCCCGAGCAGAGTATCACACCAACCTGTGCAAGTGCAGCTATCTCAAAGAAGACATAGAGGTTGAATATGTCATCTGTGAGGACTATGGCTGTAACAGCAGCTGTCCCCATGAACATGAGAAATGCATATACACCTGAAGGTTTCCTGACCTCATTGAGGGATGTTAAAACCGCCAGGAAAGTCACGATTGATAGTATAATGAGGAATATCCTCTGGGCACTTCCAAAGAGGTATGTTATCCCCGGGTGAAACGAGTAGAGGTACGATGACTTTATGGACTCAGGCAACCCTGATGCAATGGCAGGATTCTCTGATAGGGGGGCGTAGCCACCAAAGTAATGTGCACCGTACCCTGCAAGGAGGGGTATGGCTGGAAGTACAACTGCCACTGCAACAGCCAGTGCCTTCACGGTTCTGTCCCTTCCATGAAGGAGGTTGAGTAGAAGAGCGCAGAGAATCGGTAAAACCACCATGACCGGTATAAGTGGATTCATAATTTCTCACCTGTAAACTCCTGATTTTTTTACTCTTCCAGCACCTTGGATGCGCTTATGGTGCCGTGTTTATGGTAAAGGATTATTATTATGCCGAGCATCACAGCAAGGGTGCTGGCCCCTATAACTATGCTTGTGAGTACAAGTGCAAAGGGCAGGGGGTAGGATGCGTTCTGTGCGAACCAAGTCCCTGACATTCCTGGAAGGTAAATGTAGACTATACCCCCGGGCCTATAGCCCAGTGTCACAAGGAAGAGGTTAACGCCGTCGGCTATGAATGAAAGGGCTATAACCTTCTTTATGAGGTTGTCTATGAATATCACGGCCACAGCACCTATGACCATGAGGCTTCCTGCTGTCAGTAGGGATGCCAGCTGTAGAGAGATCATGATTCTTCCTCCATTCTCATTGTCCTGTAAGCAGCAAGTGCAAAGAAGACCGGTATAATTGCGGATCCAACTATCGCCTGTGTCAGTGCCACATCAGGTGCCAGTAGCAGCTGGTAAAGGGCTGCTATTGCAGCCCCGGGAACGCCTGTGAGTATGGCTGCCTTCAGCAGGTCCCTCTGGACCAGTGCAAGTACCGCTCCAAGTATGGCTATAATCATTATCACGTATTCGATCATCTAATCCCCCTCCCCATGGTAGTGGGCGTTTGCTATTGCATGTGAGACGAATGGTGCCAGTATGAAGTAGGTTGCGGCCAGTAGTGGTTCCCCAAGGGCAAGTAGTGCCAGTATGCATGCAACATCGGCAATGCCAAGGACGTGGATCCTTGCATAGAGTACCCTCTCTATGTCATCCCTGAATCTGAGTATACCTATGGCTGCAAGTATCACGAGTATGGCTGATACGATAAGGATAGCAGACCTTAAAATCATGATGTACACTTCTATCAACCCCTCAGAACCCTCGCAAATGCTATGGTGCCAACTGGCCCCAGAAGAACAAGGGCATAGGCTATATCACGGCAGAAACCAACCCCATAGATCCTGTTTATGAGTATGAGTATCGTTGCGATGGCTATGCTTAGCGCCGATATACCAACAAGGCCCATCCCTATGCTCTTCCTTGTTGCGATCCTAACCGCTGCAACGGAGAATATCGCCAGTGAAGCCATTAGAACGTATTCTGATATCATCAGCAGATCCATGAAAAACCCCCTATTCAAGCATCCCCCTTATGTAGGGCTCAAATGGTATTATGTCCTCCCTGCTGCGTGGACATATTGCGGCGACCTTCAGGATTCTGTTCTCAGAATCAAGGTCAACCGAAAGTGTTCCGGGTGTGAGGGTTATGCTGTTTGCAAGTATCGTCTGGGACACTGGCCTTGTGAGTGCAGTCTCTATTTCCACTATTACAGGCTCAATGTTTCCATTCAGTGTTCTCACTGCCACGTCAGCTGTTGCCTTAAGTATCTCATATATCAGGACCAGGAAGTAGGCGATACCATACAGAATCCTTGTGATAAACATTTTATAGCTCCCTTCTCTTTAGTACCAGTTCTAATTAACATGATTATTTATGATAATATAAAGTTTTCTATATAAATCGTAATAAAAATATGATACTCCTTGATTACAGGGGCAGGAACACGTAGAGCACCGCAATGGCCCATAAAACCAGCATAAGAACTCCAAAACCCTTTCTGAAGGTTCTTCCTGAAAAGGGCCTCATGAACCTGACCCCCGAGGGTGTGAATGAATCAAGGACATCATGGCTGATGAAGCCAATGAGGAGTGGTCCCATTATTGTGTAGAGATTCATTGTGGGAAAATCCGTGAGGAACACCCCAAGAAGCGTCAGAAGTACGAATGGTAATATCATCACCCTGTTAAGGAACATGAACCCCAGAACCGTGAGTATGACCATGATTGATGCCTTCCCATCAAGGCCCAGTGATCTCAGAAGGAAGAACACCGATAGAACAAATACCGTCAGGCAGGCAGAGATTATGAGGGCCCCGAGGATTGAATGTGTGAATCCCCTGTGCCTTGAAAGATAGAATATGAGGGCAAGATCCATAAGGGCAATCCCTGCAAGGTAGGGAAGACCCAGGATATAAAATACAAGGAATATCACAAGCCCAAAAAGAAACACCGTTGACACATTCTCCGATTTAACTTCATGGTCCATGTCAGGAATCATGGCCCCCAGAAGTGCCAGCGCAACCGGAAAAACTGCCTGGAAAATTGGGGACGCCATTATGATTGAAAAGGCAGCATGTTTCTTATATGAAGACACCAACCCACCCCACTCTACTGAAGGAACACATCCAGACACCTCATCATGATAGAATACCCATGTACTTCAGGAAAAGCCTCATCTGCAGGAGAGATCTGCCGTCACTGCCCTTCCTGATCACTCCATTCTCAGATAAAACCTCACAGGTTACAGAAGGGATGCCGGCAAGATTGCATTCATCCTCAAGAGCCCCCCTGTAATGTGAAGACGCCCTCTCATAGCATAGAAGTTCAGATGAAGTCCTTGAAGTTATGTAACGGGCTATCTCCATGCTTTCACGTTCAGGTTCCTCTGAACAGAAAACACCCTCAACACCGGGTTTGCTCCCGGGCGCGGTGGAGTGGAAATCTGCAAGGGCATCCACCCCAAGCTCACATGCCCTTCTGAATATGGAATTCGTTACAGAACCCTGAATGCTGGCTGAGCGGTTCAGATCATAGCCCATGAAC
This sequence comes from Methanothermobacter sp., assembly GCF_049720995.1. Classification (GTDB taxonomy): domain Archaea; phylum Methanobacteriota; class Methanobacteria; order Methanobacteriales; family Methanothermobacteraceae; genus Methanothermobacter. The sequence continues at coordinate 32,113 of NZ_JBNASF010000002.1, forward strand.
CACCTGCTGTTCTTCATGGTTGCCCATGGGGCGGCAAATGGTATCACATGAACGGTTCCCCTGATATCCATGGATAAAAGCTGTTCTGAAAGTCTTACAGCCGCTACCTGTGGGGGTATCTCATTCCCATGGACACCCGCCACAATCATTACCACTGGCCTTCCCCCTCCAAGGGTGAGCATCACCGTGCCCCCACGGGAGTACCCTGCCAGTTCAATGGAAAGTGGTGAGCCCAGATGTGGCCGTACAGCATCATTGAGAGTAACATCACCACCCGACCCATCATGTAGAGTTGAAATTTTAACCGACTCCTCCCTCACAAACATCAAGGTCACCGCCGCACCATAGAATGATAAACCCAATGGGGTATCAGGTCCCCCATGCAGATCTCTCAGTTAACCGGAATGGTGATACACCCGGGCCACCCCATCCACATGGGGGCTGACTACATTGGGGACAACTTAATAACACCACAGCCATTATATCTATAATGCTGTTAATAAAAACATGAGTATTTGATTCTTATAAGGTGATTGTTATGGATAAGGTGGTTCTTGCTTTCAGTGGAGGTCTTGACACATCTGTATGTATCAAGCTCCTTGAGGAAAAATACGGTATGGAAGTCATAACAGCCTGCGTTGATGTGGGCCAGCCGCGAGAGGAGGTTGAAAGACCAGCAAGGGTTGCAGAGGAACTCGGAAACTATAAACATCACACAGTTGATGCAAGGGAGGAGTTTGCAGAGAATTACATATTCCCCGCCATAAAGGCAAATGCGGTGTACGAGGGCTACCCCCTCAGCACGGCCCTTGCAAGGCCCCTGATAGCAGAAAAGATAGTTGAGGTTGCTGAATCCGAGGGTGCGTCTGCAATAGCCCATGGATGCACAGGCAAGGGGAACGACCAGTTCCGTTTTGAGGCTGTTATAAGGTCAAGGACTGACCTTGATGTCATCGCACCCATAAGGGACCTGAACCTCACAAGGACAGAGGAGATGGAATATGCAAGATCCTGTGGCATACCACTCCCCTCCGATAAGCTCTACAGTATAGACGAAAACCTCTGGGGGCGTGCAATAGAGGGCGACATCCTGGAGGACCCCATGGTGGAACCACCCGAGGACGCATTCCAGTGGACAAGGCCCATCGATAAAACCCCTGAAGAACCAGAGGTGGTTGAGATTGAATTCAGAAAGGGTGTTCCTGTTGCACTTAATGGTGATGAGCTGAAGCCCCTTGAACTCATAGGCCTTGCAAATGAAATCGCAGGTAAACACGGGATTGGGAGGGTTGACATCATGGAGGACCGTATCATAGGTATGAAAAGCCGTGAGGTCTATGAAACACCCGCAGCCTTCCTCCTACTGGAGGCCCACCGCGCCCTTGAGCAGCTGACACTTACAAGGAGCGAACTTCGATTTGCAGATACAATCAGCGGCACCTACGCTGAACTCGTCTACAGTGGACTCTGGCATGACCCCCTCCGTGAGGACCTTGACATGGCAATAAATCACATGCAGAGGCGTGTAACCGGAGTGGTGAGGGTCAAGCTCCACAGGGGCAGTATGCGAGTCATAGGCAGAAAGTCACCCTACAGCCTCTACAGTGAGGAGATAGTATCCTTTGAGGACAAAACCCTTGACCAGAGGGAGATGGCTGGAATGGTCAAAAACTACGCCCTCCAGGCCGGGATATATAACAGGGTGTGCAGGAAGGAGAACTGATGGACGGGTTCTCATTCCTTGTTCTCATTGTGGTTGCCACATTCATAATCGCAGGGGGTCTTGCATCCATCAGGATACTCCTTGGTGTTGGGAGGAAGATCCTTGCACTTGCAGGGAACATAGTGCTTGGAATTTTTCTTCTTTTTGGTGTTAATATACTGCCATTCGTAAACATCCCCATCAACCCCCTTACAGTCCTTGTGGCTGGTTTTGGTGGGGTGACAGGAGTCGGGATACTTATCATTGGAAACATCCTGGGGCTTGTCTAGGTATGCGCCCCCAATCAATTCAATTATTACTTCTTTGTGGCTCAGAAACCATAGGTACGCATATCCATTGCCCATGGAATAAAATCGTGGATATCCGATGCTAAAAATCCTGTTCCATATTTTTCCATTGCCAATTCACCTGCCTTACCATTTATGAACGCTGCAAGTGAGGCGGAATCAAATGATGAGAGGCCCATTGCGTATAGACCGGCAGTTAAACCGGCAAGACAATCCCCTGTACCGCCCACAGTCATTCCCGGGCAACCAGTCCTGTTGAGGCGGAATCTGTCACCCTGAAATATCATGTCCACATGGCCCTTCAGAAGGACCGTTCCACTTATCCTGGATGAAACAGAGCTGAAGGCAGCCACCTGTTCATTGAAATCAGCGTATATCTCAGATCTGAGTTTAAAGAATTCCCTGAATTCACCCATATGTGGAGTTACAGTTAAATTCGGATAGTCAGTGACATGAGAGTAATCAATCAGCCTGAGTGCATCAGCATCGAGTACCAGAGGTTTTCCCATTTCCTGGAGATCTGAAACTAGTTTTCTGAAAGTTTCTGATGTTGATTGGTGTCTGCCAGCTCCGCAGCCCACAAGAACCGAATCGGCGTTTTCTGCAAGTTCCATGATTTTCCCCAGGGCCCCCGGGCCTATATATTTACCCTCAAGTTTTCTGACTATGAGATCAGGCGAGATGGATTTGATGGCGCTGGCTGCGCTACCCGGGGCTGCCACGGTTACAACGTCTGCACCTGCCCTCAGGGCGGAGATTGCTGCGAGTGCAGGGGCCCCTGAGTAGTGATGGCTTCCCCCAACAACCAGAACCCTTCCATTTTCCCCCTTATGACTCCCAGAGCTCCTGGAGGGTATTCTGAGAAGATCCCCAGGACCCACGAATACCTCGGCTGACCTTGGTATCCCTATGTCCCTCACCACGATTTCCCCTGTGATGGCAGGGTCCGCCTTTTCAAGTCCCTCCTTCATCCTGTGAAATGTCACCGTGAGATCTGCAGATACAGCCACATCATCCACAGTCCCTGTCTCCGGGTTGAGTCCGCTAGGTATATCCACAGAAACCTTAAATGCGTCTGCACGGTTTATGAGTTCAATGGCTGACCTTGATGGTTCCCTTATAAGCCCCCTGACACCCGTGCCAAGTACTGCATCAACAACCACATCTGCATCAACAGAGGAAAGCTCAGATGAATCACTGACTGCCCTTACACTGAGAAGGCCTGGCTCTGGCTGCATGGCCATGAGAACATCCCAGTTACGCCGTGCCTCCCCTGACCCTATCCTTTCGGGGTGGGCGAGTAGGAGAACCTCAACCTTGAATCCCATGTTAATGAGGTGCCGTGCAGCAACAAAGCCATCGCCGCCATTTCCTCCTGATCCACAAAATAATACGACCCTTCCCCCATCTGCAGAATTACCTATCTCCTCCGCAACAGCCCTTCCAGCGGTCTCCATAAGCGAAAGTCTTGGAACACCAAGGTACTCCGCATTAATATCAGCTGCTGCCATATCAAGCGGCTTCATAACTGTTTCACCATCCATGGAATTTAAGGATTAATTCCAGAGCCCCAATCCAGATGCTCTGAATTTATATTATTGACTGACAGATATTTAACATATAAACAGGCGAGGTTTCCCATGCCACCCAAAAGGAATCTGGTGGAGAATATCCCATACGTTCCCCTATCAGTCATATACTATGCCCTGGCAGCTCTGGCGGCTCTCATAATTTATGGTATAGCTGGCTCGATGTACATAATGGGCCTTGACCTCTACAATGCCATCTACTTCACGGTGATCACCATCGCCACTGTGGGTTACGGCGACATAACACCCGTAACTGTATACCAGAAGATATTCTCTGTTACCCTTGCCCTGGGTGGGGTGGGACTCATAGCCTATGTTCTAAGCTTAACCGTTTCGGTGATCACGATGACACTGCAGGAGACCATATCAGGTGCCAGGATACGGAGGTTAATGCAGTCAATGAACAACCACTTCATTCTCTGTGGGTTTGGCCGTGTTGGATCCGCCGTTTTTAATGAATTACAGAAAAGGAATCAGAAGACCATAATAATTGAGAAGGACCGGGAAATAGTGGAGAAAGAACTCTGGGAGGACCCCAACGTCCTTGCAATACCTGAAAGCGCCACAGATGAGGATACACTCAGGGCAGCTGGCATAAATAGGGCCCGTGGAGTTATAATAACAACTGGAGATGATGTTGACAATCTCTTCATAACCCTCACCTGCCGGGAGCTGAATCCGGACATATGGATCGTGACAAGGTCCAGTAAGAGGGAAAACATAAAGAGGCTCTACCGTGCAGGGGCCAACCGTGTAATATCCCCTGAAATCAGCGGGGGTGAGGACATATACTTTGCAGCCATGGAACCCACAATGGTGAAGATAACCGTTAAGCATGACGTTGAGGATATTGGAAGGGAGGCGGAGATAATACTCAAATATGGCTGCACCCTGGAGGATATAGAGTATCACCTCCCTGAGTTCAAGGAGCCCCTGGTCAGGAAGATCGGTGTGTCCGAGAGGAAGGAGCTTGAAAGGTTTTTAAATGCCCTTGAGGAGGACCCCGCCAGGAAGAGCTCCCTTACAAGGATCTATGAGTCTGTGAGCGGAATACACTCCCACTGGATATCCGGACCGGGCAGGGAGAGTATAGATAAGGTCATCGATGAACTCAGAGAGGAGGGTATCCTTCTCGGGGTTAACCTTGATGACAGTGAAATAAAGGAGGTTGCAAGGAAGCATGGTAGGCTCGTTGAGATAATAATTAAGCCTGAGATGAGTATTGTTGAAAACCACGGCGTGGATGACATAAGAAGGGAAGCGGAGATTATAATAAAGAATGGCTGCACAATCGAGGACATAGAGTACTACCTTCCAGGTTTCTCAGAGCCCCTCAGAAGAAAGGTGGGTGTTGATTCAATGGAGGACGTGGACCGTTTCATAAGGACCCTCCAGAGTGACTCACGTAAACTGGAATCCCTTGACAGACTCTACACCCTCTCAGGTGGGGGTATACATACGCACAGGATATCAGGTCCGGAATCCAGGAGCCTGGATAGAGTGGAGGAGGAACTCAGGAAGGAGGGTTTCCTCATAGGGGTTAATCTGGATCTTGCTGAGATCAAATCCATAATACAGAAATCAGGAAGGGTTGTTGAGATGCTCCTCAAACATGACCTGGGTAACATGGACGACAAGGAGACAATTATAAGGAGGGGCGGTCGAATCCTTGACTCAAAGCATTACCTTCCAGGGGTGAGGCAGGTTGTCACAAGGAACCTCAACATAAGGAACATGGATGACCTCCGAAGGTGCCAGGAGGAACTTGAAAAACCAGACGCCAGGCGATCCCTGAAGGCGCTGTACAGCATATCAAAGAATATACACTCCCATACCGTCGCTGCAAGTGACGTTAAGGTTATAAAGAGGATTGAAAGGGACCTCGAAAAGAGGGGTGTCCTCCTTGGTGTTAACCTCTCTGAAGATGAAATCTGGAAAATAGTTGAAAGTGAAATGATGGAGAAGTTCTGCATAGAATAAAAGATGACCTGATTATTAAGATAAAAAATAGAATAATTTAGAAGAGGTCATGGAGCCTTATCTGGTATGCTCCAAGGTTGCCGCCGTAGTTCCCTGCACTTATCTTAATTATGCCTGGAACAGTACATGCAGCATTTATACCTTCCTTCATTGCTTCCCTTACAGCCTCTTCGTTAACACCGTCTATAACTATCTCATACACGCCATTGACGTTTTCAGGTATTTCGCTGCCCTCCACCTCATCCTTGAGTGTCACGCACATCTTCTCATTGGTTGAGGCGTTGAGAAACTTGTACTTGTTTGATCCAACCTTTGAACCTGAAGCCACCACACCGCCAGGGAATGGTGTTACAGTGCCTTCAACTGCGGCTATTGCATCCACTGCAGCCTGGGCTGCAAGTAGGGCTGATGCCTGGCTGTCACCCATTATAAAGAAGTTTCCGCCTGCAACCCCGTCCTTTATTCCGAATTCACTTTCAATGAGGAAGTCACCTGACATTATCGGGATTGAGTGAATCTTTCTTCCACCGATTTCAAGTTCCTTCTCATATCCATCCCCGAAGAACTTGAGTTTGAATCCTACGTTTAGTTTCTCGTCCTCATCATCGAGAGCATCGAATACTGCGGTTGTTGGTGCTGTGAGTATACCCATCCCTATCCTTTCAAGGAGTTCATGGTCCAGGTTCTTCTTTGATGGGTTGCAGATCATTATTATGTACCCAGGCCTTCCATCGGGTGTCTCCTCCGGTGGAACGTAGCAGTCTATACCCGCCTCTGCAGGGCACCCTATAACAGATGTACCGTAACCTGTTGCCTCGGTTGCAGCTATCTTTGCAAGTTTTCTGGTTGCTGCAGTTACAAGAACCCTTGAAACCTTTATACCAAAGGCCTCCGCAAATGTATCCTCTATTTCAACACCATTTATCTCCATAATTATCACCTAGTTGATTTAGTGGAAGAACTGCTAATATATTTTTCTAATTTTGTTTAAGTGTTAAAGCCCGTTCCAAAATCGGTTATCTTCTCAGCGCTCAAGGGGCACTTAAAATGAATCTGCAGGATCTTTTACAGAATTAAGAGTGCTGAAGAGGCACTTAAAATGAATCTGCAGGATCTTCAGATTAAAGTGACTTTTAAGATAAGAAGGCTTACCAATTCAGTTGAACTGGATCGGAGTAATGAATTGCCCTGAGGGATTGATCCAGGATCTGCTTCATTTCAGTACCTTTATCCTGAAACATGTTCCAGGTGAAAGCCTGTAATCCACCTTTGCCTCTATCTGGTTCAGCAGGCTTTTTACAAGCTGCAGACCCAGTGAATCTGCATTTTCAAAGTCCAAGTCCTCAGGAAAACCGCGACCATTGTCCATGACCTCAAGCATGTAATGTTCATCCTTATTCCTGAAAACAGCCCTTATTTTTCCATCCTGTCCATCGGCGAAGGCGTGCCTGAAGCTGTTGGATAGAAGCTCTGAAAGTATCATTCCAAGGGGCACCGCAAGGTCAAGGCCCATTTCAGCATCCTCAAAGTACATCTCAAGTCTTACATTTCCCGGTTCAGGGGAGTACGTGCTTAAAATCCCCGAAACAATGCTTCTAGCATAACCTGCAAAGTTTATTGTCTCAAAGGACCTCTCATGGATAAACTTCTCATAAGCTTTTCTTATGGACCTTAAACGATTCTGGGTATCTCTGAGGAGCTCATAATCATCTTCATCCTTTATATATGGGAATTGAAGGTTAACTATGCTTGTGATAAGCTGAAGGTTCCTGTCGATCTGCCTGTAGAGACCCTTTATTGTCTTCTCGAGTTCAGCTATCTTTTCCCGGAGCTCAGACACCTCATGAAGTTTATCTGAAGCATCCCTTGCAGTTACAAGGACAAAATGCTGGCCTGATAGTTCCAGGGGCCTGAAGCTCAACTCAAGGGGCACATCCTGGCCATCTGCGCCCATAAACTCCATGATGGTGGTACATGGGTGGGGGTCCTCAGCCAGACGTTCAAGTATTATCCTTAGCCTGGACTTCTGAATAAGGGGAATCGCCCTCAACGTTGTAAGATACCTTCCCCTCAGATTATCGGGATCATAGCCCAGCTTATCAGCGAAGGAATTGCTCAGGTCAAGTATGAAACCATTTATGTCCTGTAATATCCATGGTTCAGAAGATTCAAGAAGGAGGTTGAGGTAATCCGGTGATGAGCGTATCTCCTCAACGAGGTCCTCATACATTTTTTTGTCATGTAACTTATCGGTTAAGAAAACCCTTTCAAGCATGATTAATCCCCCTAACCTGCTGCAGCAGTCCATCTATAGATCTGATTATCGCCCCATAAATCTTTTTCCAGTGTTGTGCCAGATTTCACATAGCCCAAGTTTCCCAGATACTTATCAGATAAGTCAAGGAACCAACATGCCGACTTCCCTAAAGTTTCCCCATCAGTTTCTCAGATACAGAAGCCCCGAAATATGGTAGAGATGCCACGCCCATCGCTGAGATCATCCAGAAGGATATGAGTCTCTCAACCACAGTTACAGCTGCACTTACAGATGGTGATACTCCTGCTGCTGAATAGAAGACTATCATAACCCCATCAACGGCGCCAAGGCCGCCGGGAAGGAGTGGTATCATGCCAATGAGTGTTGCCAGTATGAAGACCTCTGCTATCACAATAAGTGAAATGCTTGTGCCAAATGCCTCGAATACCAGGTATACCCTTATGATCTCAAGGATCCAGAGCAGGAATGAAAGTGGTATCCCATAGAGCAGCACTCTCCTATCAGCCAGCATTATCCTCATGGCGCTCTGAAATTCCCTGAGAGCATTCGTTAGCCTTTTTTCAAGTTTTTCATAGTTCTTTCTGTAGAATCTCCTTACAATGCCAAGGATCCAGCCAAGTATCCTCTCACCGGAATCCCTGTCAATGGATATGTAGAGGGCTATGAAGAAAGCCGCGGTTATTATTATAACCGAAACTATAAGCGCAGCCACTATCCATGGCGAAAGTTCAAAGTAGAGGACCATTGCAACTATGGTGAGTATGGCGAGAAAGATAAATGGAAACGTGTCAAGACCCCTGTCTGCTATCACAGTTGCAAAGGCAGCCTCCATTGATGCCCTGGAGTATTTTCCAAGTATGTATGCCCTTACAGGTTCACCTCCACCCCTTGCACTTGGAGTGAGGTTATTTATGGCCATCCCCACAAGTAACATTGGAAATAGGTGCCTTTTTCTTATTTTTATTGAAACAGCCCCCGTCGTGATGGCCCACCTAACGGTGAAGAGGCCGAGAATTATGAATTCCAGGGCAACTGCCATGATTAGATAGAGTGGATCCGCCTTCCGCAGGGCCTCCTCAATCTCCCCAGGCCCTATGACAGATATCATAACCGCAAGGGCCAGTACCCCTATTGCAATAAGAATTACGCCTTTGTGTTTCATTTAAACCATCGAAATCATTTCTAAGGTATCACAGCCTTACCGCAAAACCTGTCTGTGTCAGAGTAAATCAAAGCCTTACAAATTCACACGAAAGCCTGTCTGTGTCAAAGAGCGCCAGTGTACTCTCTCCTGAAAGGTAACCGCAGAGTTCACCCGGATTAACCGTTATGGTTTCTGCGCTCACAATGCTCTTCTCATGGGTGTGGCCGGTTACCACAAGGTCATATCTACCACATCCAGCAACACAGTCAAGGATCTGCCTGTTATGACCATGTATAACAGCTATTTTCAGGTCATCAAATTCCAGTTCCTTAAATTCAGATAGTTCTGTGATTTCAGAGTACGCGGCACGCAGCCCATCCCTTTCACCATCATTGTTTCCAAATATGGCCTCAAATCTCATCTCAAGCCTTCCGAATTCCTGTGCAGTGAATGGGGATATTAAATCACCTGCATGTATAACAAGATCCACGGATTCCCTGTTGAGCAAATTGACCGCCTTTCTTACTGAATCAAGGTTATCATGTGAATCAGCCACCAGTCCTATCAAACAAACCACCCGCAAAAGATACAGTGATCCTACATACATTTATATACTATGATGTTTAAGTTTATGTATGGGATGCGGTGAGGTCATTTGATTATTTCTTACTGTTTCTGGTCAGAAGTAATTATATGATTTTGTGTGTCCCTACTTAAGGATGTGATGAATTGTTTGGAGATAACTACTACAGGAAGGAAACCTACTCCACACCCGTTAATGTTGGTGAGGAGTATGAAGTTAAAATTGAAGACCTTGGCAGAGATGGCGATGGAATAGCCCGTGTTGAAGGTTTTGTTGTTTTTGTACCTGGTGCAGGTGTCGGAGACGAAGTTAAAATAAGGATAAGTGCAACCAGGCGCAAGTTTGCTTTCGCTGAAGTTGTAGAATAAATGGATTGAATTTTATATAAACTGGAGTAGATACATTCTACTCAACGAACTTTATTTTTTGCCTATCACATTAGAAGTATTACCACCTCTGTCCTTTATTCTAAAAATTTATATTGGAACATTCCCATTCTTTATATGGTAACATGAGATACGTTGGAAAGAGGGACCTTTTTACCGTTGGAAAGTATCTTGGCAATATAATGGAGGGAATAGGCTTCGTTGTTGCATTACCCCTCATTGTTGCACTGATCTACGGTGAAGGCGATTTTTTAAGTTTTATTGTGCCCTCAATTATCTCACTCGGCGTTGGAGCTGTGCTCAAGAGATATTCCCCTGAAGAATGCACCATACGCCTGAAACATGGTATGATGGTTGCATGTCTTGCCTGGCTCTGGGCTGGATTCATAGGTAGCCTCATAATGATGTCAGCCCTTAACATCGATTTTGCAAATGCCTTCTTTGAGAACATGTCTGCATGGACGGGCAGTGGACTCACTGTTTTCTCCAACGTTGAAGCGCTCCCAAAATCAATTCTGTTCTTAAGAAGCCTTGAACAGTGGATTGGTGGGCTTGGAGTTGTTATAGTTGTTATAGGAGTTCTCATAAGGCCAGGCACAGCCGCTGCACGTTTATACAAGTCTGAGGCGCGGGAGGAGAGGATAAAACCCAGCATAGCAAATACCGTCAGGACGATCTGGTGGATCTACCTCACCTACACGGTCCTCGGGATCGTGCTCTATGGGCTGACAGGTATGCCCCTCTTTGATGCCATCAACAACACCCTCACGAACCTCTCAACAGGGGGAATGTCCATAAAGAATCTCAACATAGGCTACTACCATAGCGATGCCGTGTACCTTGTAACCATGTTTCTCATGATACTTGGGGGAACAAGCTTCCTTGTACACTACCAGGCAATAAAGGGGAGACTCTCAAATGTTATGCGTGATATACAGCTACAGGCAACCTTTGCCTTTATAATCCTTTTCACGGTTCTTTCGGTCCACATTGGGGGTGTGGCTCCCCTTGAATCAGCCTACCATGTGATATCAGCCCTCAGCTGCACAGGTTCAAGTATAAGTTCAACCGCTCAGATGGTTGCCTGGCCAGGGTACTTCAAGATAGTTCTCATAATATGCATGCTCACAGGTATGGCTGCAGGTTCAACCACGGGGGCTGTGAAGATAATCCGTGTCATAACTGTGCTGAAGGGTGTTTACTGGGACATCATGAGAATACTGGCACCTGAGGGTTCGGTTATACCGAGAAAGATATCATGCAAGTCTGTGAGTGACGCTGAGATAAGGGAGGCCGGGTCATACATAAGCCTTTACTTCGTGCTCCTATTTTTCACATGGTCAATTCTTGTAACCTATGGATATGACCCCCTAAACTCCCTTTTCGAGGCTGCCTCTGCACAGGGAAATGTGGGGCTCAGTATGGGGATAACCAGTTTCAATCTCCCACTAATACCAAAAATGGCCCTTATAATTAGCATGTGGCTTGGAAGACTCGAGATAATCCCTGTTCTTGTACTTATACGTGGTTTTGTGGAGGCCTTCAAGGTTAGCTGATCCCGGGAATAGGCACATGATCATCATCTTCACTGAAAAACCTTATTAATGATGACGTTTAACACAAGTAAACACGAAGTAATGGTTACTTTATTCTGCCTGAAGTCTGAAAGGTGTGGATATGTATGTTGTTATAATGGGCGGGGGTAGAGTTGGTTTAACACTTGCAAACCTCCTTATATCAGATGGAAATGATGTAACTCTCATAGAAAATGATGAAACGCTCTGTGCCAATGCTGCAGTTGAACTGGACGCCCTTGTGATCTGCGGTAACGGTACAGACATAAAGACCCTCGAGGAGGCCAACATAAACAACGCAGATGTCTTTGTTGCGGCCACTGGAAATGATGAGGCCAACCTCCTAAGCTGCATACTTGTGAGGGAGTACAATATACCAAAGATCATAGCAAGGGTCAGCAACCCGGACCATGAGGATGCCTTCAAGAAGGTTGGCATAGATCACGTTATAAGCCCGGAGAGGACCGCTGCAGGTTACCTTGAGAAGCTGATAACAAGGCCAAAGGTGGCTGACCTCATCGTCCTTGGACATGGGGATGCCGAGATCCTTGATATGGAGATAAAGAGCAGCAAAATTGTTGGGAAGAAGGTCAAGGATGTTTCTCCAACTGAAAAGTACATCATTGTGGCCATATACAGCAACGGGGACCTGATCATACCCCAGCCAGACATGGTCCTTGAGAGGGGAGCCAAGATATCTGTGCTTGTGAAGACAGAAGCTGTGAATGAGGTTACAAAAAAATTCACAGGATAACCACTCTCACTATTTTTAATTTCATCGCTTACTGAAATTTCATTTCCCACAGATCTCTAAAGCCCGATCCAGTATAGCCAGTAGAGAAGTGTGATATGAGGGGTGAATGAATGGTTAAATGTTACTTCATGGCTGGCTTCATAACTGGACTGCTCACAGGTATTGGTACGTACCCTGAGAGCTGGATTTCATATGACACCCAGACACCCGTGGTGAAGGTGAAGATTACCCTGAGCCGTTGAATGGAACGGCCATTATATCAGGCAAAAAGCTGTTCTCAGCCCAAACTATCAGATTTGGAGGAAAACCCATTATTCTTTCTAAAGGCGAGAAGAGTATGGGTTGATGGAGCAATATTCAGGAAATGAATTTGAAACAGAACAGTACCCCGTACTCAGTGTATCTCCAGGGCCCGGTTATTTGCTTGTTAGATATGGTGCGGAAAGCCCCTTAAAAGGAGGGGATCATGTGAGAGTTTACGGGAGTCATTTCTATCCTGCAATGGATAGAATCACTGAATCAGAACCAGAAATTTGCCAGGAAAAAAGCCGTTTACATGCAGAAATGGAAATAACATTTAGCCTGAATCCCTGGATCCAGACCATTTTTACCCTATTCCCAGGAAGGTGGCTGCCAGTTCCACATGCATTGAACCGTTATCAACCCATGGGCCGTGGCCAGGGAACAGTTGCTCAATGTCGAGTTTCATCAGTTTTTTAATGGACCCTTCGAGTTCATTGATGTCCCCACCAACATCAACCCGACCGAATCCCCCATCAGCGAAAACCGTGTCCCCCGAGATGAGGGATCTGCCATCATACAGGCATATGCATCCAGGTGTGTGGCCGGGTGTGTGGATAACCTCAAAGTCGCCTATGAAGTCCCCATCCCCTAGTTCAACAGTCACTTCCATTGGCTCCATGGATGCCGAGAACATGTAGGCAACCGTTTTAGTGTCGTCCCCCTCCCTGAGTGCTTCTGCATCAAGACTATGAATTGCTATATCTGCATCGAAGAGCCTGTTTCCACCGGTATGGTCAAAGTGGCAGTGGGTGTTCACTATATGTTTTATGCTGTTGGGCTCAACACCGGCCCCCCTTATCCTCTTCATGAGGTTATCGGGGTTCATTCCTGTCCCTGCATCAACCACCGTGTCTCCAAGGATGTATATGTTAGAATCAAAGAGTGTTCCTTCAATCGCTATTAGATTATCGAATTTCTGTATCATGAAAGCGCCTCAGAAAAAGGGAGTGATGGGGTCACTGGGATTTGAACCCAGATCCTAGGATTTCTCTTGTCTCAGTACTCCAATCGGTCATCATACTGTAGTCAGAGCGCGCATTTTCTTCAAAGACAACTGGAGTCCCAGATGATAGCCTGGTTACACCATGACCCCATTTGATAGAAATTTTGAAGCCAAGGGTGAGATTTGAACTCACGTGTAATGGATCTGCAGTCCACCGCTTCGCCACTAAGCTACCTTGGCATAGAGTAACTAATATCAGAATTAGTATTTAAAGTTTGCGGTCCCCTCACCTGAGTCGGGTCTGCCTTTCACGGCCGGTTATCTCATGTATATCTCTGCCCCTCTCAAGGGCAATATCAAGGTCAAGCCTGTAATTTTCCGATGGTGTCATCTCAAGGTCGTCTGGTGAAAGGAAGATCCAGTCCCTGTACCTGAATTTCACCCCGATATATGGTTCTGCGCCGAATATCTCCGAAAACTCCAGAAGTCCGTTTATCTTCCTGGAATCAATGTATATGCGCTCACCTGATGTCATCTTAACCTCAATTGCAAGGTATATCTCTCCGTTCCCTGCAATGATATCCGGGAGGGGTTTCTTTGTGGCCCCACCAGATGCAGGTGCCCTCATGGCCGCAAAATCCTTTTCCCAGAGGAGTTTCACAAGGTCCCTCTCTCCCCGCGATCCATCCCTAACCATGAAGACACCCCAAGACCCTCGATTCTCCCTTTCCAGAGACACTGAATAACAAAATACTAAATAACACTCTCTATTCTCCTTGCCCTGAAGGTCCCATTTCCACTGTCACTGAGCCAGTCAATGAGAGCATCCTTTACAATTACATTCTGGTCATGGAGATAAATGTCAACTGTCAAACCCGACCTGTTGAACCTCTCATCAGATGGCATGAACCGTATGAACGTCCCGGTAAAGTGGTACCTTGTTTTAAGGAACCACTGTGTCAGGTAGATGCCCTCCATGGTTCCTATTTCCTCGCCCTCCTGAATCACAGTAGCCCTGAAGGAGGTGCAGGTCCTTTCAATACGTATCATGCAATCAGCCGTGGTTTTCTGAGGTGCTTTACCGGTATCCTCAGCCGGTACTGAAAATCTTCATCATAACCCAATAAATAATTTTCCATGAAGGGATCAGTGATTTTTCAGTGGTCTGAGCTGGTGGTCCAATAAACCGTGCCCCGGGTGCCCGAATTTTATAGATTTCTCCAGAAGTTGATAATTTTCAGATGATGAAAAGGTGATTGATGAGAATGGGGCCGGGGCCGAGATTTGAACCCGAGTCGCGGGATCCACAGTCCCGAAGGATAACCACCTACCCCACCCCGGCAGTTGAATTCTATCACAGTGCGGGGGCAGGGATTCGAACCCTGGTAGGCCTACGCCAACAGGTCCTAAGCCTGTCCCCTTTGGCCAGCTCGGGCACCCCCGCAATCCTAAAAGAGGAAAAAGATGAAACAATTAATGGGTTTTTGATGCTCCGGCCGGGATTTGAACCCGAGTCTTCGGCTCGAAAGGCCGAAATGATTGGCCGGACTACACTACCGGAGCCTCTGATTACCGATTAAGTGGGCCCAATGGGATTCGAACCCATGGCCGCCCGGTTATGAGCCGGGCGCTCTACCTGGCTAAGCTATGGGCCCCTGACGCCGCCGACAGGGCTCGAACCTGTGACCAATCGGTTAACAGCCGAACGCTCTACCTACTGAGCTACGGCGGCACCTGCCAAGTACAAGTCCTTGCTTGCAACAAACCAGTGGTTTGTGGTGCACATCCCAAGGCGTACAATTAGATTTATACCCATCATATATAAAGTTTTCGGTTTAGCTGTGGTTCTGCAGACAGCCCACGAGGATGGTGATCATATGCTGAACAGTGCTGATGTGGCAGCTGCCATCACAAAGGCCACCAACACAATCATCAGTGACTGGGACTTTCTCCTGGAGGATGAAAGCACATAGATTACAGATACAATGAGGGCTGCCATAGAACCCATGAATCCAAATATTCTGCCAAGGATCACCATGAGGATCACAAGCACCAGTGCACCGCGCAGGGCGGTATCCCACTCAAACCCATCCTCTCTTGCATCACTGAATTCTTTCCTCTGAAGATCCCTTTTAACTGGGGTTTCCCTGAAATCTCCAGATATGAACCTGGATTTAAGTGGTTTTTCCTCAAGGAGGGTTCCGCAGTTCCTGCAGAACCTTGAGCCCTCCCTGTTTCTTTCACCACAGCTTGGGCAGTAAACCATATCCATCAGCCTCAATGTATCAACATCAAAGCTTATCTCAACGAAAGTTTATAAAGGTATTCTGCAGAGCAGAGAGTGTCAGATATGAATGTCATAGAATCACTGAAGGAAATGGATATACTCAAATTGATGAACAAGGCCAGCGAAATTACCCTTAAACATCATGGTGATGTCATAACACTGGAAAGGGCAGTTTTTCTATCGTGGTGGTGTGAAAGGGGGGACTGTGCCTTCTGCTATATGAGCACACAGAAGCCGCGTATAAGGGAACCATCAAAGGCCAGGAGAAACATCAACGCCATACTGGCAGAGGCCGAAATATGCAGGAGGCTGGGGTGGAACATAGAGTTCCTCTCAGGTGGCTATGGTTCATTCTCGCCCCAGGAGATAAAGGGGATCGCAGAGAGGATAATGGATATAACGGGATCCCCGGTATGGCTGAACACAGGGATAACCACCGATCTTGAAATATACGGTGATGAGGTGGCGGGTGTAACAGGGGCCCTTGAGGTTGCAAACCCTGACCTTCAGAGGAAACTGTGCCCCAGCAAACCCCGGGAGGACATAGCTGAGATGCTTGAGGCAGCCAGGGACCTGGGATTCAGAACGGGCATCACCATAATACTGGGACTCGGTGAGACACCCGATGACCTCAGATACCTCTTCGAATTTATAGGGGATCTTGAAATAGACCGTGTAACCTTCTATGCCCTCAACCCCCATGAGGGGACAGTATTTGAGAATCAACCCCAGCCCGCCACCCTTTATTATGCGGGAACAGTTGCCGCCACAAGGATAGAGTTCCCTGACCTGGAGATCATCACAGGGACCTGGATGGATAACCTTGGAAGCATAGGTCCCCTTGTCCTCAGCGGGGCCAATGGCATAACCAAATTCCCCCTTTTCAAGATGTTCGGAACCTCCTACGGAAAGCGTGTTGAAGAGGAGGTTAAGTGGGCCGGGAGGAGACTTGCAGGTACATTCACAGATGTGGATAGGCTAAGAAGGGGCCGGTCCTACCCTGAAATTGATCCCTTCATAGAGAGGTATGTTAACGGATGTCTGAAAAATCTTAAATTGCTTTAAGTTGATGATAATAATATAATCCAATATGCTTCCATCACGTTGAATCATGTTACCATGAAAAAGGAGGAATAACCATTAAGATGAAATGTGGTCTTGAAATTCATGTTCAGCTTGACACCAGATCAAAGCTATTCTGCAGATGCCCTACAGACTACCAGGACGCCCCCCCAAACACAAATATATGCCCGGTGTGCCTCAACCAGCCAGGGGCCAAACCACATCCACCAAACAGAAGCGCCCTTGAGGGGGCTCTGAAGATCGCCCTGATGCTTGACTGCAGGATAAACCCTGAGATCACATATTTCATGCGTAAGCACTACAACTACCCAGACCTTCCATCAGGTTACCAGAGGACATCCATACCCGTTGGGCTCGAAGGGGAGCTCAACGGCGTCAGGATAAGGGAGGTGCACATAGAGGAGGACCCCGGCCAGTATAAACCTGACCACGGTGTGGTTGACTTCAACAGGTCAGGCATCCCCCTAATCGAAATTGTTACAGAGCCAGACATGAGGTCACCTGAGGAGGCCAGGAACTTCCTCAGGGAACTCATAAGGGTGCTGGAGTACAGCGGCTGTGCCCGTGGGGAGGGCACGATGAGGGCCGACGTCAACATATCCCTTGAGGGGGGCCGTAGGGTTGAGATAAAGAACATAAACTCAATAAAGGGAGCCTACAGGGCCCTTAAGTTTGAGATGGTGAGGCAAAAGAACCTCCTCAAGAGGGGTGTTGAGGTTAAACAGGAAACACGTGCATTTCTTGAATCCCAGATGATAACCGTCTCCATGAGGCTCAAGGAGGAGGCAGAGGACTACAGATACATACCTGATCCCGATCTCCCCCCAATGCACTTTGGGGATGGACTGGTGGATGGTATCCGGGACGGAATACCGGAGGCACCTCACCTCAAGGTGAAGCGCTTCATGGAGGAATATGGTTTAAGGGAGGAGGATGCAAGGGTGCTGACCTCAGAACTGGAACTTGCAGATGCCTTTGAGGATGTTGCAGCATCAATAGACCCTGAGTTCGCGGCTCTCTGGATGAGGGACGAACTCAAGAGGGTGCTCTACTACAACAAGGTGAGCTTTGCAGAAAGCGGTATAACCCCCCAGAATATTGTGGAACTCCTTGAGATGATACAGAAGAAGGAGGTAACCACCAAGGCCGCCAAAAAGATCATAGAGGAGATGCCATTCAACACCAGGAGCCCCCGGGAGATAGCCGCCGAAATGGGGCTCATAGGAATCATAGATGAAGCCCGGGTTATAGAGGCGGTTGAGCAGGCCATAAGGGAAAACCCCGGGGCAGTTCAGGATTACCATGATGGCAAGGAGGCTGCCATAAACTTCCTGGTGGGGCAGGTGATGAAAATTACCCGCGGAAAGGCAGAGCCTGAACGCACAGTTGAACTGATAAAGGAAAGGATCTGAGGTGCATGGCCAAGAACGTCCTGGATCTTCTTATGTGGCATCCTAAATGGGATATTAAAAGGTGCAGGATAAGTTACATCCACAGGGGGGCCCAGAGGAACCTCAAAACAGTTCAGGGATCAGATATTGAAAGACTCGAAAGGGGCTTCCTTGTGCTGAGTAACGGTGCGTCGATACCCTACCACCGTGTGGTTAAAATAGTCTGCGATAACAGTTTCATCTGGAAAAAACAGAAGAAGGGATAGAATGAGCAACAAGGCACTTGTAAAGGACTACATGACCCGGGACGTTATAACGGTCTCCTCAGACACATCAACCGCTGAGATCATCAAGCTCATGAAGGAAACAGGTCATGATGGTTTTCCGGTCAAGGATAACGGTACCGTGATCGGG
Organism: Methanothermobacter sp.; assembly: GCF_049720995.1. GTDB lineage: Archaea > Methanobacteriota > Methanobacteria > Methanobacteriales > Methanothermobacteraceae > Methanothermobacter. The sequence continues at coordinate 50,832 of NZ_JBNASF010000002.1, forward strand.
ATGGTGACCGCCTTTGACCTCCTCATAAAGCCATGGGTCAAAAAGGTATCAGAGATCATGTCAAGGGATGTGGTGGTTGCAGACCAGGATATGTCCCTCAATGACGCTGCAAGGGTCATGTTCAGGATGGGGATCTCAAGACTGCCTGTCATAGATAAGGAAGGTAAACTTGTGGGTATAATAACAAACACCGACATCGTGAGATCCCATATCGAACGTTCCACCCCCATGAAGGTTAACTACTTCAAGAAGACCCTTGAACAGCTCTATGATGTTAAACCTGAGGTTAAACGGATGAAGGTACCCATCGAAAAGCTGCGGCCCACCCAGAGCAAGGTATACGCTGATGAACTCCAGGGCAGAACCTATGAAATTAAAAGGGGCCTTGCGGAGCCCACCATCGTTGTAAAGACGGGTGACAGATACGTACTGGTCGACGGTCACCACAGGACCCTTGCATCCTACCGGCTGGGCTACCATGAGATAGACTCATATGTCATCGATATTAAGAAGGACATGAAGCTGGGTATGGAGAAGACCGCGGACCTCAACGGTGTTTATACCCTGGAAGACATTGAGGTTATAGACGACGCCCAGCACCCCCTGATTGCGATAACAACCAGCATGAGAAAGGCTATGGCAGGTAAGAAGAATGGTGGATGAGGGAATTTTAAGGGAAATCTACGCTGTACTTGAGGAGCGGCGCGATAAGCCGGTGGACTCCTACACGTCCAGACTCATGAGGGATGATGAGAAACGGGCAGAGGATAAGATACTTGAGAAAATCGGTGAGGAGGCTGCGGAGGTGATCATAGCCTCAAAGAACAATGAGGGCCTCGTGGAGGAGTCTGCTGACCTGATATTCCACACACTTGTACTCCTTGTATACAAGGGGATTCCATTTGAAAGCCTGCTTGAGGAGTTCGCTGCAAGAAGAAAATAGCTGATAACTGCAGGTAACTCAGTGAAGTGGTAGTTCCATCTGCTGGAATCTTCTTTTCAAAATTCTTATCTCCTTTTCACCTTTCAATCTGAATCCAAACCTGCTGTAAAGATTCAGGGCAGGAGTATTTGTGGGTGAAACATCCAGTGTAAGTCTATCAAGACCTCTGTCCTCTGCAATCATCTGAGCCTCCTGCAGGAGCCTGAAACCAACACCCTGCCCCCTTGCTTCAGGTGCAACTGCAAGGGATGCTATGTAGAGGTCACCATCCTCAACCCTCTGGGTGCTCAGGGAGTCAATGAGGTCCATCATGATGACCCTCAGGGAATCACCGGGTCCCAGCTTCCTGATTAAATCAAGAACTCCAGATTTACTGTTATCAATTTCATAGGCCAGCACACCGAGGATCTCTCCTTCACTGGATGCTACTATTATTCTCTCAGGATCCCAGCAGACACCATTCCTTAGAAGTTTTTCCAGGGCCACCTCAGGATTTTTGAAAAAGAGGTCAAAGAGTTGCCTGTCAGTCTCATAGATCAGCCTCCCTGCAGTCTCCAGGAAGCGGGGTTCGAATCTGACAATATCCATGGTGCCATCTTCATTGAATCGTTTATTGACCTCGACAGGGTACTCCATATTTATGAAATAATAAAAACATGGTTTTTGTGAAAAAATGGGGGTGGTTAAAAAATTAATTACTGCTCTGCGTCGAGCATTTCGCCGTATTCAATCTCTATCTGGCAGCCCTTGGGGCCACAGCAGAAGTGCTGAAGATCAAAGTTCACAAGCATGATTTCACCTCTCAAACTTCTTTACTATAATAAAGTAACTTAAAGTATTTAAATTATGTACTTACATAAAATACATATACACACATAAAGTATACTGGATCACATGGTTGATACCATGAATGATGACGAGTACATATGCTCTGTTGAGGCCGCCATTAACGAGATAGGGGGTAAATGGAAGTCCCTTGTCCTCTGTTCCCTCAAGGATGGTAAGCTCCGCTTCAGTGAGATAAACAGGAAGATACCCAGGATAACCCAGAGGATGCTCACCAAGACCCTCCGTGAACTTGAGGCAAACGGCCTCATAAGGAGGGTGGTCTACCCGGAGGTGCCCCCAAGGGTTGAGTACTGTCTCACTGAAAAGGGGAAGTCAGTCATACCTATCCTGGACGAACTATGTGAATGGGGTAAAAGGTACGGTACACACGAAAAATGATCAATCACCTTCAAAGGCCCTCAGTATTTTAACCGCAAGTACAGCGGCCCCGAAGCCGTTATCTATATTGACAACCCCTATCCCCGGGGAACACGACTGTAGCATGGAATTGAGTGCTGCAAAACCGCCCTCACCCACCCCATAACCAACTGATGCTGGAACACCTATAACCGGGACATCAACAAGTCCCGCAACCACAGAGGGAAGTGCCCCCTCCATGCCAGCCACCACTATGAGCACCTTAACACCTGATTCCAGCATTTCCTGCAGTGGTTCCAGAAGCCGGTGGATGCCGGCAACCCCAACATCATATGCAGTGAGAACCTCACAGCCAGATTCCTCTGCAACCACCCTCGCCTCCTCTGCAACGGGTATGTCTGATGTCCCTGCAGAAAGTACGCCGATCATCCCCAGCCTTTCAGGTTCCCCTGACCTGACAGCAAGCACACCTGCCGATTCATGGTAATAAGCTGTGTAGTCATCTCCAAGATCCAGTCCATCCATGACCCTTTCAGCCCTTTCAGGTGGGAGCCTTGTTACAATAACGTCCCCGACAGTTCTTATAATGTTAATTATATCCTCATCACTCTTACCAGGTGCAAATACAGCCTCAGGGAACCCTGTCCTTCTCTCACGCAGTATATCAAACCTTACCCTATCACCCAGTTTAATCTGGGCCGATTCAATCGCCCTTTCTGCCTCTTCAACCGAGATTTCACCCCTGAGGAGTTCCCTTAAAATCGATCTCACTGACATCACTATCTAATTTATAAGTTCATGAATATAATCTTAGCATGATGCACCACCATCATCTGTGAAAATCCTTCATGAATATAATCTTAGCATGATGCACCACCATCATCTGTGAAAATCCTTAAAGGAGATAGAATGTACCGTGCCCAGCTCACTGTTGAGGGAATAGTGCAGGGTGTTGGCTTCAGGCCAGCTGTATACAGGCTTGCACATGAACTTGGACTTACAGGATACGTCAGGAACATGGGAAACCAGGTTGAAATTGTCCTTGAAGGAGGTGAAGATAGAATAAAAAAATTCATCGAGAGGCTCAAGGCAGAAAAACCTCCCATTTCAAGGATAAACCGGATAAAGAATGAGATGACCTCCATTGACAGTCCTTCATTCAGCGATTTCACTATAAGGGAGAGCTCATCAGAGTCATCAGGGACGTCTGTGATACCCGCAGACGTTGCAACCTGCAGCAGGTGCCTTGAGGAGATAATGGATAAGGATAACAGGCGTTACCTCTACCCATTCACCGCATGCACAGACTGCGGGCCCAGGTTCACCGTGATTGAATCCATCCCCTATGACCGTGAGAGGACAAGTATGCGTGAATTTCCCCTCTGCAGCTCCTGCATGGAGGAGTACCTCAACCCCCTTGACAGGAGGTACCACGCAGAGGCAACATGCTGCCCGGTATGCGGGCCCAGACCATTCATATGGCGTGAAGATGTTATTGAAACAGATAACCCCCTGAAAATGGCTGCAGAACTTCTTGATGAGGGTAAAATACTCGCAGTTAAGGGTATAGGGGGCACTCACCTGGTCTGCCGGGCAGACTATGAGGATTCAGTGACGGAACTCCGATCCAGGCTTGGAAGGCCCAGCCAGCCATTCGCCTGCATGTCCCCTGATGTTTCCTCAGTGAAGGTCTATGCATGCATGTCTGAAGCAGAGGAGAAGGCCTTAACCTCCCGGAGAAGGCCAATAGTTGTTCTGAATAAAAACAGTGACTACCCCCTCGCCCCATCAGTTGCACCGGGCCTCCACAACATAGGAGTCATGTTACCCTACTCTGGAATGCACCATGTCCTCTTCGGATACACCGAGGCCCCGGCCTATGTTATGACCTCAGCCAATAAACCAGGCGACCCCATGTTCATAAGGAACAGTGAGATAACCAGTGGACTTGAGGGTATAGCCGATTACTTCCTTCTCCATGACCGTAAAATCATAAACCGCTGTGATGACTCTGTTGTCCGTTTCAGGGGTGGTGATATGGCCTTCATAAGGAGGTCGAGGGGGTACGCACCTGAACCCTATGACCTGACGCATATATCAGAGGATCTATCAGCCCTCTGCCTTGGACCGGAGCTTGATGTCACCTTCTCTGTGCTTAATGGAGGGCAGTGCTATGTATCACAGCACATAGGTAACACCTCAAGGTATGACACCCTCCTCTTCCTCAAGGAGGCGGTGAATTACCTCATGGGCATAACAGGCACAGAATCCGTGGACGTCATAGCCTGTGATCTCCACCCCCAGTTCCTGACAACGTCCTATGCAGAGGAGCTTTCTGAGAGGTTCTCTTCGGACATCCTGAGGGTCCAGCACCACCATGCCCATGCCCTGGCACTCATGCTCGATAATGGTGTCGATGAATGCATTTGTATAGCCGCAGATGGTGTTGGCTACGGTGCAGATGGTACATCGTGGGGTGGTGAGATTCTCCACTGCCACGGTCCTGAATATTCAAGGGTTGGGAGCCTCATGTCCCAGAAGATGCCTGGAGGTGACCTTGCAACAAGGTATCCTGCAAGGATGCTGCTCTCAATGCTTCTGGACCGCTATGATGGGGACATCCGTGAAGTTTTCATTGAAAGGTACCTTGATTACTTCCCCCACGGAGAAAGGGAGATCGATGTCGTATTAAGGCAGATGGAAACCGGACTCAACACAGGCATGAGCAGCAGCACCGGCAGAGTCCTTGACTCAATTTCAGCAGCCCTCAGAATCTGCGGAAGGAGAACCTATGAGGGGGAATGTGCCATGAAACTTGAATCGGCTGCCTTCAGAGCTAGAGGAAAACTCAGAATACCCTCCAGAATTCTGAGGAGTGAAGGGAGGTACATCCTTGATACATCAGCTATACTCCTAGATGTGATGGATCTTCTGGAATCCGGTGAGAACAGGACAGAGATAGCCCATGCAGCCCAGCAAGCCGTTGCAGAGGGACTTGCAGAGATGGCGGTCCTTGCAGCTGAAGATCTTGGAGTTGAGGTTATAGGGGGAACCGGCGGTGTTTTCTACAATGAGGCCATAAGCCTTGCGGTGAGGGATCACGTTACAGAGAGGGGTTACAGTTTCATTCAGCACAGAGATTCATGTGCAGGTGATGGTTCAGTGTCCCTTGGGCAGGCTGTTGCAGCTGCACTCGAATACAGTGGATAATCACGTTCCCCCATTCTGGTGCCATAACTGAAATCTGATATTTCAGGAACCTATCAGAGGACCCCAAATGATATTGCTGAAACCTCCCAGAACTGAGATCTGATATTTCAGGAAGCCCCATGGACCTCAGTAAATGCAAAAACCGGCTCCCCTAATGGGAACTAATCCATTTTTCTTCTCATCTCTGCCTCGCGGAGTAGGTCCTCGGCCCTTTTCTTGAGATGGTCGTAGAGCCTTATGAGGTTCTTTAACTCCTCAATGGCCTCCCACTGGCCGTTCCTTATCTTATTTTCAAGGTTAAGCAGTCTGGACCACTCGTCACCTGGTGGGAGCTGTTTTCTACTGAGTAGGTCATCCACAACATCCACCCTGAAGTTGTTCCTGTTTATGGTTATGCTGATGTGGATGTCCCTTGATATATCATAATATTTGCGGGGCCTTCCCCTCTCTATCTTCCTGAAAAAGGAGCTTAAAATCCCTGCCTCCTCCATCGCCCTGAGGTGCTCTATTATAGCCTTCTGGCCAATATCCAGTTCCTTTGATATTTCACTGACAAATCTGGGCTCCTCACGGAGGAGGTTTATGATCTCCCTCCTGGTCTTGCAGCCCATAACATCAAGTATAACTTCCATGTTCCGCTCTTCAGTGGATTTTTCTCTCATCATGGTAGGATATGTCGAAAGGTTTATATAACCTTTTGTAAGTATAATAGCTATAAGGTTATAGGTAACCTCTGGTAACTTTAATTTCTGTAAAAAATGAAAGGTGAAGCAATGTGCGAAGAGAAAAAAACTGATTCTAAACCAGCCAATGACTGTGAAGATGAATTAAAGGAACTTAAAAAACGAGTGAAAGAACTTGAAAGTGAACTCGCTGTTAAGGAAGAGGAAATCAGCGAATACGTCTCCCACCTCCAGAGACTTCAGGCCGACTTTGAAAACTACAAGAAACAGAAGGAGAAACAGGAGCTGGAAATCGTGAAAAATGCAAATGAGAAGCTCATACTGAACCTCCTGGACGTATACGAGGACCTTGAAAGGGCCCTTGAAAACCGGGAGAATGATGGCGACGGCCTGGAGGTCATCTACAGGAAATTCAGGGACACCCTCAGAAGGGAGGGCTTAACTGAGATACCAGCCGAGGGTGAGAAATTTGACCCATTCCTTCATGAGGCAGTTATGGTTGAGAACCATGATGAATACGACGATGGAATCATAATAGAGGAGTTATCAAGGGGTTACAGACTCAACGACAGGATAATAAAACATTCAATAGTCAAGGTATGTAAGAAAAGTTGATTTGAGGTGATCATGTGGCAAAAAAAGAAAAAATTCTCGGTATTGACCTTGGAACAAGTAACTCTGCAGCCGCAGTACTTATAGGTGGAAAACCAACCATCATACCCAGTGCAGAAGGGGCATCACAGTACGGTAAATCCTTCCCAAGCTGCGTTGCATTCACAGAGGACGGTCAGATGCTAGTGGGTGAACCTGCAAGGCGACAGGCAGTCACAAATCCTGAGAACACCATAACAGCCATAAAAAGGAGTATGGGTACAGACAGGAAGGTGAAGGTTCAGGGAAAGGAGTACACTCCACAGGAGATATCAGCATTCATCCTCCAGAAGATCAAGAAGGACGCAGAGGCATTCCTGGGTGAGGAGATAAAGAAGGCCGTCATCACAGTACCCGCCTACTTCGACGACAACCAGAGGACAGCCACCAAGGACGCGGGTACCATCGCAGGGCTAGACGTTGTAAGACTCGTCAACGAGCCAACAGCAGCAAGCCTCGCCTACGGCCTTGACAAGGAAGACGAGGACATGGTCATCATGGTCTTTGACCTGGGCGGAGGTACACTGGACGTTACGATCATGGAATTCGGTGGGGGAGTCTTTGAGGTTAGATCAACAAGCGGTGACACCCAGCTGGGTGGGACCGACATGGACAACGCAATAATGAACTACCTCGCCGATGAATTCAAAAAGGAAACAGGCATAGACCTCATGGAGGACGACCAGGCAGTCCAGAGACTGAGGGAGGCTGCTGAGAAGGCCAAAATAGAACTTTCAACAACCCTCACAACTGAGGTTAACCTCCCCTACATCACCGTGGCCCAGGACGGACCAAAACACCTCATAAAGACCATCACAAGAGCAAAACTGGAGGAACTGGTTGATCCAATCGTGCAGAGATGTGCAGGACCAATGAAACAGGCCCTGAAGGACGCCAGGATGACCCGGGAGGACGTGGATAAAATAATACTGGTAGGTGGACCCACAAGGATGCCCATTGTCCAGAAATTCGTTGAGGACTTCATAGGAAAACCCGTCGAGAGGGGAATAGACCCCATGGAGTGTGTTGCCATGGGTGCAGCCATACAGGGTGGTGTTCTTGCAGGGGAGATAAAGGACCTTGTACTTCTGGATGTGACGCCACTGTCACTGGGTATAGAAACCCTTGGAGGGGTCTTCACCAAGCTCATAGAGCGAAACACCACGATACCCACAAAGAAGAGCCAGATATTCTCAACAGCAGCAGACAACCAGACCTCCGTTGACATACATGTCCTTCAGGGTGAAAGGCCAATGGCCGCAGACAACACAAGCCTTGGAAGGTTCCAGCTGGTGGGAATACCCCCCGCCCCACGTGGAGTGCCCCAGATAGAGGTGACCTTCGATATAGACGCGAACGGTATACTGAACGTATCAGCAAAGGACCTTGGAACAGGTAAGGAACAGGCCATAACAATAACAGCCCCCAACAAGCTCTCAGAGGAGGAGATAAAACAGAAGATAGAGGAGGCCAAAAAACACGCCGAGGAAGACAGGAGAAAACAGGAGGAAATCGAGATAAGGAACAATGCCGATTCAATGATCTACACCGCCGAGAAGACCCTCGAGGAACTTGGAGATAAGGTACCATCAGATAAGAAGGAGGAGGTTGAAAAACAGGTCAGTGAACTAAGGGAACTCATAGCAGGTGACGATGTCCAGGCCATCAAATCAAAGACCGAGGAACTCACAAAGACCGTGCAGGAAATCGGTGCGGTTATATACCAGCAGGCTGCCCAGCAGCAGGCAGAGAACACAGCATCACAGGGTGAAAACCAGGGTGACGACACCATAGATGCTGACTTTGAGGTCAAGAACTGAGGCCTCCCCCAACTTTTTATTCTCTGATGTGCAACTATTTTTAGCTGATAACTTTCAGATTCTATACCAGGTGAAAATCGATGGCTAAGCGTGACTACTATGAGGTTCTCGGTGTGGATAGGGGTGCCGATAAGAAGGAGATAAAGAAGGCCTACAGGAGGCTTGCAAGGAAGTACCACCCCGACGTCAGCGATGATCCCGATGCTGCCGAAAAGTTCAAGGAGATAAGTGAGGCCTACGCGGTCCTCTCTGACGATGAGAAGAGGAGAAGGTACGACCAGTTCGGTCATGCAGGTATGGAGGGCTTCAGTCAGGAGGATATATTCAACAGCATCAACTTTGAGGACATTTTCAGCGGCCTGGGATTTGATATAGGGAACATCTTCGACATGTTCGGTTTCGGTGGGGGAAGGAGACATGGCCCCCAGAGAGGTGCTGACCTCACCTACACGCTTGAGATAAGTCTTGAGGATGCCTACAGTGGCCTTGAAACGGATATAAGGGTTCCCCACACAAAGAAGTGTCCAGTGTGTAATGGAAGCAGGGCCGAGCCGGGTACAGGTGCAAGGACCTGTTCCACCTGCGGGGGCAGCGGACAGGTGCGGCAGGTGCGTAACACCCTTCTCGGGCAGATGATGAACATAACGACATGCCCCGACTGCCACGGCGAGGGAACCATTGTTGAAAAGCCCTGCAGCAACTGTAACGGTAAGGGGGTTGTCAGGAAAACCAGCACAATCCACGTGAATGTTCCGCCAGGCGTTGAGACCGGATCCAGGCTCAGGATCCCCGGTGAGGGGGAGATGGGTCTTCGTGGTGGAGAACCAGGGGACCTCTACGTGGTCATTAAGGTCAAACCCCACAGCATTTTCAGGAGGGAGGGGGCAAACCTCTACACAGAGAAACCTATAAGTTTCGTGCAGGCCGCCCTGGGTGACACCGTGGAGGTCCCAACCCTTGACAGGCCAGTGCAGTTGAAGATACCAGCGGGAACCCAGAGTGGGACAACCTTCCGTGTTAAGGGGCACGGGATGCCCCACCTAAAGTGGAATGGCTACGGAAACCTCTACGTAAAGGTAAAGGTTGTAACACCGAGAAAACTGAGTCCAAGGCAGAAGGAACTCCTCAGGGAATTTGCAAGTATCAGTGGGGATGAGATCCACGAGGATAAGGGATTCTTTGATAAGGTTAAGGATGCCATAATCCACTGAAACCACCCCGGGTCCATTCCACTAAACCCTCTTTTCCATCCTAAGATTCTAGTGATGATCACGGAGTGAACCTCAGCTAGCAGAGTACTCCCTCTTTTTTACATTGAGAACTACCTTAATATTCTTAAAGTTACTAAAAACCTGAGTTAACATAAAAATCCATGCAGTATTCTAATTTTCAGGAGCGGTCAGGATATTCAGGATGATCTAGGTGAAAGAGGCATTCCAGGTCTTTTCCTGGTTTTGTTGTGGGTTAAGGTGTGATTGAGCTTCTTACAGAGATGTCCCCCTCCATCCGGTGCGAATGATCTCCCTCTACCTTAACAGACGCTGAAACCGAAAAATGTAGAGATTGGAGTGCAGTGCACTTGACCCTTTCACTTCAAGGGAAGATCCATGCGCCCTCAACGGTCAGAGGGTCTTGGTTGAGGGAACGGTGTATAAAAAGGGATTCGTATGGTTTCAGTGAAAAAAACATTCATTGCCCTTAAGATCAACACCACAGCCGACTACGTACTTCCAGGCCATGCGGGAGCAACCCATAACATGGAAAGAACGTATAAGAGCCTATGGCGAATAATTCCACCTTCGGAGGATCAACCATGCCTTAACTCAAAAATAAAGAACTCATGATAAGGTCGTCTACATTGAGAAAATAAGAGTTAAAACCCCTGCTCCTTCATGAAAGATGTGAAACCGTGAACACCGTCCTAGGCACAGCGGCTCCAGAGATCAAAGGGAGATAATGCAATTTCTGGGTATCCCGTTGAGATAAGTACTGAGACCGGGCATGCCGGGAGTAACCCACCTTCTGTTTCGGCAGCATTCATCTCGGCGGACTACCTCTGCCTCCTACAGTAATCACAGGCAGTATTTGTCCTTGCATCCCGCGGAATGGCCGTTTCACCGGTCCTCCTGGTGTCAGTCTGCTCCTTGGGGTGAAGCTTCATTATCATCCACCAGAAGACGTGTCGTTTCTGCTCCAGGGTCCAGCCTCTCAGCTGATGCCTCACGGCACCGCGGTTCTGTATGATGGGTGGAGTTTCCTCAGCCCAAAAAATGGACCGTCAGCTGCCCTCCGGCTTGCCCGGTAGATGAACATGAGAATAAAAACTGATAGCGGGGCCTAGATTTGAACTAGGGATCTCGGGGTTATGAGCCCCGCGGGATCACCAGACTACCCCACCCCGCTAAACATTAGGTTTGTTATCTTACTATATAAAGGTTGTGGTGAGGTCTGGTTTTAACCCATCCCTCAAGCCTTAATGTACGGAGGGGTTCTGAGGTTTGGTTATTCTTCCTCCTTTTCCCTGATCTGATCCCTGCAGCGAGGTTAGAGATGAACCGCTCTGAGATTTGGTTATTCTTCCTCCTTTTCCTCAAGCTTCCTGAGCCTCCTGTCAAGGGACTCAAGCTTCCTGTTGGTGTAACCCCTGTACTCGTTGAAGCGGTGCTCCAGTTCATCTATGTTCCTTGATACCAGTTCAAGTCTCTTCTCAAGGTCAGATATATCATCCTTGGTGGCCAGTTCCCAGTCCTCTATGAGTTCATCGCTCTTCTCATTAAGGAATGCGTCTATCTTGCTTGAGATGACATCAGTGCTTATGGGAACCTCCCTTACCTTGCCCATTATCCTGTCACTGACATCTGACACCTTCTCTCCAACTCCTGCCATGTAACCTTCCCTCCCTTCACCTGGTTTTTCAAAGGCGCCGTAAACTCTGGTTACCGGTGCCATGTTTCCTGATTCCATCAGGTAGTAGTATATGAGGACAATTATGGCCCCTGCAAGTATCAGGATTGCAAGAAGCTCCACCGGTCCCAAATTAAAACCTCCAGATCATTTTTTAAGTTTCGCATTGAGCTCTGCTTCCTTCTTCTCAATATCCTTCAGCATCTTCTCCAGTTTCCTGAACTCTGTCCTTGCCTCAAGGAGTGCAAGTCTCTCACTTATCTCACTCTGAAGATAACCCACCTCATGCATTATCTCAGATGTGTTCTTCCTTATTGCAGCAAGTTTCTCCTGTTTGTCCTTTGGGAGAGGTATGGTTGTCTCCATCAGGCGCTTTGCCTGAAGGTCGTTCTCAACGAGGGATATCTTTTTAAGTTCGATCTGCTTTTCAAGAAGCTGGATGTCATTCTGGGACTCCCTGACCCTCCTCCACTGTATAGCCACAATGATCACTGTCACAAAAGCCAGGACAGATATTATAAGCCACAGGATATTCTGAGGTATTGTTGCGGTGCTCGCCATATAGCTCCCCCTTGAAGTATTATCTGCTGGAAATAATATATAACTCATTATTTAAATAAGTATCAGAACTCACTTAAGTGATAACGATGATCGAATCATATTTAAAAGCAGGTAAAATCGTATCAAAGGTTCGAAAAGAGGCTTCAGAGATCATAAGGGATGGTTTGCCAGTAATAGAACTCGTGAATTACGTTGAGGATGGTATCAGAAGTAGGGGCGGTGAACCGGCATTCCCCTGCAATGTTTCCATCAACGAGGTTACCGCCCACTACACCTCCCCTCCAGGTGATGAAAGCAGAATAGTGGAGGGCGACCTTGTTAAGCTTGACCTCGGGGCGCATGTGGAGGGGTTCATAGCCGACACCGCCATCACCATCCCTGTGGGTGATGTGGATGACAGGTGTTACAGGATGATGGACGCTGCAAGGGAGGCCCTTGAGAATGCGATCTCCACCATAAGGGCCGGTGTTGAGGTTGGGGAGGTTGGAAGTGTTATCCAGGAGACGATAGAGTCCCATGATATGAAGCCAGTGTCGAACCTTACAGGTCACAGCATGGACAGGTGGATACTGCACTCAGGACTTTCAATACCCAACGTAAGGGAAAACAATCCCCATGAACTTGAGGAGGGGGATGTGCTTGCAATTGAACCCTTCGCAACCGATGGTGTTGGGCTTGTTACAGACATGCCCCAGACCCACATATTCAGGTTCCTCCGTGAAAGGCCACTTCGGCTTGTCCATGCAAGAAGGGTTCTCGGTAAGATACGGGAGGAGTACCGTTCCCTTCCATTTGCAGAGAGATGGCTTGAGGAGTACTTTGATCCTAAAAGGCTCAGCGCCTCCATGAGGCTCCTGATACAGTCAAGGGCCATCTACCCATACCATGTGCTGAGAGAAAAGAGCGGTGCCACTGTGGCACAGTGGGAGCATACGGTCATTGTGGAGGGTGATGGGTGCACCGTGATAACAGAATAAAAAATAGTTGATGGGATTAGAATGGTGTTGGTAATCCCATCTCCTTCCTTGCAGCTATGTTCTTCTCTGCCTTTTCCTTTTTCTGTGCGGCAAGTTTTTCAAGCAGTCCAAGGCCGGGTTTAACTTCCTCTATTGGTTTTGTCTCAAATAGGCCTGCTTCAACTGCCTGTTTGAATATTGAGTCCCCTGCGTCTGTCCTGGTTATGACAGTTGACCATCCGTCAGGTGACCCCACTGAACCGGTTGAGACATCTGCAAATTCAGCCACGTAGTCCTTGCAGATCTTGCATCCTGCCTGCTCGTATCCATGGGTCTCCTTGAGTGGGAGGGTTAGGACATCATCCTGGGTGTATACCCAGAACTTCCCTTTACCTATATCCATCTTCTCAACGAGTTCCATGCTGACTCCCAGTTTCTCGCAGATGAAGGTCTGGAGTGATGTGTATGGGAAGTTTTCCATGCAGTATATACCCACCAGCAGCTTTATCTTATCTGCAAGGAACCTTACACCGAATGGGTAGGTCTGCATTTTCCTTATACCCATTGTCTGACAGGGTATGGCAACCGTACCGAGTTTTTCTATACCGTACTGTCTGACGGCCTTCTTGAGCATCAGCACGTTGGGTGAGAATGTGTACTTGGTACCGGCTGCTGCCTTGAGTTCATCTGAGGTCATTGCAACCATTGGCTGTGGTTTCCAGAACTCCTCACCTGGACCTGCAACCACTGCACCCTCAATGATACCCTCATCAAGGGCGTAAGCTAGAAGACCTGTGACTATTCCCCCATCCTGGGCTAGTTTCTGAATCTCCCTGTCAGTTGATCTGGCGGAAACAATTTCCTTGTAAGTACCTAAAACCATTTTTCCAGCCTCCTATAGCCCTAAATCCTTCTTGATCTGTTCTTCTGGCCACCAGCTTCTCGGGCACTGCACGTAGCAGATTCCACATTTTATGCAGCGGTCACTGTTCAGTTCCGGCCTTCCGTTGGTCATATCAAGGGCCCTTGTCTGGCAGGCCATTGCACATGTTCCGCATCCAATGCAGAGACCCTGGTTCACGACCTTTGTCTGAAGGTCGCACCCGCATGCTTCGGTGTAACCTGCAAGGTCCAGCATTGGCTGCAGGTAATCCATATCATTGTTGAGAAGTGCAACAACGGTCTTTGCTATTATTTCAGGTGATGGTGGGCACCCTGGCAGTGCAAGGTCCACATCTATGAGGTCTGCTATTGGTACAAAGGACTCGTGTGATGGCTGTGCCTGCTGGCCTCCCCTTGAGTACCTTGTGAAGCAGCCTGTTGCTGCGCATGAACCGAATGCACAGACAAGTTTAGCCTTCTCCCTGAGTTCCTTGAGTTCGTGCAGGCTGTGTTCGTCCTGCAGACAGACGGAACCCTCAACAAGTGCCAGGTCCATCTCTGGCATCTCCCAGAGATCCACAAGGGTCTGTCCATATACTATGTCCACCATATTGGTGAGCAGTTCTGCGAGAATGTCGTAATTTTCAGTTAACGACATGGCATCTCCGGTACATCCACTCAGGTGAATGTAACCTATTCTTGGTTTTGCATTTTCTTCAGCCACTTTTTCAACCTCCTCTTTTGAAGCTCCAACAGGTTCCGATTTTTCCTTTTCGGGTTCTTCCCTCTTAGCTTCAGCCTCCAATCCTAAAAATCTTTTGATTCGGGCAATTAAACTCATTTAGAAACCCCAATCTCCTCTAAGATCATCTGAATGGCTCTGGGAATAGCCTTCTTTACCGGGGGTGTGAGGCCCATTTCCACATTGGGAGCTGATATCTCCTCGGGTTTACACCCAATTACCACAACGTCAATTTTTTCACTGAGTTCATGGAGGGGCTGGCTCACTGGCCATGTGTGCATATTCTCATAGGATCCCTTTGGAATCTCAGTTACCTCGAATTTTCTGAGGGTCCCGGGCTCTGCATTGAATTCAACAACGTCCACGACTATCATCTTCTTCCACTGTTCATGTGGGAGTGAGAAGACAAAGTGTGGACCGCCAGTTCCAGCGTCTATGAACATTACATTTTCTGGTTTTTCCTTATCCCTGAAGTATTCTTCAAGGGCCTTGATAACCTCTGGGCCGAATCCATCGTCCTTGAAAAGGATGTTTCCACAGCCCACCACTAGAATCTCAGCGTCGTATGGCATGTTATTCCCTAGATTCTGACCATTTCGTTTTTAATCAGTGATTTGTCCTCATCATCAACAACCATCACGTGTGTTGCACATGAGAGACATGGGTCGTATGCACGTATAACGTGTGGTCCATATTCATGGTGGAATCCTTCAGTTGCGGGACCCATTGTTGGGATGTTCCAGGTTGTTGGGACAAGTGCACTGTAGAACTGGATCTTGCCGTTCTCAACCTTGGCCATGTGCACGTCAAGTCCCCTTGGGCCCTCTATTGCACCTATACCCAGTTTGCCTGTACCTCTCTCATCGAAGTCTGCCCTTACAGGTGCTGATGTGTCGAGTTCATCCAGTATCTCTATTGCCCTTGAGAGTGCAGTTTTCATCTCAAGTGCCCTGGCAACGTGCTGTGCCACAACACCCCTTTCCTTGAAGCCCTGGAATTCGACCATCCTTGCCCTTGGACCAACCTCCACGTTTCTTCCGTCATAGAGAGGTATTGTTGAACAGGCCCTCTTGGCTATTTCAGGGTCATCATACCAGCTTTCTGGCATTACCTCTGTGAATCTGTCAAGGTCGAATTTTGTCCTGTCACCGTATAGCTGGTGGCTTGCAAGTGTGGGCTGGTTGTGGACACCAAGGCCCTCAGGAAGGCCCTTGTCCTCGATGAGACCAATCATGAGTTCAACGTGTTGGTCAAGCTTTGGTTTGAGCTGTTTGAGCCTTGCGTAGAGCCTTTTTCTTGCAAGTTCTGTTATGTTGTCGGCCATTCCACCTATCCTCACGTCTGATGGGTGGATACCCTCACCTGCCACCATGTCAACTACGTACTGTACGTTTTTCCTTATCTCAGAGACTGAGTTTATGGCATCGGCCATCAGGTTTTCAGGTACGAAGTCAGGTGCTATGAGGAACTGGTGAATTGCATGGCTGTTTACGTGGTGTGCGGCCAGTGTCAGTTCCCTGAGGAGTCTTCCGGCCTTTGGAACCTCAATGTCAAGGGAGTCGTCTATTGCCTCAACTGAAGCCAGGGTGTGGGGTATGGGGCACACTCCACATATCCTCTGGACAATGACTGGAGCTGTTTCAGGTGCTTTACCTGTCACTATTTTCTCAAGGCCCCTGACAGGAGTAATACTGAAGTATCGCCCCTTTGTCACGATTCCTTCATCATCGACTTCCATGACAAGTTCTGCATGTCCTTCTTGTCGTGATGTCGGCGATATAACAATCCTTTCGCTCAAATGTATCACCTCTTGTTTTTAAAGTTCAAAAAACCTTCAATATTATAACTATTTTTAAATGTTATAAGTTTTTCAATTATAAAAAAAGTGAAAACTATTTATATTATGTTGTGATTGAATTATTATTAGTAGAAAATCTACTTTATAATATTAATTTTTTATTCAGTAATACTGAATATTTATTTATATGTGTATCCACATAGTCCATATGTGTTGTCAAACACACGAGAAGGTGAGTTGATGATAAACTCAAAGATCCTAGCATCAGTGGCAATAGTCCTGATAATTGGAGCTGTTGCAGCGGGTTATCAGGTGAGTCAGAATTCCGAAACACTGTGGAAGTTCACCAACCCCCAGGGCGGTCAGAACCAGGGGCCACAGCAGGGTGAGTCAAGCGTCCACAGTGAATCACCCTCAACCACATCATCTCAGGGTGACAGTGGTTCAGGTTCAGGTGGGGCTTCAGATATGAATGTGAAGATCTCATCTTCAGAGGCCAGGAGTATCGCGCAGAAGTACATAAAACAGGAGGGTGCCACTGCAGGGACCCCAAGGCTTGTCAAGTTAAACGGTAAAATGGTTTACATTGTGCCCGTTGAGATTAACGGCCAAGCCGTTGGGGAGATCTACATTGACCCCATCACAGGCGAAAACCTTGGAGGGGCTGGTGGTGCGCCATGATGATAAAAACAGAAACCGAATGCTGTACAATTTATGCGGAGGATGTTGAGGATGCCGTTGTCCTCGAGGGCTCCCCCGGTGTGGGGCTCATAGGTAACATCCTTGGGTGGCTACTTGTTGAGGACCTCAAAATGAAGGAGATAGGGTACATTGATTCCAAGTACTTCCCTCCGCTCGCGGTTCTCTACAAGGGGGTCGCAATACACCCCTTCAGGATATATGAGGGTGATGGGATAGTGCTCTTCCTATCGGATTTTATCCTTCCACCTGCGGTGGTCTATGATATGACAAATGCAATTGTGGACTGGATGACCCGAAACAACAGCAGGGAACTCATAACATTCAACAGCATGGTTGTCCGTGAAAAGTCACAGCCGGTTGCAGGTGCAGGTAACAGTCAGGAGGTCATCCAGAGACTCGCAGATATCGGAATACCCATAGTACCCTTCGGTAACCTCAATGGTATTTCAGGGACACTCCTCACAAGGTGCGCTGTTAATGATATACCTGCATCATGCCTCTTTGCAGAGATACTCAACCCATACCCTGATCCCAGGGCCGCTGCAAGTGTTGTTGAGGTCCTAAATGAGATGCTGGGTACCAGTGTTAACCCCGAGCCACTCCTACAGGAGGCCCAGGCCATAGAGTCACGTCTCAAGAAGCTCGCAGAGACCGTTCAGGGGGAGGCAGAAACACCCATATACATGTAAAAGTTTATATATGAAAAGATCCAATATCTTTTTACTCTTTTGGTAGGGCCCGTAGCCTAGCCAGGATAGGGCGTCGGACTTCTAATCCGAAGGTCCCGGGTTCAAATCCCGGCGGGTCCGCTAAAAACAGGTGAGTACGGAGGGGCCCGTAGCCTAGCCAGGATAGGGCATCAGACTCCTAATCTGAAGGTCCCGGGTTCAAATCCCGGCGGGTCCGCTCACATTTTTTATTATTTTAAACCCCGGTTTCAAATATTTTAAGAGCTTACTTTAAAGTTGGTTTCAATAAAAGGGAGTCATTTCCTGATTATAGATCTACCTGAAATATGCGTCAAGTGTCTCAGCAGGAAACCTTATCTCACCGTATTTACCCCCGCCACCAGGTATCACGGTGAGTGAACCGTTCCTGAATGCCTCAACTGCAACTGCAACACCGTTATCGATCCTTCCAATATCCTCAATGGGGGCACTGAGAAGAACCTCGATCTCTGTTCCAAACTCCCCCACAAGGCCCTCCCAGATGCCCTGCACGAACTTTGTTGTAACACCCTTACCATACTTCATCCCTATAATCTCTGCAAGGGGCATGATATGGACATATGGCGGCCTGTGTGGGGGATGGTGTGGCTCATCCCATGTTGAAAGTTCATAGATCCTGTAGTCAACACCCTTCTTGATCCTGCCGCCGCAGGGACATTTCATCTTCATCTGAAGTGCCTCTTCAGGGCTGTAAATCCTGTAGCACCTTGTACAGGCGGTCATATGGTACTTCCCAAGGCGGGGGTCAAGGCCATAATTTGCTGTGATCCTGCACTTCCTGATTGACCTTTTGAGGGATGTGAAGGATACGTCATCCATTTCAAGCTGGTTGAACTCCCTCCCGAGTCTGTGGGGCCACGGTGAATGGGCATCTGAATTTGTGAGGAAGGGTATGTCTGCAAGTTCAGATATCTTGTCTGCCATTTCAGTGTCCGCAGAAAGCCCCAGCTCAAGGAAATCCGGCCGCTTCCCGTAACAGTCCCTGTAGCTGTCATATGATTTGTACATGCTGGTCCAGGGTGTGAAGGCATGTGCAGGGCCCGCTATACCATCATATTCATGTACCATTTCAAGTATCTGGGCCCCGTTCATCCGCACCCTGGGTCTTCCATCTGAACTGCTTGTTGAGGGCATTCTATCCCCCATCTCCTCTGCAGCCTCAAGGGATGGGAGTATTATGAGGTGGTGAATCCTCCTTGAGTCCTCAACCTCCGCGGTTATTATGAAGCTGCATTCATCCCTCACATACACCCCATCCCCGGCATATTCCGTGGATTCCTCAATGATTTTCCTCCAGCCAGGGTGGAATGCGTCCCCTGTTCCCACGATATGGAGGCCCTTGAGTTTTGCCTGGGGCGCTATTGCCTCAATGACCATGTTGCGGGATGTCGCCCTTGAAAAACAGCTGTGTATATGTAGATCAGCATTTAAAATCATTTAATCAGCCAGAAAAAATAATTGAGAATCAGCCTATGTAGCGGAGGTCCTCCTCTCCGGGCTTGAGATTCATCCTGTCAATCATCTCCTGCTCCATCTGCTGCGCCCTGGAGATCATCTTCCTTGTCTCCTCTGCACGCTCTTCGAGTTTCTCAAGGTCCACCTGGAGCTTTGTCATCTCAAGGAGCACCTCCAGAAGCGCCCGTGCAGCCTCCGCATCTATGAAGTAGCCTGGTGTTTCACCCATGAGGCAAACTCCACGCATACCCCTCATCCTTCCCATTCCAAGGAGGAGTCCCGATGCACCTATTATACCTCCATCTGCAGAGCGCAGGATAACATCGTGCTCTTTAAGGTTCTCAGCGAGTTCCATGTCTGTGGCTGCACCGTAAACCTTTGCCTTATCAACAGGCTGACCTGTTGCAAGTCCCCCAAGGGTGTATATCCTCTCAACACCGTAGCCCTCAACAAAGTCAAGTATCATGCCGCAGATCTCATACTGGCCCTCAGGTGAAAGGCCCTGGGTGTTACCAACAAGTATTATATAATCCCCTTTATCCTCACCAGCCTCCCTGAGGTAGTAGAACTCGTTCTTCATGGGTTCAACTATCCCATTCTCATCTACCAGAACCTGTGGTGGGAATGATGGAGAGTAGAGTTCAGCGAACTTTAACGCCTGGAGTTCATCTATTATATGGTCAGCGGCGAGTTTCCCTACATGCCCTATCCCTGGAAGTGCCTCAATGAAAACCGGGCTGGAAAGTTCAACATCCTCCAGAATATTTATGGTTGTTTCCCTCATTTTATTCACCACTACCTCTCAAAACCTCTCTTTTGAGTCTTCTCCGGTATTCACCATATCTGTCCTCAGGGGAAAATTTTGGGGGATAAACAACCCCCGTTGATCCGCCGCAGCGGGGGCATACATCCCTGAGGGTGTACTCCATGCAGGAACGGCATCTTCTCATCTTCATGTCAGTTCACGGAGGAATTCTCCCTCTCCACCCTCTTTTTCCACTATATCTATGCACCTCTGGGCCGCTTCCTTGAGCTGTTTCTCGGCCTTGAGATAATCTGTTGATTTCACTATAAGCCTGTACCTGGGGGCCCCGACGGCCTGGACAGTTATGCCCTCATCCTGGACGGATTTAAGGGCCTTCCTGATTATCTCAACACCGTTGGGTGCATAGGACTTTATATCAACATATCCTGTGATCTGAACCTCGGGGGGTGTTATGTTACGTTTAGCAACCTCTGTTATGGCAGCGGCCCAGTCCTCTGGGACGCCCTCATCAAGAAGTGCCTTTTCACCCTCCTCTGCAGCGGTTTCAAATGCACCGTAGAGGTCGCCGAATATGTCCATGAGTTCGTATCCGACCTCCTCGTAGGCCGTGTCAAGGTCCTTTCCCAGGTCCTTCGCTGCCAGTTCAAGGAACTTTTCAGCCTTCTGCTCGATTTTCCAGGCCTGGATCTTCTTTGTACGCTGGTCCTCCCTTATCCTTTTCATTGAAACATCCACGTGCCCCTTCCTGGGGTTCACACGGAGGACCCTTGCCACTATCTTCTGGTTCTCCCTTACGAAGTCCCTTATATTCTTAACCCATCCAGAGGATACCTCGGATATATGAATGAAAGCCTCCTTCCCTGGATATTCCTCCAGGGTTGCGAAGGCGCCGTAGTTGAGGACCTTGTGAACGGTCCCAACCACCAGTTCACCCTCTTCAGGCCATTCATTTTTTCTTCTTACCATGAAAAACACCTAGATTAATCCAGGACCTCTAGAATCTGGGCTTTGATCTTTGATTTTCCTCCTGTTGGCTCAACAAGTGTTTTACCGCAGATTATGCACTGGACGTATGAGGCTGCCCTGTCAAAGACCACCTGCTGGTTCCCGCAATCCATGCATTTAACCCGGAGAAAATTACCTTTCGTATTGTAGAACATCACACATACCACCCCTAGGCTACAAATTCAACTCTTCCAGCCCTGAAGGACCTTTTCTTGATGTGTGATTTTCCACATTCCTTGCATTTGAGCCTGAGGTCAAGTTTCTTGACGGGTTTGTTACCTGAGGGGAGTGGACGTGGGTAACCCCTGTAACCGGCTGTTACACGTCTGAACTGCCTCTGACCCCATTTGAGTTCACTTGCCTTTCTTCTCTTTGATTCGAGTACCTCGTGAACTGTGTGTTTTCTACAGTTTGGACAGTAAGTTCTTCTTTCCTTGGGAATCTTCATATCTAATCACCTCTTAAGTGAAAAAGTAAGCCTTTAAAATAACTGGAACTTTTTTTATACTGGGTTAGTATATCTCAAATCTCTATTTATACCTTTGTATGGGACCTTTCAGACAGATAGAAATATGCCGGGAGAAGGGTATTTATGAGTACCTTATCTTTCTGCCCTTCCTTGCATTTATAAACACATCTGCATTTAGCGATGGGAGTGTAACAATGTCCTGTGGTCTGAATGGGCCGTAAATTTTTTCATCAACCCCCATTATCCTTGCAGGTACCTCCTCAAATATCAGCACCGTCTCAATGTCCCCTCCCGTATCATCCAGTGCATTGCCCCTGGTTTGAGGTTCCCGGGATCTGGAATTTTCTTTCTTCGGCTTCTGGATGACTTCAGGTTCCCCTCGGGGTTTCTCTTTCTCTTTATCAAGTTCTATCGAAGGAATTATTTTCTCCCTGAATTCCCTCAGTGTCTCTATAAGTGAAAAGTAGAGTTCCTCCTCCTCAGGGGTCATGTTGAGTGGGGTTGTATCCTGGAGGTCAAACTGGGGTTTCCCGTTGAACAGGTGGTATGACCTCTGGACATTCATCACTGCACTGTCCGTTATCTTGTGCTCCCTTCTCTCGCATATCTCGGTGGCTATCCTCTGGGTGTCCCTTATAAGGTAGTGTTCCTTTGCAAAGGGGTCATTTCCAACCGCCTCGAGGAGATCCTCCAGGTAGCTGTGGACCCTCTCATAGAAGTCATCGCCAACCCTTGCAAGACCGCTTTCAGTTCTCTCTTTTTTCTGAATCCTCCTCAATTTTTGAAAGAATTCGTCCAACCCCATTCCTCACCAGCAGTTATTCCTCTGCCTCGATTCTTGGAGCAAGGAGGAAACTCAGCTCCCCCTCATTGCTGGCCATCTTCAGTGTTAACTTAAGGGGCATGTCATCTCCAAGGTTGATGATTGCTGTCTCACTGAACTTATCGGCCTTGAGCATCTCCTTTATCTTGTCAAGTGAGTAAACACTCCTTGCAGGTTTACTTATCTTTTCACCATGGAGGTATTCTATCTCGGCGTCCCCGAATTCCCCCTCGGCAGATGCCATGAAGCGATCCTCATCAACACGGAATGTTATCTTATCGGAGAATATGTCTATATCGGCTATCGAGTCCTTGAGGAGCTGGAATGGTACCTCAAATTCGTTCTCATATTCGATTTCAGGAGGACTTGGGGTTTCATATTCAATGTCAATCAGCCTTATCTTGAAGGTCCTCACTGCCTCTCCCTCAAACTGGACTATCAGGTTTCCCTCATCAATTGAGAGGATAACCCTGTCATTTGCCTTGGCCCTCTTGAGGACCTTCATGAGTTCCTCTGTATCCACGTTTATCTTCTCTGGTTCATCGCAGACGTATTCATCGAAGAGTTCAGATTTCAGTTCAAGGTGCACGTATGTGATGTGGGACCTGTCAAGGGCATCGAGACGCAGGCCTTCGGCACTGATCTGTATCTGAACCTCATCAACGATGGATGATATGGCATCGAAACTCGTCCTTAAAATGTTAGGATCATTCAATTCTGCCTTGAACATTTTCGTCCTCCTTATCCTATATAGCTAGATATTGGGGTCATTCTTTATATACTATTTCTCCTCTTTTTCCTCTTCCCCTGTTTCAGCACTCTTAACCTGTTTATAGAGTCTTTCAAGGGGGGTCCGACCTATGATGCTATGTATCATTGAGGCGCCCAGCAGCAGGAGACCCGTGAGAATGAGGAATGCTGCAATGACCGTGTTCTCACCTGAGACAACGTTATCCACAACCCTCTCTGAGGATCCCATGATTGCGATTATCCCTGTGATTATAAGGACCGCCCCAAGGGCCATTGCTGAGTACCTGACTATGTCATCCCGGTACCTTATTATCACTGTAACCGGGAATCCGTGATCAGACTCATCATTCTGGATCTCTTCCCTTATCCTTGATATGAAACCCTTCAGGGAACTGGGTTTCCCTGATTTTTCCTTGCTTTCAGCCCCGGAATCTTTGGTTCCGGTTTCTTCGGTGCTCATCTTGAACCTTCCTCAGTCCATCTTCAGGAATCCTGGCCGAGCACTTCATACCTCAATCGTATTCCCTCCAGGTGTGCTTGCAGCGGGTGCACCTGAAGAACCTTGTTTCAGATTCATCAGCCCTTCTTGTCTGCTGCAGCCACCAGAAGGCCTCCATGTTACCGCATTTCGGGCATTCCACCCTTGTTGTTGGTAGTGTGCTCACATCATCTCCTGTGAATATGACACTGTCCTTTGATTCAACTTCCTCTGAAAAATTGTATTTGTCCTTGAGTTTATCTGTGATATCCTTTTCATAGCCACACTGACAGCTGAATTTTCCCTTCGCAGGAAACATTACAGCTCCACACCTGGGACAGAACTCCATTTTCTTCCTCCTGATAAGAGAAACTAAATTTTTTGATTTTTAAGATTTTTCTGCGATGACACTTATAATTTTTTTGATTTAATTTGCGGTTTTCTGGTTTCTAATGGATTCTATGAAGTCATCGAGTATCCGTGAATGATCGAATGCAAGATTATCATAGGGTATATCATCAATATGGAACACCCTGGCTTCGGCAGCATCGGATCCCCCAGTGGGTATTCCTGAAGCAACTCCAGTGAAGCAGATGCTCACAGTGTGCCCCCTGGGATCCCTTGAGGGGTCCGAATATACCCCAAGAAGGCCCTCCAGTTCCACCTCAAGTCCTGTCTCCTCAAGGGCCTCCCTGATTGCTGCTTCTTCCACTGTTTCCCCGTATTCAACAAATCCCCCTGGAATGGCCCATGAGCCCTCATATGGTGGTTTTCCCCTCCTTACAAGTACCAGGGTGTCCTCTGATAACCTTATTATCACATCCACTGTGAGTAGTGGTGTCCTCATACAAATACCTCATGCGCTGCCCCTTGACTCACCAAGTTTAACCCCTGATGCAATGAGATGTGCGGCCCTTATGGGCTCGGGAATGGAACTCCTGGTCGTTGAGAGTCTGACAATCTCAGCCGCATCCTCCGGATCTATACCGGCAGTCTGTATGTAAACTGTCTCGGTGGATTCCACCCGGTGGATCTCCCCGGCGTCCTCTATCATCCGCCACCTCTTCTTCCAGTCAGGGAATCTGTGCTTAAGGGCCCTCCTTATCCTCTCAAGGTCAGGGTATTTGCGTACAACCACTATGACAGGGAGTCCGGTTCTTGAGGATATCTCATTTATATCCACCACGTTGAAGCCGCCAAAGGTGAGGCCGTCCAGCATTATAACCCTCAGCTGGTTGAGGTGCCTTGAGCCATTCACCATTTCAACTATCTTCTCTGTGGCATCATCCCCATCCACCCTTATATCTGTTGTGAGGACCCCGTCAAGCCATTGCCCTCCCCTGAAGACTGTGCCCACGATGAGCACGTCCTCGTCACTTCTGGGTGTGAAGGGAGCGTCATCTATCCCGAGAATCCTTATCTCAGATTTTATTTGCCTGAAATTACAGTTCTCCATAAAAATAGTTAGGCTGACTCTATGAGTGACCTGAACTCATCGCACCTCTCAATCAGAGTCCCGGCTGCCTTGATGAGTGATTTCTTCGGGCTCCTTGCCCTTATGTAAAGCTGTGGTTCGCCCACTATGGGGTGGTCTATGGAGTAGGCCGCGGCCTTAACGGTTTCATCCTCCATCAGTATGCTCCTCAGTACATTGCAGAGGGTGTGTGTTTCGCCCTCGAATACCATCTCCATTTCATGTCTCTTGTTAAGAATGACTTCCATTTTCATTACCCCTTAACCTTCGTAATTCGCTGATAGTTTCCTTTTTTCCCTGTTTTCACAGTTGGGACACTTCACCTCGTCCCTGCCGTTAATCTCCATGAAGTGTCTGCACCTTGTGCACATGGCCTTTATGACACCCAGGTCACGGGAGGATGTCTGGAGGTCTATACCATCAAGGCCCATAACCCTTGTAACCCTTGCCTCCACTATATCCCCTATCCTGAAGGCCTCTGTAAGTTTTGAGAGGTAGCCCTTCTTTGCCTGTGAGACATGGACACCCCCAACAAAGTAGGTTGCAAGGGCCCTCCTGTTACCCTTGATGCTGTGTATCCTCACAAGGGCCCTCTGGCCCCTCACATCTATTACCTCTCCAATAACCCTTGAACCTGTCCTGAGGACGGGTGGTGTGCTGAACTTTGAGATTACCTTTATGCTCTTATTCCTATCATCCCTTGCCACCTCTCCAACAACAAGGGACTTTATTTCTCCATCGTCGTCGTAGGTCCCCTCTGAGGGGAGTACCTCTTCACTTACAGCTAAAAAGTCTCCGGGAAAAACGATGTCCCCAGATTTAACTTTCATCCATTCACCTCTTGAAGGTAAAAACAATACCTCAACTTATATTGGGTTATGATTACTTTCTGATTATATATATGCTTTTTGTATGATAAGCTGAGAATTGATCCATATTCAGAGAGGACACCCCAAGATGCCCTCATATTCCTCTATCCTGTTAAAACCTCCAGTGAATATCTTCAGGGAAATATTATCTCATCGAGGACGTAATCCTCCCATTCCCTTTCACCGAGGGCTATCTCAAGTTCTGATGGGTTAAGGAGTGGTTTATCATAGATCTGTGAGTCGTCAATGGCAATCCTGGGGCATGCCGTCACCACGAACGCCTCGATCTCCCTGAACGGTAGCAGTGCCTCCGGTGATATGTTTTCAAGCATGAAGATGAATGCATCCCTTCCAGCAGACTCCAGCTTTCTTTTTATCTCAAGGGCCAGTTTGAATCTCCTCTGCCCCTCCTTTGATGAGACTATTATCCCCCACATCCTGGCAGAGGATGCCCTGTTTATCCTTGCGAATCTGATCCTGAGGACTCTGTCTGCGAATTCATCCAGTATACGTGCCTCCCCATGATAGGGATCAGCCACCACAACATCCCTTCCTGTGAAGAGCTTTATGCCCAGTGGATGGAAGTTTCCGCTTCCGATGAAGAGGTATGCATCTGCACCGGTATTCCTGATTGCTGAAAAGTTACACCCGAGTACCTGTCCCTCAGCTGTGTTTATCCCGCAGCCCTTAACCACTTCAAAACCCTTTCCCTCAAGGAATGACGCTGCCTCATCGAGGAGGTGGAGATGCTGTGCTGTTGTTGCAAGGCCCACCCTTTCGTGGCCATCCAGGAGACGGGCAGCATCCTCAAGTACACCTCCTATCTCAACCCCTGAACGGGCCTCAATGAATATGACAGGCACCTCATAGTCAATGGGGAATGGTGTGTGCCCATAGTGGATTATGAGATCAGCCATCCCCTTCATCTTCCTGTCTGAAACATCACATGCACCGAAGCATGGATCTGCAGATATAACAGTTGTTGCATCCGTTTCTGATTCTATAATCCCGGCAAGCTCAACAGCCCTGCCTTTAAGTCCCTCAGGAAATTGAAGCCCAACAACATCCGCTTTGAGGCGTTTTATTTCCCTGATAACCCTTTCTGTTTCAAGATCATAGAGTGACATTTAATCATTCAGCCCCATCAGGAATGTCCTCAACGGTTACCTTCCCGTCAACAACATTCACCTTCACAAGGCTCCTTACAGTGAACCCTGTCCTCTCCTTCACCACCCTTGAGCCCTCACCCTTATCTATAACTGTTACAACGTCCACAACCTCCACTTCCATCTCCCTTAGGGCCTCAAGGACAGCCAGCAGTGTTCCGCCGGTACTTACAACGTCATCGATGACGATGACACGATCGTCCCCATCAACACCATTTATGTAAAGTTCTCCCTCACTGTAACCTGTCATCTGATGGACCGCGACCTCGCCGGGGAGGCCGTACCTCCTTTTTCTTACGACAACGAAGGGTATGCGGGTTTTGAGTGATAGCACCGTGGCATGGTGTATGCCCATGGCCTCAATGCACACTATCTTATCCACACTGGCTGGATCTGGATTGAATCTTCTCACTATTTCCTCTGCAACCTCCTCAAGGATTTCAGGTTCTGTGAGGGGTATCCCATCAGTTACAGGATTAACAAAGTAGTCATAATCCCCCTTCCTGATTACAGGAGAATTTCTGAGGCTTTCCTTTAATTTATCAAGCATTTTTCATCACCCGGTATGGTTTTTGAGCAGCGATGACGACCTGGAATGTTTCAGTGTATCCACAGTGGCACAGGATACGCTTTATAGGATCTTAATATATAAGTTGCCCCAACAATAGTTAATGATTACTGATCACTGCAGGTGAAACTATGCTTGGAAATCTGGGCAGGAGTCTCAGTAAAACTATGAAAAAACTGGCAGGGATGACCATAGTTGATGAGGAGGTCGTGAAGGAGGTCATTAAGGATATACAGAGGGCCCTGATCCAGTCTGACGTTAACATAAAACTTGTATTTAATCTTTCAAAATCAATAGAGGAGCGGGCTCTTAACGAGGAGCCTCCGAAGGGGATAACACCCAAGGAGCACATCATAAGCATAGTATACGAGGAGATGGTTAAGCTCCTTGGTGAAAGGTCCCATGAACTGAAGATAGAGGAGAAACCCTACAGGATACTCTTCCTTGGGCTCCAGGGAAGCGGTAAAACAACAACCATAGGTAAACTTGCAAGGTACCTGCGCAAGAAAGGTTTCACCGTTGGTGTGGTCTGTACCGACACCTGGAGACCCGCGGCCTTTGAACAGCTGAAGCAGTACACAGAGGGCCAGGATATCAGTGTCTACGGGGACCCTGAAAACAAAAACGCCCTTGAACTTGCAGAGAAGGGGCTCGAAAAGTTTCAGAAAAAGGATGTTATCATATTTGACACCGCAGGAAGGCACAAGGAGGAGAAGGACCTCCTCAGGGAAATGGAGGAACTCTCAGCCGTCATTAAACCCCATGAAGCCATACTGGTAATTGATGGGACGATTGGTCAGCAGGCAAGGGAGCAGGCCCTTGCATTCAGGGAGGCCACAGATATCGGGTCAATAATCGTTACAAAGCTTGATGGGTCGGCCAAGGGTGGGGGTGCCCTCTCAGCGGTTGCAGAGATTGGTGCCCCCATAAGGTTCATAGGTACCGGAGAGAGGATAGATGACCTGGAGGTCTTCGACCCTGAAAGGTTCATATCAAGGCTTCTTGGAATGGGGGACCTCAAAAGTCTCCTTGAAAAGGTTGAGGAGGTTTCAGAGGAGGAACTTGCTGAGGAATCCCTTGACGCCATACTATCCGGGAAGTTCACTCTTAAGGATATGAGGGTCCAGTTTGAGATGATGGGTAAGATGGGGCCCCTGCAGCAGGTCATGAACATGCTCCCTGGTGTCGGGAAACTCCCCAAGGATGCCACAAAGATGACTGAGGAAACCATAAGGAAGTACCTTATCATAATGGACTCTATGACAGATGAGGAACTGGAAAAACCCGATATAATCAAGCAATCCAGGATCAGAAGGATATCAAGGGGTTCAGGCACCCGGAACGAGGATGTCAAGGAACTTTTAAAGTACTACAGGGTAACCAGGAAGGCCATGAAGGGCCTTGGCAGGAGAAAGATGGGGGGACCCATGGGTCAGCTGATGAGGCAGTTCATGAGGTAGATCTGATTTAAACCAGGAGAATGGAAAATGGATGTTCAGAAAAGACTTGATGCCATCCTGGATATCACAGACTCAAAAATATGTCCCCCCTGCCTTGGAAGACGTTTCTCTGACGTCATGGAGGGGCCGGGAAATCGTCTGAGGGGTGAAAGGCTTGTTGAAAAATTTTCACTCCAGCTGGAAGGTCCCTGCATGGTATGTGGCGATGTGTTCGAGAGGCTCGATGAGGCTGCCCTGAGGGTTGGGGAGAAGGTGGATGACCTCAACCTTGAGTACTCCTCGGTACTTGTGGGTACAAGGATCCCTGATGATGTGCTCAGAATTGATGAAGAGATAAACAGGCGCCTTGAAATCCGGGTGGAGGGTATCAAGAGGGAGTTGAACCGTGAACTCGGCAAGAGGGTCACCTCCATCCTCAGCTGTGGTGCGGATTTTGAATCACCGGACCTTGTAATAACGGTTGATCTGAGGGGAGAAATAGGGGTCCATGTTCAGATAAACCCCATCTTCATTGAGGGACGATACCGTAAACTTGTCCGTGGGATACCCCAGACAAGGTGGCCCTGCAGGAGCTGCCGTGGGAGGGGGTGCCGCAGGTGTGATTATACCGGTAAAATGTACCCCACATCGGTGGAGGAGCTCATATCAGAACCGGTCCTTGAGGCGACAGGGGGAAGTGACAGCAAGTTCCATGGTTCTGGCAGGGAGGATGTGGATGTGCGAATGCTTGGAACCGGAAGACCCTTTGTACTGGAGATAAAGGAGCCAGCAGTCCGCACAATAGATCTAAGGGCACTGGAGGATGAAATAAACAAAAAAGCCATGGGCATGGTTGAGGTGGCTGATCTGAGGTTCTCCTCAAGGAACAGAAAGGTGGAACTAAAGGAGTCATCAAGGAAAAAATACAAGGTCTACCGTGCCATTGTTGAACTCGGAGGTACCGTGTCTGATGAGGACCTGGTAAAGCTTGAGAAACTTGACCTGATAAGGCAGAGGACACCGCTGAGGGTTTCACACAGAAGAGCTGACAGGATCAGAGAACGGAGAGTCCTTGACATATCCTGGAAGCCCATTGAAGATCACCTGGAACTCATAATAAAGGCGGAGGGTGGACTGTACATAAAGGAACTTATCTCAGGGGACTCGGGTCGTACAGAACCCAGTGTGAGCAGTGTCCTGGGTGTACCTGCAAGGTGCGCCAGTCTTGATGTCCTTGAGGTCGGAGAGGTCACATGAGGAATCCTTCTGACCCCGAAGTCAGGGCTGATGATGATCTACCCTTCAACTGAGAGATCCCTCCTGACCCTTAGGAAAAATATATATTTATGGAAATGTTAAATACAGAACTTATAAGTTTAGATGTCTGATTCTTGTAAGGTTTTAATGACTGTTACAAGCCATCACAGGCTTTTATGGAGGTTAAAAAATGAGAAGATCAAGAGGTTTCAGAAGTAAAACAAGACACAAGCTTCAGAAGGTTAAAAGGCCTGGAAGATCAAACCCGATAACGAGGAAGATCCAGAGCTTCAGTGAGGGTGACCTTGTACACATAATAATAGATCCAAGCATACACAGGGGCCAGCCCCACCCCCGCTTCCATGGTAAAACAGGCCGTGTTGCCGGTATGATGGGCAGATCATATGTTGTTGCCATAAGGGATGGTAACAAGGAGAAACAGCTTGTTGTGAGGCCGGAACACCTTCAGATGCAAGAGTGATTCCCATGATAGGGAAAAAGGTTCTGGAAAGTGAACCTGTTTCTATGGCAGAGGTTAAGGAGATACTTGAAAAATTCGGGGAAGAACATGAGCTCACCTACGAGCAGAACCTTGTCCTGGACCATGTAACCCGCTTTTCAAGGCTTGACCCTGAAAACGGCAGGAGCCTCATTGAGGAACTTATGGGTATCCCCAACATAAAAAGGAGGCATGCTGTCAAGATCGCAGATATCATGCCTGTGGACCTATCTGACCTCCGTTTAATCTTTGCCAAGGAAAGGGTCCCCATAAAGGCAGAGGACCTGCCAGGCATACTCGAGGTAATAGATAAATACCGGGTCGAATAAAAATAATATCTGACCTGAATAAATTAGAGTATGTGATTTCATGGAAGAGTACGCTATCATACTGGATTACCTTCCACTTGGTTACGTGAGTGAAGGTTTCGGTACATTCAAGAAGAGGCCTGTTGCCCAGGCCCTGGGCAGGGACGAGTTCACCCTCCTTGAGTTAACACCCCGGCCAGATGTTGACCTTGAGATTCATGAGGAGGTCTACATAGGTAAGGGTAAAAGGGATAAGATAGCCAGGATCAACAAAAGACTCCGGCACAATGAACTCACGGCCACCGCCCGGGTTGAACTGCCCTACGTCATTGAGGAAATAATAAAGTCCAACGAGGACAGGTTCGTGCGTTTCTTCAATGAGGCGGGTCCCATAAGCACCAGGCTTCATCAGCTTGAACTTCTTCCAGGAATCGGTAAAAAGCATATGTGGGATATCCTGAAGGCCCGTGAGGAAAAGCCCTTTGAGAGTTTTGAGGACATAAAGAACAGGGTCCCCATGCTATCAGACCCTGTTAAACTCATAGTCAGGAGGGTCCTCATGGAACTGGATGTTGAGGGCGCCAAGCGGGGAAAAAGGAAGTACACAATATTCACAAGACCTCCCCAGAAGAAGAGGGACTGATTTTAACCCAATAACCACTTTATTTTATGACGGGACTCTACAGAGAGACAAGGGACGTTCTGAGAAGGTACGGTGTCAGGCTCAGAAGGAGTCTGGGGCAGAATTACCTTGTTGATGACGGTAAGAGGCAGCGAATACTGGAATATGCTGACCTGGGGCCAGATGATCATGTCCTGGAGATAGGGGCAGGCATAGGTACACTGACACTCCCCATGGCAGAACTTGCAGGTCATGTTACTGCAATCGAAAGCGACCCATTCATTGCAGGGATCCTTGCCGATAGAGTAAAGGGGGATAATGTGGATATAATTGTGGGCGACGCCCTTAAGGTTGACCTTCCCGGCTTCAACAAGGTGGTATCCAACCTGCCCTACCAGATATCATCCCCTGTAACCTTCAGGCTGCTGCAGCATGAATTCAAGCTGGGGGTCCTCATGTACCAGAAGGAATTTGCTGAAAGGATGGTTGCAGAGCCGGGTACACGGGATTACTCAAGGCTCTCTGTAATGCTGCACTTCCTTGCAGAGGTCCAGATAGTTGACCACCTCAAACCAGGCTGTTTTTTCCCGAGACCCCGTGTTGACTCTGCGGTTGTGACCGTCAGGCCCACGGGATTCAGGCTCCCGGCACTTTTTGAGGATGTGTGCCGTGCCCTCTTCCAGCACAGAAAGAAAAAAACCGCCAAGTCACTCAGGGAGTCATTTCACGAGATAAAAGCCGACCTGAACTTCAAAGAGGTTCTGGATGTTCTTCCATCTGAGATACTTGAGAAGAGGGTCTTTCAGCTGCAGCCAGGGGAGATACTCCAAATAGCGGAACGCATGGAGGAACTCTCAGCACCCTCATGATCACTGTGAACCCACAGGAAGTGCAGCCCCATCATGGAAAAATATAAATATTATGTAAATTATTTTTTACATGGTGGTTGTTTTGATAATAGCAAGACCCGAATGGTTTGGCAGAAGAAAGTATGGTGGCTGGGGAGTCTCGGTGAAAACCTGGCAGGGCGCTGCATACCTGGCATCTGTGCTTCTCATCCTTGTAGCGGTTCAGCTCCTGCCCCTCAGCACAATGGCAAGAATATATGTGACAGCCGCATGGCTAGTATTCCTCTTCCTCGACATGTTTGATGTTATGTGGAAGGTCCAGAGGGATGAGAGGGAATACATCCACGAGGCAATAGCCGAGAGAAACGCAGCCTGGGCCATGATGCCAGTCCTTGTGGTGGGAATATTCATAGAACTCATATCAAGTTCCCTCAAGGGTGACCCCTATGTGGATCCCATCCCTCTGGTTGCACTGGTTGCAGGGGTTATCGCCAAATCAGTGACAAACTACCGCCTGGAGAGGGAAAATTGAAAACCCTGATAAGGGAATACAGAAATAAACTTGGACTCACCCAGGAGGAACTGGCAGAAATGGTGGGGGTTACAAGGCAGACCATAATAGCCCTTGAGAGGGGGCGCTACAACCCATCCCTCATCCTGGCCCACAGGATCACAAGGGCCCTCATGGGGGAACACATCGAGGATGTATTCATCCTTGATGAGGATGGTTGAAATGATAAGGTATGGTGATCTGAAAATCGAAACATGCAGGGACGTGTATGAACCTGCAGAGGACACCTTCCTCCTTGCAGATAACCTTGATGTTGGGGAGGGTGAAAGGGTCCTTGAAATAGGCACCGGTACGGGGCTGGTTGCCATAAAGGCCTCAGAGAAGGCCGATGTGACTGCAACTGATATAAACCCTGCCGCAATTGAATGTGCCCGGAAAAACGCTGCCCTGAATGGTTCCAGGTTAAGGTTGCTCCAGGGCGACCTCTTTGACCCTGTGAGGGGTGAGAAATTCGATGTTATACTCTTCAACACCCCCTACCTCCCTGTGGGTGAGGATGATTTCACAGGTGACCCCCTGGACCTTGCCTGGAATGGGGGGCCCGACGGGAGGAGGGTTATAGACCGCTTCCTGGATGATGTGGCTGAACATCTGAAGCCCGGTGGAAGAATCCAGCTTGTTCAATCCTCACTCTCAGACACCCGGAGGACACTTGAAAGGCTTCGGAGTCTGGGTTTTGATGCGGAGGTTGCTGCAAGTGAAAGGTACTTCTTTGAGGAGATAGTCATTATAAGGGCCGTTATGAATGAGGGCTAGGGATCCCTCACGAGTATCCCATCGAACACAAGGACCGCATCACCCTCCATGTAGGCCCCCAGATCTGTACCCTCCTGGTAGACGTCTATTTTCAGTTCACCTCCAGGTAGATGCACCAGGACGCTATCATCCAGTTTTTCAAGTTTAACCCCTGCAATCACACTGGCGGTGGCACCTGTTCCACAGGCCATTGTTGGTCCGGCGCCCCTCTCCCAGGTTACCATGATGATTTCAGATGGATCAACCACCTCAACAAAGTGCACGTTGATCCTCTCAGGGAACAGGGGGTGATTCTCTATTGCAGGTCCAAGCCGCTCCAGGTCCACCGCCCCTGTATCATCCACAAATATCACCGCATGGGGATTCCCGACGCTCAGGGCTGTGAGCTTGATATCCTCACCCTCAACCGGGAGGAAACGATCTATGAACTCGTATTCCCCCACATCCATGGGTATCCTGTCTGTCTTGAATGTCGCTGTACCCATATCAACCCTTGAGGAAACCACCGAACCATCATCACCAACCTCAAGCTCCACGGTTTTGATGCCTGCAAGGGTTTCAACATCAAGTTTTCTCTTTCTCACGATGGCATTGTCGTATACGAACTTTGAGAAGCACCTTATTCCATTACCGCACATCTCTGCCTCGCTTCCATCGGCATTGAATATCCTGAACCTTATATCCCCCTCGCCCGCTGCTGGCTGGACAAATATGACGCCATCGGCCCCAATGGAGAATCCCCTGGTGCAGACCTCCCTGACGAATTCAGACTTTTTATCCTCGGGTATGCACTCCCGGGTGCTCTCATCTATAACCACATAGTCATTCCCAAGTCCATGCATCTTGGAAAACATTACCATCCTCGTCATTCTATCTACCTCTTAAGGAGCCTTCCAGGTACAACCTGCCCTGCGAGTAGATCGGCGAAAGTCTCCCTTCTCCTTACAACCTCGGCTTCACCATCCCTCACAAGCACCTCAGCCGGTCTTGGGCGGGAGTTGTACTGGGAGGCCATTGAGAAGGAGTAGGCACCTGCATTCATGATGGCAAGGAGGTCGCCCTCACTGATCTCAGGCATGGGCCTGTCCCTTGCAAAGAGGTCCCCTGATTCACATACATTTCCTGCTATGTCTATCTTCCCTGAGGGCTCGGCAAGGGGCCTGTCTGCAACCAGGATGTGGTGGTAGGAGCCATACATGGCCGGCCTCAGCAGCGTGTTGAAGCCCGCGTCAACCCCTGCGAATTTTCTGTAACTCTCCTTTATGGTGTTAACACGTGTTAGGAGATATGATGCATCCCCAACTATGTACCTTCCAGGCTCAAGGCACATCACAGGCTTTCCCAGACCATAATCAGATAGTTTATCCTTAAAGAGGCCCGTTATCCTTGATGCGAATTCATCAATATCCAGTGGCTCCTCATCTGGAGTGTATGGTATGCCAAGGCCGCCGCCGAAGTCCATGAATTCAAATTCAACCCCTGCCTCCTCATGGACCCTTCCAGCGATATCCATGAGGGACTCAACTGCCATCATGAAGGGCTCCGGATCAAGTATTCCTGATCCTATGTGGGCATGTATACCCACGGGTTCAAGACCAAGGTCAAGTGCCAGGCTGTAAACCTCAGGGGCCTCGCTTTCCATGATACCGAACTTGCTCATCTCCCCACCGGTGATGCAGTGCTCATGGTGGCCTGCGCCCACCAGGGGGTTGACCCTGAATGATACCTCAAGTCCCTCAGGGGCCATCTCCGCTAGCCTCAGAAGCTGTGACCTTGAATCAATATTGATCCTCACACCTGCTTCAAGTGCAAACTGCAGCTCATCATCCCTAATATTGTTACCTGTGTAAAGGATCCTTTCAGGTTCGAAGCCTGCCATGAGGGCTGTGTAGATCTCCCCTGGAGACACCGCATCGATTCCACTGCCCTCCTCCTCCAGTATCCTCATAACCGCGAGGTTGGTGTTGGCCTTGCATGCGTAGAATACCTGAAAATCTGAATAGTTCCTGGAGAATGCCCTGTGGAGCCTCCTGTAATTGTCCCTTATCCTCATCTCATCCATGACATAGAGTGGGGTGCCGTATTCACCTGCCAGATCAACAGCATCGGCGCCCCCAATCACAAGATGTCCCTTATCGTTAACCTCAATATCAGAAAACATAACCGATTATCCTCCCAGATTAATTGATGAATCAATCAGATCTTTCATTCAACTGACTAATAAAAGTTCGTGGGATGTGAGAATATGAAACCATTCATACCGGTCGTTAGGGCCCTTATAAGGGGTGATGAGGGTGTTCTCATTCTGAAAAGGTCCGG
The DNA here is from genome assembly GCF_049720995.1 of Methanothermobacter sp. Lineage (GTDB taxonomy): Archaea > Methanobacteriota > Methanobacteria > Methanobacteriales > Methanothermobacteraceae > Methanothermobacter. Next base: position 87,060 of record NZ_JBNASF010000002.1, read on the forward strand.
TGATTCAGCAACAAACCCCTCACTGTGGGAGCTTCCCGGTGGAAAACCTCATGGTGGTGAAACACTGGATGAGGCACTCTCAAGGGAAGTCTATGAGGAGACAGGCCTTGAAATCAGGCCCCTGCATGTTCTGGGTGCATTTGAACAGGTTTTCCCTGATAAGGTATCGGTTAATATTGTCTTCTCTGCTGAGTTTAGAGGGGGTGTCCCTCAACTCAGCAGTGAACATGAGGACTGGTGCTGGTTCAGGTGTGGTAAAATGGACTTTTCACCCTGGCTCCGTGAATTTAAAAATAAAAATCCATGGCTTTTTGAGACAGGCGCAGAACCCTGAGAAAGCCTCCTGAACCTGGATGAGCCCTGCAGTGTCATAAGATCACCAATGCAGAACCCTGAGAAAGCCTCCTGAACTTCAAATGCATCACTGAAGCCCTGAGATCACATGGCCAAGGACATCAACGGCTGCATCTATCTCCTCCTTCTTTATAACAAGTGGAGGCAGCAGCCTTACCACGTTACCAGCTGTGCAGTTTATCAGCACCCCCATTTTCCTTGCCTCGTCAACGACTCTGCTGCAGTCGCCATCAAGTTCTATGCCGATCATGAGGCCCACGCCACGGATATCCCTCACAGAATCACAGCCCTGCAGAACCTGCCTGAGCCTTGCCATGAAATAGGAACCCATCCTGGCTGCCCTCTCAGGGAGCTTCTCATCCAGTAAAACCTCAATGGTTGCTGTGGCAGCTGCACACCCCAGCGGGTTCCCCCCGAATGTTGATCCATGGTCTCCTGGTTTGAATGCCGATGCAACCCTTTCATCTGCAAGCACTGCTCCAATCGGGTATCCTCCCCCCATGGCCTTTGCAACCGTGGTGATGTCAGGTCGCACATCGAATAGCTCCGATGCGAACATGGCTCCTGTCCTTCCAAACCCTGTCTGCACCTCATCGAGTATGAGGAGAACATCGTTCTGCCTTGCAAGTTCCCCCACGTCCCGCAGGTACCCCTCAGGGGGGACGATAACTCCACCCTCACCCTGGATGGGTTCAAGTATTATGGCTGCTGTGTCATCACCTATGGCATCTGCCATTGCACCCAGGTCTCCATAGGGTACGTGTTTGAACCCCTCTGGCAGTGGCCTGAATGGTTCGCTGTACTTCTTCTGTCCCGTGGCGGTTACAGTTGCAAGGGTCCTTCCATGGAAGGAGTTCTCGGCAGCTATTATCTCAGATTTTCCTGTGAACTTTCTCGCAAGTTTTATGGCCCCCTCATTTGCCTCAGCACCGCTGTTTGCAAAGAAAACCCTGTCATGGGAGGATATCCCTGTGAGGAGCTTTGCAAGTTCCGCCTGTTCCCTGGTATAGTATATGTTGGATGAGTGGATGAGCCTCTGGGCCTGGTGACAGATTGCAAGGGCAACCTTGGGGTGGGCATGTCCAATGCTGTTAACAGCGACACCAGCAAAGCAGTCAATGTAGGAGTTACCATCAATATCCCATACAGTGGCGCCCTTTCCATGGGATAGCACAATGGGCTGCCGCGTATAGGTTTGCATGATAAATTTTTTTTCAAGTTCAATTACTTCCTCTGAATTCATGATATCACCGAAAATGTGGTGGACTTATATTAATCTTGAGCCTAAAAGGATAATAAATATGTATGTTGTGGTGGTTAAATGAAAAGGGCTGTTATTGAAACCGTTAAGGGCGAAATAGAGCTCATCCTCTTCCCTGAGGATGCCCCGAATACAGTCGCCAATTTTGAGAAACTTGCAAACACCGGCTTCTATGATGGACTCACATTCCACAGGGTAATACCTGACTTTGTGATTCAGGGGGGCTGCCCGGTGGGTGATGGTACAGGCGGTCCAGGTTACACCATAAAGTGTGAGATAAACCCCAATAAACACCTGAAGGGGGCCCTTTCAATGGCCCATGCAGGGAGGGACACCGGCGGTAGTCAGTTCTTCATAACACTCTCCCCCCAGCCTCACCTTGATGGGGTTCACACCGTCTTTGGGCGGGTTGTGAAGGGCATGGATGTTGTTGAAGCAATAGAGAGGGGCGACCGGATGCTGAGGGTCAGGGTCTATGACGAGTGAGGATCCCCCCAAGGTTTCTATCTGAGGGGTATCTCGCCACGGTAGAACCTTCTAAGGACCCCTGCGTAGGCCTCTGCGATCTCCTCAGCCACCCTGAGGTGGGCCTCATTGTAATTCTCAGGGGGATCTGCTGCCACTATCTGACCAAGAATCCCCCCATCATCCCTCACCGCCAGGGAGAGGAACCTTGAAACCTTTATGTGTCCCTCGGGTATCCCATGGGCTGCAGGGTGTCCTGCCGGGTTGTTGGTGAAGAATGACTCCCCTGTATCAAGGGAGTACCCGAGCAGGCCCCCGTACCTGCCGCTTTTAGGTAGCCTGAACCTCGCCTCGCCCAGCTCCTCATAGTGGCTGCAGTAATCGGTCAGGTGCGAGAACCTTATACCAACACTGTCCCCATTTTCAGGGTCAACATAGGCCACATAGCAGTACCTGCTTCCGGTTCTCATTTTTATTTCATCAAATACAATATCAGAGGCTTCCTTAACTGATGAAACAGATTCCAGCCTTTCCTTCAGATCATTCATCCTGGCCCTCCAGTGACATTATATACCTGTAGAATGGGTGCCCGGTTCGAACCCTGTCCAGAACCCTGCCCTGCACCTCATAAAGGGGGTACCTTCCCCCATCAGTTATGACAGCGGCACCATCCATTCCCTCAACCCTGAGGATCCTGGAGCCAACCATCACCTCATGGCCCATCCTGATGCCGGAGGTGCCCTCCCTGATGATCATGTATCCTCCCCTATCCCTGATTATCTTAATGGTGGCCCTCTCAGTCCTGTCCCTGATCCTTAAGAGTACATGTTCATGATAGTTCTCGCCCAGTCCCTTCACCTGTTCTGTGAGTTCCTCCTCAAGGGTTGAGGTGAGACGCATCCATGCCTCAACCTCCCTGCAGCCTATCCTGTCCCTTGTTGACCTCTGGGGGCACTTCCAGCAGTATTTTTCATCCAGGACTCTTCTGAGTTCCCTGAATGATTTCCCTGCTGCCCTCCTGAATTCATCAATAACATCCTTCATCTTAAGATCCCCGGCACAAGATCTGCCCTTCATCATCAACCCCTGAGTTTTTCAAGTAGCCCCGACCTCCTTGCATGGTTGAAGAGGTAGAGCTGGACGTAACCAGCCATTTCACCGTACTCTCGGGCTGCAAATTCCGCAATCTCCCTGGCACCGAAGTTTCTATCAGGGTACAGGTGGTTCATTATCCTCCTCACCCACACATCAACAGGAAATGCTTCGGTCTTCCTGAACCCATAGAGCAGTATGCAGTCAGCCACCTTCGGACCGACCCCTGGCAGTTCAAGGAGGACCTCCCTTGCATCCAGGTAGTCCATTCTCTGGATTTCCCTGATATCAAGTTCCTCAGAGAGTATCCTTGAGGTCTCCCTTATGTAGGGGGCCCTGTAGCCCACCCCACATGATCTGAGGTCAGTGAACCTGAAATCATCAAGTAGTTTATCCTCGCGCCTCTGAAGGTCCTCAAGTGATTCCTCCTCAACCCCTGCAAGGGTGGCGGGTGATGGGAAGGTGTAGAACCTCTCCCCCCTGAATACATGGCAGTCACCCCATCCCCTTTTGATATCATCCACTGCCCTTGTCCATCTCTTAATGGAGCAGTTGGCGGATGCTATGGAGGATATTATGCACTCAAATGGATCCTTTGCAAGGAATAACCTCAGGCCCCCTGATGACTGGATAGTATCTGAGAGCCCCTTATCCTCAAGAAAACTGTATAAATCTTCAATTTCAAATTTAAGGTCAAATATGTACTCTATCTTCTTCTTTAAAGGTTTTTTGGGGACATCACAGTATGGGTTCACCCTGAGGACTTCATCCTCAACCCTCACCTCCACAGGGCATGGCACTCCATCGATTATGAGGAGCTCCCTGAAGGCGCCGTCAGCCCTTCTCCATGGTGGCTGGGATGTCTGACCGCTCTCCTGGGTCATTTCAAGGTCGAATTCCCTTACAGGTATGTCCATGTGTAATTTAACCCCGTTTTTCCTCTAGTCTAACCGGGATACCCCTTGAATGAAGGTACTCCTTCACAGCAGGGACCGGATACTCGTTGAAGTGGAATATGCTTGCGGCAAGAGCCGCGTCTGCCCTGCCATCTGTGAAGGCCTCGTATATGTGCTGGGGGTTCCCAACCCCCCCTGATGCTATGACGGGTATGTCCAGGTTCTCGCTCATGGTCCTTGTGAGTGGAATGTCGTAGCCCTCCTTCGTGCCGTCGCGGTCCATGGATGTGAGGAGTATCTCTCCTGCACCCCTGTCCTGGCACTCAATTGCCCAGTTTATGGCGTCTATACCTGTGAATTCCCTTCCACCGTATATGCTGCACTCGTACCAGCAGTAGCCGTCATCAACTTCTATTATAAACCTATCATCTGATTCCCGGGGGTTTTCAATGTATCTCCTCTTGGCATCTATTGCCACGACACATGCCTGGGACCCCACCAGCTCTGACGCCTCACTGATGAGTTCAGGGTTTTTGATTGCCGCCGTGTTTGTTGAGCACTTATCTGCACCTGCCTTAAGCATCTTAACATAGTCCTCTGGTTTCCTTACACCTCCCCCCACACATATGGGTACGAAGACGTTCTCGGTGGTTGCCTCTATCACATGGGTCATGGTCTCCCTTCTCTCATGGGATGCTGTTATGTCAAGGAAGACTATCTCATCGGCACCATCCTCGTAGTAGCGGGTTGCAAGTTCCACAGGGTCTCCCGCATATCTTATCCTCTTGAATTCAACGCCCTTCACGACCCTGCCATGCGGAACCTGGAGGTCGCAGTCAAGACATGGTATTATCCTCTTTGCAAGCATTTCAATCGCCACTGGCCCATTAAGATTCCTGAAACCTTATGTATATCTAACTGGTACCATCTATAAATCTGTGGTGGTATGAGGGTATGAGAAAATATTTAAATGGTTAAGTTTAAATAGAGAAGTGTCTGTAGGGCCCGTAGTCTAGCCTGGAATATGACGTGGGACTTCGGATCCCAAGGTCGGGGGTTCAAATCCCCCCGGGTCCGTATTTCATCTGTTTAATTTATATAGGCTTATAGAATGGTTTATTCCATTCTACAGTCCCATTCATAGGGTATCAGGTCATTATCATTAGGGTCCAGCCGTCTCTCATCAACATTTTCAGGATCATATAGAAGGGATGGCATGCCTATGACCACGGCAACATCTCTACCAGTGTTCTTTGTTCCATGAAATATGCTGGGAGGTATGTAAACAGCCCTTGGGCATCTTTCGCCCATAAAGATTTCATTTATTATACCACAAGTGGTTGAATCCCTCAGTAGTCATGGAGCCAGTTTAACCATTCCATGCACACAGATCAGACGATCTTGCTGCTTGGAATGGATGTTCCACCCTTTAACCATTCCAGGATAGTAAGATGCTATTATCTGTTTTATATCCGCCGCTTTCATTCCACGATCATCCAGACGCATTAGTTCTATAATAAACCCCCTTCATCTGAAAATGTCATGAGGTCCTTTATCACCACCCCTTCAATGAGTCTGTCACCATTAAATCCCGGGATTTTTCTGCACGCGGGGTTTATTCATTTCTTCAAATGTCTGTTTCATGGACTTTCCTCCTTATACATCCAGGAAAGAGGATCCTTCCCATCGGGGAACATTGCACCATAAGGTTCAAAATATTCAAGGTCCATTACTGTACAGAAATGCATCCCCCTATCTGATTCTATCATCATCAATGGTCTGGCAGCTTCTGTATCCCATGATCCATCATCTCTATTGTATATACTATCATCGACCTCCAGATGCACAACCTTACCTGGTATCAGTAGATATGGTACCTCCATGTAGGTATCCTCATAAATTCTGTGGAGTTTGCATTCCATCCATGCATAGCATCCCTTGATTCCCGGCGCTGTGACCTTTGCTGATCTTTTCTCTTCAAGACCAGCCAGTTCAAATTCATCAATCTCTGGGGGAACATGGGATGCTGTGGGGATTACTTTCTCAACCATGTCTGCACCGGGAAGATTTATAACAAATTCCTCTGTCTCCATTATATTCACATAGGTATCCCTCATCTTAGCTGATGCCACACAGACAAGGTCAAATGGCCTGAGAATGGGCATCAGACATGAATACATACAGCACCAGTAGGAAAAACCTGAAAACCTAAGAAGAAGACCCGGAAAAACAGGAAAAACATCAAGCACTGAGGAAATGCAGAACATCAAAGGTAAGAGGTGGCGACATGCCCACCGGCATCCATAGAAACGGAGATGTGCACACTGGTGGGATGGCCAGTACTGTACATGTACGTGCCCATTTGGGTTCAGTGATGCATTTGGGTAGATTTCGATGGGTTCCATGATTACAGCGAAAAACTACATGCCCGCTACCGTCACGAAGGGTACAGATATGCATCATATGGAGTTTAAGCACCTATTCATGGGATTTGGTGATTATAGGCAACGTACATATACTCAGGAGGTTATATTGCTCCTTTTCCCTGGATGCTGAGCAGAATCCAGGTTTTTACTTCTGGGCCTAGCATTCGCCATCTTCACCGGACTGTTTATCGCCCCACTTCAGTAAGCCTTCTGAAGAAAGCTTCTGAAGAAAAGACCAGCATGATAATAAGCAGTATCCTCTTACACCTTCCTGCTCATGCTGCATGCTCTTAGGGTTTTCCATTAAATTCCTGGACATTACCACTCACAGCAAGGTCATTTTTCCTCTCACTGATCTGATAATAGTAAGCATCCTAAACAGCAACTACCAATAACCTTAGATTTCTGAGAAGCCAATGCTGAGACCAGATAATTTCATTTAACGTTTTTATAACTTGTGTGATTGTTTGGTAGAACTATGATAAGAAATAAAATTTCAGCCCCTGAAACAGGGAATGCAGACTATTTCACCATTCTTTATTCTTGCTCTGTGCTCTGAAACAGGTTCTCCGCACTCAGCGCATCTCACCGACCCATAGATCCTCGCATTCCCTGGAATCTCCTCCACCACATCGGTGACATCAAAGAGTTCATGGGGGTCCATTTCAAGTATCCTGTCTGTCACCTCAGCCCTGTCAGCAACTCCCAGTTCATCCATGAGTTCATCAATGGTCTTTTTAAGGGATATCCTTATCCCCTCACCTGTTTTTCTGTTCAGGAATGTGTAGACATGTTTCCCATGGTCCCTGAATATCAGGTTTCCCTTGCCGAATGTGCACCCTGTCATGAACTGGACAGAGTCTATGCTGCAGCTGTCGTTCTCAACAACAGCAACTATCTCCTCATCCTCTGATCTTCCAAATTTCTCTGCCACGATCTTTCCAACCATGTATCCAAGGGCTGTTCCTGCACAGGAATGACCGTGAAATTTGACTATGTCACTATAATCCATGTTATCACCCATTCTATCTCTGGAGGCCACGCTAAATATAAATGTTTGTACCTGATCTGGAGAATATTTATTACTAATGCCTGCATTAATTTAAAAAAAATAATAATATTTATTTTTATAGTATTGTTGGGTGATAAATAATTGATGGAGGTGAAAGAATGCGTAAACTATTTCTGGTCTCAGTGCTCTTACTCCCGCTCCTAATGACGGGATCAGTGGCGGCTGCAGACAACACAACCTGTGAGGTTGGTGTACTTGTCAGTTATCAGTACAGCGATGACACAAACAGAATAAACCCAACATTTGAGATCACAGACTCGGGGGTTGGTCTGAATTACACGAGAACCTACGACCCATCAAGCGGCTACACAAAGCTGGTATTCCAGCGCACAAATATAAGCTCAGCAAATCTTACACTCACGGTGAGGGCCCCCGGCTACATAACCGCAGAGAGAAGACTAAACCTCACATTAAACCCCAATGACCCCAGAGACACAAGGTACTACGCCAGCCTGAACCTTGTGCTCAATGCAACAGAAGCATACCGTCTGGGTAGAGATGTGACCGAGAGGGCCGACAGAATCCTGAACTTCACAGGAGGAGGCGAAGTTCTGGTTATAACAACCGCTGGCCTTGTTAAATACAGGAACATGACAACCGAAGACGTGATAGAGGGTATACTCAACAGGGCCGGGGGTGTTATCAGTTATGGAAAGGCAAACATACTCACCCTCCGCAGAACAGCAGTGGACCCGCTCTGCACAGCATTCATAATAAAAAAAGGCAACGACCTTCTTATGGCCTTTTACAGAAACAACACCCTTGTGTACCTTGGAACCATCTCCCAGAACATGACCATCGCCCAGTGGAACAACCTGACCTCAAGGCTGGGGGAAGATGCATTTCCATTCGCAAGCCTTGCCAATGCATGGGCTGTTGGAGCCCCCGCTGACCTTCTCAAGCAGGCAGCTTTCCACGGTCACATGTGTCTTGGAACAATCAGCGGCTATGCCATGAGCAAAACACTCTACATGTACTACCCGCCACTTCAGGACTGGTCAACAGGTTCCCCAATAGAAATCACCAACTATGTAACAATAGGTGTCCCTGGTGGATCAGATGACGACGCCCTTATACTTGCACTCGACAACACACCTGGAAAGAGGTCATACCTTGGCTTTGATACATCAGGTACCGGTGCAGATGCGAGCATGGTTGGTTTCATAAGGTGGAACTCAAGGACAAATACAGGGACACTTGTGGTCATGAAGTTTGACCAGCAGGCACTCATCGACCTCTACAAAAGGGAAACAGGTGCAGCAGCAGTATCTGAACTCAAATTCAACGCCTGGCTTGTTAAAAAGGTTACACAGAACCCCGCATCCCTTGTAACAATAGTCAAAGAGCTCGATAATCTCACAGCCGACCAGTACTACTATCTCGCAGGAAGGGAGGTCAACTATAACCAGGTGAACGAAACCCACGGCCTTGACATGGAATACATAAACAGACTCAATCTTCCAAATGCAACAAGGGAAACACCAGCCGCATCAGATGGTGGTTTGAGTTACTCGGAGCTCAGGGAAATCGGGAAAAGGGCTGCAGAGATGGCAAAGAACATATTCATGGCTGATAGGGGTGTGAACCTTGAAAGGGACAGTCTCAACATTGCCGTCCTCACATCGGCAGGTTACGTCTACCTCAACGGCACACCAACAGATGCATGTTATGAGGGAATCTTTGAGGTCCTTGGCTCAAGACTCAGCAGAAAAAACCTGCTACCGGTGCACAGCCCATTCTACAAGCCCCTGTGGTTTACATTCGTCCTTAAGGGAGCCGATGGAAAAACACTTGACTCAGTATACATAACCTACAATCCCACGACAGGTGCCCTCACTGCAGGGGCCACTCCTGATGGTATACGGGTCAACGACATAGGCCCGGCAGCCCTTAACGACGCCGCAAGAGACACCGCAAATGCAGGTATATTTGGAAGTTCATACTTCAGCATAGAGAGCATAGCAAACGCATGGAAGTACAACATCCCCTACGACCAGCTCGTGACGTTCCTCTTCCACAACCATGTCTGCCCCGGTGTTCAGCCAGGTTTCTTCATAACAGAGTACGCCTTTGAGAACTATCCACTGGAAGCTGGCCAGCAGTACCAGTGGTTCGGGACGAGCATATACTGCAAGGACGACGCTCTCCTCTACCTCATGGGTGTGAGCCCCGGTACAGGCACGTACTTTGCGAAGAGGGTCCTCCAGGATGAACTTGAATCACCCATGATCCCCGGTGGAAGTGAAGAGGGAATACTCATACTATGGGATCCTGTGAAGAAGGTTGGTAAGGCCATAATGATAAGCTTCAGATGGCCACAGTTTGACCTCAGTGACTGCACCACAAGGAATGCTATGTTCGAGAAATGGGCCGCCGCCTTCATAATGCTCTACAGCGGCCAGACCCCAGATTACATGACATCCCCCATGGTGCTCACAAAGGAGGTTGAGAAGTGGATAACAGAGGATGAACTGAGGGTGATACAGGGCGGTGCAGATGGTAACCCGCTCGCCTACCTGCGTTCAATACCTGCAAGAAGTCTGGATGACCTCATACCTGTGAACAATGGGGGATCACAGAGCGGGACCCAGGGCGGTGTTCCTGGTGGCTCCACAGACGCCTCAACTGGTGGCGTGTCCTCAGGTTCTCATGGTGTTACAAATGGCCATGCCGGTTACTCACCGGGTGTTGACCGCAGCGCTTCACCTGCCGCTGTGAGTGCTGCATCTGAGGTCTCAGAGGAGTCCCCCGTTGAGGGTAAGAGGGCATATGAGGTTAAGAATGCGACGTCATCTTCCAGTGGCGGAGACTCATCATGGTATGTTTATGGTATCGTGGGCGTCCTTGTTGCTGCTGGTCTAGTGGCCTTCGGGTTCCTCAGGGGTGGAGCAGGAAAATAAAAAACTTTTTTTCTTTTTATATAATCACTCATTGACTATGGCCTCCTTGAAGAACTCAGGGAGGAGCGACCTGTAGAGGGGGCTTCTGAATAGCATCTCTATATTACCATCCAGTATGTAGGTGTAGCATGAGTCGTCATGTGCCCTCACCCCACGTCCATATGCCTGCATCAGTGTCATTATTGTCTTGTAGGCGTACCACCTCTGGTCCATCCTCTGCCTCCTGTTCACCTGCTTATCCCCAAGGTAGGGGAAGGGTATCTTGTAGATCACCTGGAACCGGCACTTATCATAGGGTAAATCAACGCCCTCGCTCATTGATGGGCTCACAAGGACAAGGGGGTCCCTGGAGTCCTCAAAATATCTTAGAACTGCCTCCCTGTTGGATGCCCTGTGGTCTATGAGCCTCCTGTTTGGTATGTTCTCCATTATGAACCTCTGACAGCGGTAGTTGTGTGTATGTATGAGTCCCTTATCGTTTCTGTGCCTCTCAAGGATCCTGTTGAGTATTGGGATGGTCTCAGGGGCCGTTTGCTTTATCCTGTTCCTTGACATTTTCCCTGCGATCTTCAGTTCTATGGGTCTTCTTGATGCCGGGAATGGACTGTCGACCCTTACGATGTAGGCCTCCTCAGGTTTTATGCCCAGCCACTGGCAGAAGAGCCTCTCATTCAGTATTGTGGCGCTCATGAAGAGGCATGATTCAGAGTAGGAGAATAGACGGTCATATGCATAGTGGTGTACCCGGAGGGGTTTGAATGAAACTGATTCGCCGTCGGAATCAATAACCCAGTTTTTTGGTTCATCCTCAAGGCTCATTTTAAGTTCAGAGAGCCTCTTAATGGTCCTCTTTATCCTGTCCCTCCTCTTCCTGGGCAGTGATTCCAGTTCAAGGTCACCGTAGTGGTCTGCTATGGCCTCAACCTGGAGTATCCATTCAGCCGGGTCATCCTCCTGCATCATACTGGGGGGTATTGTCCTCTTAATGTCCTTCCTTAGGCGCCTGTTGGATATGGTGACCTCAAGCCGCTTCATGAGCTTATCCTCGATGTTGTGGGCTTCGTCAAGTATCATGAGGTTCCTCCTGTCAAAGTGGCCCACGTAGTTGAGTTCAAGGAATGCGTAGTCATAGTTCATGAGGGTTATGGGGCTGTTTATGGCCTCTGCCTTCTGTTCCCAGTAGTGGCAGTGCTCATCTGTCCTGAAGAATACCCTGTTGCCATATGAGTCCTGGAATGCCTCCTCACCGAGGAGTGTTTCACCCCTCACAACACCGTAGGGGCAGTGGAAGTTCTCTGAGGATGGTGTTGTCTGGCAGGTGCCCATGTCACAGGTTGACTCCAGGTCGTCGTTGCGGCAGAGAAAGTTGCCCCTACCCTTCACAACCGGAACCCCGAATTCAGCGGCATACTGGTCCTGGAGCTGTTTTGTCATTGTGAGAATGTATGCCGGCTGGTATATGCCTGCGAAGGTGCATGCTATTGCCGACTTTCCAGTGCCTGTACCCGCTTCAAGTATAACGTAGCGGTAGCCATCCTCAAGTGCCTGGTATATGTCGTTTATGATATCAAGCTGCCCTGGTCTTGGCTGTGGAAAGGGAAAGTTCTCTATGATCTCGCCGGGTATGTGGGGATACCTCTTCTGGAGGTCCTCGTTGATGGAATCTGATTTCTCATCGGATTTTATGAGGTTCTTAAAGAATGAAAGACGCCCCTTCCCCCTGCATGTGCAGTTATCCCTCATCATTCCACAGTCGGGACAGAAAAGTGGGTTTTCCATGGAGTCTATTTAAGGGTGAGGAACTATATAAGTTTAGAGAGTGCCGCTGAAAACAAATTCATTGTCCACAGAAGATTATCAGGTGTTTCTAATGAATGGAAAACTCATAGGTGTGGGTGTTGGGCCAGGTGACAGTGAACTTTTAACCATAAAGGCCCTGAAGATTTTAAAATCAGTTCCAGTTATATGCGCTCCCCGTTCGTCATCTGAAAGGGACAGCATAGCTCTTTCAATCGTGAAGGATATTTTAAATGAACGTGGTGATGATTACCAGATAATTGATCCTGTATTTCCAATGACAGATGATAGGGATGAACTTGAAAGGCACTGGGATGAGGCTGCCCGCCTGGTTTCAGGGGAACTTGCCTCGGGAAGGGATGTTGCATTTATAACCCTGGGTGACCCGTCCATCTACAGCACCTTCAGTTACCTTCAGAGGCGGATTCAGGATATGGGCTTTGAGACAGAGATGGTTCCAGGTGTGACATCATTCACAGCATGTGCAGCAAGTGCAGGTAAGGCTATCGTGGAGGGTGATGAGATCCTTGTTGTGGTGCCAAGGGTTGATGAACGCTTCAGTAACATGATTGAAAACGTTGATGCCTGCGTTATAATGAAGACCTCCCGTCATGGGAGACGCGCCAGGGAGGTTGTGGAGTCTGACCCCCGGGAGAGGGATGTTGTATCTGTGGAGAACTGCAGCATGGATGATGAGGTGGTTGAGAGGGGCTTCCCGTCACGGGGCAGGTACCTTGCAACCACCATAGTGAGGTTCAGGAACAGCCACTAACCATTCAGTCGGACCTTTGCCGTGTGATAATGAATGAGCACCTCTCATCCCCCCTTGCATAGCATTCTGTTTCCTGGATTTCAACATCAGAATTGAAATATCTGCCAAATACGGCCTCAAGTATCCCTGAGTCCAGTGCACAGGCGGATTCACCGATTTCAGGAAGCAGCCCGCATTCAAAGCAGTCATAGGCCCTTATTATAAGCGGATCCATGCTTTCCACCTTCAGGGTCCCCAGCCGGTTTATACTCCAGAATCTTCTGAGGTTTTCAAGGAGATCCTCAAGGTTCCCTGCCCTTAAAGTGGGGTATATAACCTCCCCTATCTTCAATCCGACCTCATGGAGGATGGGGTCGATGTTTATGCCCTCCTTTATCAGTTCAACCCGGAGCACATGGAACATCAGCCTGAAGAACTCAAAGGGATCTCCCGCTGAGGTCAGGTGCTCTGCAAGAAACTCTGTTTTTTCCTCATCCAGTTCTCCACATTTTTTTCTTCTTAGTTTACCCAGGTACCTCGAGTTTATTGAGAAGACCTTTATTCTTCTATCTGCCGGGTCCTGCCTTTCGACTATGAGGCCGGCCATTCTGAGATCAGAGAGGTGCTTTGATACCGTGGACTTGGATTTTCCTGTTATTCTGACTATATCCTGAAATCTGAGTTGGCTCTTCATGAGTTCTGATAGTATAAGTGATTTGATGGGACTCTCTATTACCTCTATTCCCTCATCCGTTGCGAATATTGTAAATTGCTTTCTTTCACTCATTGAGCAGAGTTATGTTTCACCCGCCATAAAATTGTTTCACTGCCATAGAACAGAAAAAATTATATATTAGTTCGTATGTTATAGTACATTCGATGATGTACGAACTTAATATCCGGTGATAACATGAAGGCCGCAGCAAAAAGAATATCCGATGGAGTATACTGGACGGGAGTCCTGGACTGGGATCTTAGAAACTACCATGGATACACCCTCCAGGGCACCACATACAACGCCTACCTTGTCTGTGGAGATGATGGGGTTGCACTGATAGACAACTCCTACCCCGGCACCTTTGATGAGCTCATGGCAAGGGTTGAGGACGCCCTGCAACAGGAGGGAATAGAAACCGGGATTGACCACATAGTCCAGAACCACGTTGAAAAGGACCACAGCGGTGTCCTGGTGGAACTCCACAGGAGATTCCCGGAAGCCCCCATCTATTGCACAGAGGTGGCTGTTAAGGGACTCCTTAAACACTACCCCTCCCTAAATGGAGCAGATTTCAGGACCGTCAAAACAGGGGATGTGCTTGAGCTTGGCGGGAAGACACTGACATTCCTGGAGGCCCCACTCCTCCACTGGCCAGACAGCATGTTCACCCTCCTTGTTGAGGAGGGTGTACTCTTCTCAAACGACGCCTTCGGACAGCACCTCTGCTACCCCCAGCGCCTTGACAGGGAGATACCAGAATACGTCCTCATGGATGCCGCCAGGAAGTTCTATGCAAACCTAATAACGCCCCTCTCAAAGCTGGTCCTCAGAAAGTTCGATGAAGTTAGGGACCTCGGGCTTCTCGAAAGGATCCAGATGATCGCCCCATCCCATGGACAGATCTGGACAGACCCCATGAAGATCATAGAGGCCTACACAGGCTGGGCCACCGGTATGGTGGATGAGAGGGTCACGGTGATCTACGACACGATGCACGGGTCAACCAGGAAAATGGCACATGCCATAGCAGAGGGAGTTATGAGTGAGGGGGCCGATGTGAGGGTCCACTGCCTCCACGATGATGAACGGAGCGAGATCGTTAAGGACATACTTGAAAGTGGTGCCATAGCAATTGGAGCCCCCACCATATACGACGAGCCCTACCCAAGCGTTGGAGACCTCCTCATGTACCTCAGGGGCCTCAAATTCAACAGAACCCGCACCAGAAAGGCCCTCGTATTCGGGTCAATGGGTGGAAATGGTGGGGCCACAGAAACCCTGAAGGGGCTTCTTGAAGAGGCAGGATTCGATGTTACTGACGAGGAGGAAGTTTACTACGTGCCCACAGCTGATGAACTCGACGCCTGCTTTGAGGCCGGAAGAAAACTTGCAGCTGAAATCAGGAGGTGAGTGATATGAACCAGAACAGAACAGGCATATGCAGGGATACAGAAATCGAGAAGGTGGTTGATGCGAACTTCAGGGGTGAATGCGCCGAGACTGGCATGTACCTTGCAATGGCAAGGCAGGCACAGAGGGAGGGCCTCCCTGAGGTTGCAGAGGTCCTCAGAACAGTAGCCCTTGAGGAGGCTGAGCATGCAGCCAGGTTTGCAGAGCTCAGTGGTGTGATCAGAGACAATCTTAAGGAGAACATTGAGATGATGCTTGAGGGTGAAGAGGCTGCCAGCAGGGAAAAGGGTGAGGCTGCCCTCAGGGCCGCGGAGTGTGGTGTTGATGAGGCCCGTGACTTTTTCAATGAGAGCTCAAGGGATGAGGGAAGGCACGCCCGTATGCTCAGGGGTATACTTGAGAGGTACTTCAAGGGATAGAGATGTACGTCTGCAGGATATGCCAGTACCAGGTCCCTGACAGGGAGTTCGGCGAACTTGAGGATGGCTGGGTCTGCCCCCGGTGTGGTGTGGGCAGAGACGAGTTTGAGCACTCCAGCGATTCATCATCCCCTGAGCAGCCATTCACCCTCATGTTCAGGGCCATCACAGAGAGCCTCTGGAAGGTCCTCGGCAATGGTTCACAGGGAGTCACAAGGGAGATGGGCTTCGTACTGGCAGAGGTCATTGACCCTGAGGATCCTTTAAAGTCAACAGCAGAATACTTCCTCAAACATGGATTCGCAGCATCCATCAACTGCACTGAAGGAGAGAAGCACATGATGGATGTGAAAAACTGCAGGTTCTATGGTTTCTGCCGCTCCCTTGAGGATGATGGAGTTACGGTATCCACCTGCCCCTATGCAAACACCGCTGCAGCGGCCCTTGAGATCTCCACAGGGTACCGTTACAGGATAAGTAGGCTGCCAGGAGAATACGGCCACGTCATCCAACTTTCAGGGGTATCAAAAAAATAGAGGCCGCCATAGATTCAAAAACCCTCATCCTCTAATTTTTTTATCCCGGCTGCCAAGGTTAAAGCAGTTTATATCTTATAAATCAGGACCCACTGCTATTTTATCATTATCATAAAGGTCTGCGTAGGGTGGTTCAGGCGCAATTTCCCCCACTATCCTCTCTGCAAGTTCAAGTGATCCTTCATTACCCTCAACCCTATGTAAAATGCTCCCTCGGCACCGCAGACTCCTCCCGCTGCAACCGGCTCTGCAGATGCGCCTGTGAGAAGTTCAAGCGCATCAACCTCCGTGAAGACCCTGCGGGTGGTGGGAGCATCCCGTGACCCCCGGCAGCTGCTGAGTTGAGTTTGAGTGAAATAGCATCAAGGTCCCCGGGTATTATCTTCTCAAGGCCCACTGGTATTATAAGGCCTGTTTTTCTTCCGGGAGCGGCTGCGGTGCATCAAGTACCGTGCCGCCCCTGGGGTGGCCTATGTAGACAGCGGCCCTTCCCGATTGATAGTCTAGGGCTTTGGCACCCTTGAGTATCACATCCCGACTTCCAGGTTCATCTGCAACATCAAAGACTGTGAGTCCCCTCTCCCATCTGCCGTCTCTGATTACCACATCCCCTGGAAAGTCAATATCCATGCGCCCCCTGCTGTCCTTCCTGAAATTCGCCGGCACAGTTATCCCCCTGTGAAAGCCCCCTTCACTCGAATCCCTCCTCACCGATTCCTGCCAGGATCTCCTCTGCTATGTAGCCATTGGTTGTCCCTGCGATTATAACAAGGGTTCCATCCTCAAGAACCCTCTCCAAATCAGGGTGCTGAAGCATTCCCATTCCAATCAGACGTTTGCCGGCCGCAGGGGTTATGAGAACTGCTTCATTTCAATCATCATGCTTGCTGTTCACCCTTTTGAGTTTTTCGCATGCATCCTCCGCTGCAAGGATTATGGGGTCGATGACCATTGAAACAGGGGGTGCATATGAAAACTCTGTCCAGGTAAGATCTGAACATGTCAGTCCCTGTGATATGGCAAGTGACATTGTGTCAACCCTTTCAGCCACCCTCTCCTTTGCAACCATCTGGCACCCGATTATCCTTCCCTTAAGGTCACATATCATCTTCACATCAATCCTCTCGGCGCCGGGATAGTATCTGGCCTTTGTAAGGGCTCTCTTCTTTCCTGAAACCACCTTTATTCCATTCTGAAGCGCCATGACCTCTGTAAGTCCAACAGCACCGAACTCGAGTTCGCCTATCTTTGATACCATTGCGTTAAGGACCGGCCTGAAGGTCGCATCAAGACCCGCAATGTTCCTTGCAGCCACCCTGGCCTGTCTAACGGCGGTTGAACCAAGGGGTGACTGGGTCCTGAAACCTGTCACGGCATCGTAGACCTCAACACAGTCCCCTACGGCGTAAATGTCAGGTACGCTTGTCTGCATCCTCTCATTGACCCTGACCGCCCACTGTCCCAGTTCGCATCCCGCCATCCTGGCAAGCTTTGTCTCCGGCCTAACACCTGTTGCAAGGACCACCAGATCTGCATCGAGGCATTCATCTCCAACCACAACACCCGCAACCCTCCCATCACCAATTATCCTCTCAAGGGCCTTTCCAAGAATAACCCTGATACCCTTCTCCTCCAGGTAATCCTGTACTATGGCTGCCATGTCAGGATCAAGGGAACGTGGGACAATCTGTGGCAGCATCTCTGTCACGGTGACTTCAAGTCCCATTTTCAGGAGCCCATATGCTATCTCAAGACCTATGAGTCCTGCGCCCACCACCACAGCTTTTTTACTCTCGGAGGCCCATTCGCTTATTCTCTCACCATCTGTGAGTGTCCTTATGGTGAACACTCCCTCAAGATCAACCCCCTCCACAGGAGGTATGAATGGAGAGCCCCCTGTTGCAAGGACAAGGACGTCATAGGTTATCTCATGGCGTTTACCATCCCTCACGTAGGTCACGGTTTTTTTATGGGAGTCAACTTCTTCGACCTCGGTTTCTGTGAGGATATTTATGTTGCGTTCCCTGTAGTCCTCTGGCTGGTGCATCACTATATCATCAAAGCACTCAACCTCCCCGCACATAACGTAGGGTATGGCGCAGGGTGAATATGCCACGTGCTTATCCCGGGTTATAACAGTTATCTCTGCATCCTTATCATATTTTCTTATGTTTGAGGCCGTTGAAAGCCCTCCGGCCCCGCCACCAACTATAACAACTCTCATTTATCCCTTTCTCCTAGGATTTATCGGTTATAGATTTCTTCCTCATTTTATAAATAATTCAGATATATTTATAAATTCGAATATATCAATAGCACCATGTGTACTGGAAAGGAGCATCAGCATGAAAAGAAAGGTTCTCTTCATATGCAGGAACAACTCAGGAAGGTCCCAGATGGCTGAGGGTATACTCAGGACCATGTACGGTGACCATTATGAGGTCAGGAGCGCCGGTAGTGATCCCAAGGAAATCAGCCCGCTTACCATAGAGGTGATGGAGGAGATAGGCGTTGATATGAGTGGCCACAGGTCAAAGAGTCTCAGGGAATTTGAGGGTGAAAAATTTGACATCGTTGCAAGCCTCTGCGATGAGGCATGTCCTGTATTCCTGGGTGGTGAGAGGTACCTTCATGTGGAATTCCCTGACCCCCGCGGTGGGGACATCGATACCTTCAGAAGGATCCGTGATGAAATATCTGAGTGGATAAGGAATGAATTTGATCCTGAAAAACTGTGATTTACCATGGTGATTTCATGCTTAAGGTTGCAATTGTGACAGACGGACCCTATGGTGAAAGGGCCTACGAGAACATAGCCCGTGAATTCGAAACCCTTTTCATTGAAGTTGAGGCCCCCTCCGGCATATTTGCAGATGATGTTGAGATTCCAGCCGGTAAACTCAAAGACATAAGGTCCGCGGATATAGTGATAACCTACATACTCCACCCGGACCTCACACTGGAACTCATCCATCAGATTCACAGGGACGTTGACTGGATCATCGTCGGGGCATGGAGGGGTGAGGGATTCAGGAATCAGTTGCTGAGTTACGGGAACGTAACAGCACCGGAGAATATGTGTGACCTGGAGGAGAACGGTAACCCCTCCTTTGACGAATTCGTATCAAGATTTGGAAGGCCTGTTGTGGAGGTGGACCTTGAGGGTGACAGGGTAAAGGAGATAAGGGTCCTGAGATCTTCACCGTGCGGAGCAACACTGTTCGTGGCAGAGGAACTTGCTGGGGAAGATGTGGATGATCTGCCAGTTAAGGCAGGGCTTAAGATACAGCATTACCCCTGCCGTGCCCCCAAGATGAGGCTCTTCTCAGATGATGAGTGCAAGAAGGAGATGGCTGCCAGGATGCACAGTGAGGCCTTTGAGAGGGCACTTGAAAATCAGTGAAAAAACTATCATTATTATTCATAATAAATTATTTATTTTAGGGACGTCAAGATAGAACCATGGCAAAAAAGATCCTCACAATAGTCGTCACAGAGGGGCCCTACCGTTACCAGTACGCGGATATAGCATTTGAAATGGCTGAAAGCGCAATTAAAAATGGTTATGATGTCAGGATGTTCCTCTACATGGATGGAACACATATGCCCAAGAGGAATCAGGCCCCCCAGTCATTCCCCAACACCGCAGAGAGATTGAGGTCACTTGTAAAGGCCGGGGTTAAGATAATATCCTGCATAAGGTGCTCCACTGCAAGGGGTTACACCTGTTCAGAAAGGCCCTATATAAACGGCGTTGAAATAAAGAGTGTTTATAAACTCGGAGAATGGATAAAGGATAGCCATAGAGTGATAACACTGGGATGTTAATATGAAATCAGCTCTCATAATAATCGACAGGGCTCCCTATGGCTGTGAAGATGCATTCAGCGGCCTCTACGTCGTCATAGCCTGTCTGAACAGTTCACTGGATGCTGATGTCCTCCTCATTGAGGATGGTGTCTATGCTGCGGTGGCTGATCAGGCCCCAGATGCCATTGAATACCCCAATGTGGAGGAACTCACCTACCTCATATTCCCAGAGGGCAGTGTCTTTGTGCATGAAAGATCCCTGAAGGAGAGGGGACTTGAAGAGGAGGATCTGGTGGAGGCCGCGGAAGTCATAGATGATCATGAGCTGTATGAAATATTCCGGGTGAAGCCGGATACCGCCATAGTGAAGATATGAGGTGTCACGATGGAAATGGATGAAGTCAAAAGGGAAATTCGAGCCGATGGATCCCTTGTAAAGGAGGCAACCCTCAAGCAGGTGAAACCCTGCCTTGCAGCTGAGGGAAAGATAAGGGTTCTCATGGAGCTTGACTCTGAACTAGGTGACATTATACCAGTGATGGTAAAGATGTACCCTCCAGGTGTTGTGAACTATGTGAAGAAAAAGAACATACTCACCCTCACCATCCATGACCGCATAATAAGTCTTTATCCTTCGGGCAAAATCAGCATGAACAAGACCCATGATGTTGAGGAGGCCTTTGAGATTGTGGGAGAGCTCATTGACCAGATTAACAGAGCCCATGACTCAGGGGCGGATGGTAAGGATTCAGTGGATCTGAGCCGTATAGGTCCCATGGATATACACAGCTGCCTGCCTGGTAGCAACTGCGGTGACTGTGGTGAAGCCACATGCATGGCCTTTGCCATGAAGCTGCTTAATGGTGAACAGAAGCTTGACAGCTGCCTTCCCCTGAAGGAGCCATGGATGCAGGAAAAGGTACGTTGCCTTGAGGATCTTCTCGGTGAGCATCTGATGGAAACCCTCGGCTGGAGCGGTTACTGATGGGTTCTGTGGGGTTCCTTGTAACTAAAAGTCCATCTGAACTGGGTTTCAGGACATTTCTTGACCTTGTGGGGATATGGAGGGATGATGAACTCAGCGTATACCTCATATCAAGTGGAGTTTATGCTGCAATGAAAAAAAACAGGTATTCCCACACCATCAGAGAACTGTCAGAGACTGAGACTGTTTTTGCAAGGAAGGAGGATCTAATGGCAAGGGGTATAACCCGTGACATGCTCATCGATGGTGTGGAAATACTTGAGGGTTTTGACAGGATAGTTGTGGATATCATGGAGAAGCACCGGATGGTCTTCACCATTTAATCTTCCGGTTTTACAGGTTTTCTTGCACCCCTTATACCTCCACGGGAGACCATAATTTCACCTCCATTCTGTGATCATAAGCCAATCAGAGCACCTGCCGTGTATACAAGGAAGGAGGCAAGCCAGGCCACCAGCAGGGAATATGCAGGTGAGAAAAGAACCCATTTTGTACCTACCTCCTGTTTTATTACGGCAAGTGTTGCAAGGCAGGGGGTGTAGAGAAGTATGAATATCATGAAGGAGAATGCCTCCAGTGGTGTGAATATCCCCTGAATGGTTGCTGCAACATCTCCAGTGCCATACACCGTCCCGAAGGTACTTATTACAAGCTCCTTTGCGGCAAACCCGAATATGATTGCAACCGCAGACTGCCAGTCCCCAAAGCCCAGTGGCTGGAAGATGGGTGCTATCATGGACCCTGTAATCCCCAGGATCGATGATGAAACGTTCCCTCCCGGGAAGTTTGAGAGGAACCATATCAACAGTGACCCTGCAAGTATGATGGTCCCCGCCCTCTTTATAAACTGAACACCCCTCATGTAGGTGTGAATGAGCAGTGCCCTGGGTCGAGGCACCCTGTAGGGTGGGAGCTCCATCAGGAAGAGTGACCCTTCACCCTCCACGATTCTTTCACCAAGTAAACGGGCAGTCAGTATGGCCACAGCTAGCCCGAGAATGTAGAGTGAGAATATCACCCAGCCCTGATGGTTAACCGGGAAGAGGGCTGATGTGAATAGTACATAGACAGGTAGCCTTGCGCTGCATGACATGAAGGGCACTATTAGCGCCGTTATTATTCTTTCCCTCTCAGAGTCTATCGTCCTTGTGGCCATGACGGCCGGTACACAGCATCCAAACCCCAGCACCATGGGGATGAATGACCTTCCACTGAGGCCCGCCAGGGTGTTCATCACACGATCCATGACAAATGCCGCCCTGGCAAGGTAACCCGAGTCCTCAAGAAATGATAGGAGGAGGAAGAGGATGAATATGTTGGGTATGAAGACCAGGACCGATCCGACACCGCCTATCACCCCATCAGATAGAAGGGATGCGAGCAGAGAATCACCCATGATACCATTAACCGTATCTGCAAGGTATGAGAAGCCTGAATCCAGCAGTTCAGTCAGTGGGGCACCTGCAGTGAATGTCAGCTGAAAAATCAGCCACATCACGCCGAGGAGTACCGGAAGACCAAGGTACCTGTTGAGCACAATTCTGTCAATGATATCTGACCCTGTAACCCGATCCATTGATGGCCTTCTGAGTGAACTCTCAAGGAGGGCCTCTATGAGACCATGCCTGGAATCGGATACAATCACGTCGGCCTTCACAGAGTATTCATCCTCGAGAATCCGGCGAATCCTCCTGAATTCATAATGGATTTCGTCTCCAACCATTGAGGCCACCCTCTCATCACCCTCAAGGAGCTTTATGATCACCCATTCTGGTGGAAATTTGAGTCCGCTGCCCCTGATGAGTTCATATAGCTTTCTCAACGCCTGGTGACTGAGGAATTCATATCTGGGAATCCCGGGTTCTCTTTTGCTCCCTTCAATTACCCCTTCAAGGAGCTCATCCTGCTCGCCTTCAATTGCCTCGATCCTCACAACAGGCACACCGAGGAGTTCCTCAAGTTTCCTGTGATCCAGACTGTAACCCCTCCTCTCGGCCTCAAGGTTGAGGTTCACCGCGATGATGGTGTTAAGGCCAAACTCCATTATCTGGAGGGCAAGGTAAAGGTTTCTCTCAAGGTTGGATGCATCAACAACGTTTATCACAATATCAGGGTGATCCTCCAGCAGATAATCTATAACTGCCTCCTCCTCAGGAGACCCCGCTGTGAGGCTGTAGGTTCCAGGAAGATCTATGACTTCAATGTCACATCCCCTAAAGTGCAGGCGCCCCTCCTTCTTTTCAACGGTTTTACCTGGCCAGTTACCTACGTGCTGATTTAGACCTGTGAGACTGTTGAAGAGGGTGCTTTTACCCACATTGGGGTTCCCTGCAAGGGCTACCTTCAGTGACAACCTAATCTCTCCTCACCCTTATCCTTGAGGCCTCCTCCCTCCTGATGGATAAGGGGTGGCCCCTGACCCTCACCTTGAGCGGGTCGCCGAGGGGTGCAACCATTTCAAGGGTTATCCTAGATCCCCTGACGATCCCCATCACAGTGAGCCTGTGTTTTATCCTGCCGGTAATGTCAACTGAGGTGACCGTTACCCTTTCTGATTCGGATATTCTGTCGAGTGTAGTTTCCATGACACCACCTTTTAGGTATTCCTAAACTTTAGTTATGCCTAAATCCCCATCGTATATAAATTTTTAGGTTTTCCTAAAACAGGTTCATGAGAAAAAATAAAAATCAAAAAAATAATTAGGTGTTTAATTTCTTCCCTGGTAGAAATATCCTGCTCCGAGGAGGCATACAATTGCTATGATGCCAGCAAGAGCATAAAGTGGTGTCTGGGTACTTGCTGAGCCGCTCTGGTTTGAAGCAGCAACCTCATAGGCCTTACCTGACTCACCGGCAGGTTCTGCCTGTGAAATCTCACTTGCCTCAGATGACTCGCCAGAAATGGCAGCCCCCCTGGATACAGAACCTGATATTCCGCCAGATGAACCTGATGACGGTGCTCCGGTCTCTCCGGCACCATTACCATCATCACCCCGCCCTGTGGAGGTATCAGATCCGGTGTCAGATCCCGGAACATCAATGGATTTTCCTGTGGCTGCGGCCATTGCACTTGCAAACTTCCTGAGGGCAGCCTGGTTGAGGGAAGAGAGCTTCACAACCCAGCTATTGAAGACTATGTTGGCACAGGTGTGGTGGCAGCAGACAACACCGTACTCATTCACCGCCGAGATGTACTCATCGGCAAGCCTCTGAAGCGTTGCTGAATCAGGCCTCCACAGGCCCCTCCTGCTGGCCTCAAGAAGCCATGCCACTGTTGAAGCATAGGAGTAGGGCTGAACACTCTTAAATCTACTGCTAACCTGGGGATCAAAAACATATGTCTCTGCAACCTTCTGCCACATCCAGTCCTGTACAAGTTCAGGTGTGACTGCGCTCCACCCGAAGAGGTGCCCTATCTCCTTTGAGATCTGATGGCCACCTGAGAATCCCTGGCTGAGCATTCCCTCAATCCACTTTGGGTTGTAGGTCCTTGTCCTCAGCTCAGCTGCAAGGAAATCTGAGAGTGTCTCAACCCTGGGGGTGAACCTTGTGTTGGCAATGTAGGATGCAACATTCTTACCTGACATTGCCCTTGCAGCCATTGTGAGCCCTCCAAGGTACTGGTAGACGTCATCATTGTCCAGAACGCCGTAAACACTGTCCCTCACCTGTACTGTTGCATCGACATTTGATAGCTGCTTCATGAAGACCTCCCTTGCATCAATGGCGTATATGTCCTTTCCATAGATGAATCCCATATGGTTGAGGTAGGTTTCAACAAGCTGTGACTGTTCATTCCACTTGGCAGTTGACTCAACAACAGCAGGTATCCCCGTGCCGTAAGTTCCAGGTGCGCTACCAAAGATCCTCGCCCCTGCAAGCGTATCTGCCATTGGAACGCCCCTCGCCGTGTAATTGGCGAGATCCTCAATGTAGTGTTTTCTGAGATAATTCTGGTTCACAGGTTCATTAAGCTTCATCACAAGCCTTATTGCCTCATCCATCCTGTCTATGCTGTAGGCAAAGGTATCCCTGAAGAGTCCGCTGATGGTTACAAGGACATCGATCCTTGGCCTTCCCAGGGTTTCAAGGGGGGTAACGTTGATCCCTGTGAATCTTCCTGACCTATCCCATACCGGTTCAGCCCCTATCAGCCTCAGAACCATGGCTATTGTCTGACCATTTGTCCTCATGGTCTCAATGGCCCAGAGGACCACGCCCACAGATTCGGGATATCTGCCGTTCTTTGCAAGGTAATCTGCTATGAGATCATCGGCCATCTTCTTACCGATCACCCATGCAGCCCTATCCGGTGCCAGTCGGGGGTCAAACGAGTAGGAGTTCTTACCGGTAGGCAGAAGATCGGGTATCCTGATGGGGTCGGCACCTCTTCCCGGCTCAATGAATCTGCCCTCAAGGGCCCTCAGGAGATTGCTGATCTCACAGTCACTGGCCAGCTTTTCCCTTATGGCGTTCCTGAACTCTGTGGTGTTACGTGACACCGGATCAAAGCTCACTATGGCCTCAACCATTGCATCAAGTAGCTGGCCGTTCAGCGGTTCTCCGAATACGTGGAGACCGTAGGGTATCAGTGTTGCTGAGAGTTCATCAAGCCTGTGTTCGATCCTGTCAAGGGCCTCATCAAAGGATGCGTTTAGGTCAATGTTCAGTTCCCTGTGAAGGTCAAGCTTCACCGTGAGGTTCCTTATTTCCTCTGCGATTATGAGTTTCCTCTGGGGATCCTCTGATGAATGGTAGCTGTTGATCTTGTGCTGGAGTTCAGCCAGGTCACCGTAGAGTTCCCCGACAACCATCGGTGGAATGTTATGGTTGATGAGTACCGCATACCCACGCCTCTTTGCCTGTGTACCCTCTCCAGGGTTGTTTACTATGTAAGGGTAGATGTTTGGCAGGTCCCCTATCATAACATCAGGCCAGTCAAGTGCTGAGAGTCCAACGGATTTCCCTGGCAGCCATTCAAGGGTTCCATGTGTCCCGAGGTGTATGACTGCATTGAAGTTCTTCTGGAGCCACAGGTAGAATGCAAGGTACTGGTGGTGTGGTGGGAGTGTCGTTGAGTGTATGAGGTCAGCTGCATCCTCGCCGAATCCACGCATTGGCTGTGGTCCCAGGAATACATTTCCAAGCATCACACCGGGAATCACGATGCTGCCATTGTATACCATCACGTTTCCTGGTGCTGGCCCCCAGGTTGCTGTTATGTTGTTCCTGAGGGCTTCAGGGAGAAGGCTGAACCAGGCCATGTATTCTGATACTGGTATGGTTACTGCACCTGCCTTCACCACCTTTGCAAGTTCCCCCGGGGCCCATGACCCCACATTGAGGCCAGGTCCAAGGAGTATGTTGATTACCTCTGCAGTTGACTTTTCATCCACCGTATAACCAGCGGCCTTCATGGCCCTCAGTATCGTGCTTATGCTCTCTGGCACGTTTAGGTAGCTGGCACTGATACCATCCTTACCGCCCCCTATGTTGTAGTAGATTAGGGCTATTTTCTTTTCTGAATTTGGAAGTTCCCGCAGTTTCACCCAGTTGATCATCCTCTCTGTGAGCCTCTCTATCCTGTCGGGTATCGGCACATAGTATGTGTACCTCAAACCAGTTTCAGGGTCAACCATCTCAACGCCGCCGCCGATCATTATGGGCTCTATTCTTCCATCAATCTCTGGCATGGCTATCTGCCAGTAGACCTCAGATGAGAGTCCTGATATGCTCTCGTTCCATGTTTTGAGGTTTGATGCATATACCGCTGAGAGTGCAGGTACATCAAGTTCCCTCAGTATGCCTGTGGAGTTCACCGGATCCCCGCTGTAGAGGTTGAAGCCCATACAGGTTATGAGGCCGCTTATCCTTGGTGTTCTGTTGCCATCCAGGAAGAATTTCTCTATGAGATTCCTCTTGGTTGCTGTGTCCGCTGCAAACCCGAGCATCACATTGTATCCCTTGCGCTCGAGGCTCTCAACTATCGCGGTGTGCATCCTCATGTCGCTTCCACGGTAGTAGGTGTCAAAGGTCAGGATACCTATCCACGGCTTTCCCGCCTTGTGGTGTCCGCTCTGCACATACCAGGAATAGTACTCTTCCCAGGATGTGAACTGCTGTGCTGAGTCAGGATGGTAGACAAAGGACTTTATGGCTGGAATTGCTGTGAGGTTCTCCCCGGGTCTGAGCTGCATCCCAACATCTCTCAGGAGAAGTAACATCATCCTCCTGAAATTTTCGGGGCCGCCCTGGTCCCAAATATTCTTAACAGTTGCATTGTCCTCGCCTATAGCAGGGTAATTCTTGAAGGTGTTCCCTGTTCCAATGGCTATGATCCTTCCTGCTGATGTGACGTTGAGGATCTGGTTGACCTTTGCAACCGTGTTTGGACTGCTTATCATCTGTATCAGTATCACGTCGGCCCTTCTACCAGCCTCAATGGCTGCTGCATCAATCTGCGGGTCATTTCTCAGGAGTTCATCGTTGGTGAACATTGAAAGGTTGAATCTGTAGCCGTTCTGCCCTGCCAGTTTATACCCCTCCACCATCGCCTTTGTACTGGATGTTGATCCCGTGAGAATCAGAATGTTGTAGTGGGATGAGTTCTCTGCAATAACGTCTCCCGTGGTGTTGCTGCTGTTATCCGCTGCTGAAGCACCTCCTGCAAGCATGATTGCCATGAGAAAAATCACTGGAATAACCGATCTTCTCAAAATTTCACCTCCATAATATTTTATTTTAAATCAGGTTTAATTTAATAGAATATAAAATTTTCTTTAATAAAAATAAATTTAACTTTGATATATATCGATAAAATTAAATATATTGATTGATCAATATATCTACATGATAACCGAGTATGCCAGAGAAATGATGTCAATCCTGGATTTGAGTGCTTCCCCAGTCGGTGTGAAATTCCATGAAAAGGTACCTGAAAATGCAGTTATACTCAAAAAACACAGATACTGCCAGGCGCTCATGAGGGCACGCAGAGGCGAGGTTGTTGTCCTCCCCGGGGATGAAATAACATGTCCAGCTGCCGCAAGGGCCCTGGGTTTCAGTGAACTCCCTGAAAAACTCAAAACCGGAAAGGGCCTTGTGGGCTTTGGAATCGTTGAAGAAGAGGAAACAGGAGCTCAAATGTTTCAGGATATGCCTGAACTTAAATGGAGGGGCCGCAGCATACTCCTTTATCCCCTCGACAGGCACGATGAAAAACCGGACGTTGTGGTTGTGGAAGACCAGCCAGAGAAACTCATGTGGATAGCCCTGGCATACCTCAACCTGATGGGAGGCAGGAGAATAAATAGCTCAACAGCAGTACTTCAGGCGGTCTGCGTGGACGCCACAATCATCCCCTATCTCAACTCAGGGTTCAACATCAGCCTTGGATGTTACGGATGCAGGGACGCGACAGATATAGGAACAGAGGATGCCCTGGTGGGTTTTCATGGTGATATGCTACCTGAAATTGTTAAAAAACTTAAATACCTGTATAAAAGAGCCATACCCCGTTCAAGGGCAAAAAATGCTCTTAAAAATTTGAGAGGTGATTGAAATGGCATGGTTTGCAGGATACCCCCGCGAGAAGATAGAATGGTACCCCACAATAGATCCTGAAAAATGTGTTAAATGCGGTATGTGCATGAACTGTGGACAGAAGGTCTACAAATGGACAAAGGAAGGGCCCGTGGTCGCACAGCCCTACAAATGTGTCGTTGGGTGTACAACATGTGCAACACTATGTCAGGGAAATGCCATAACATTCCCGGACAAGGATGAACTGAGGGAACTCTACAGGAAGGAAGGTATATGGGCAAAGGTTAAAAGGGAACTCATAAAGGAAGGTAAACTGGAACCCGAAGAATGAGGGAATTGTATGAAACTCACCTACATACCCTCAGCATACATCACACACACCGGTGGGATGTACGAGATAACAGTTGAGGTTCCCGGTATAAAGAAGAGTGATATCCACCTTGAGATGACAGAGCAGGGCTTCTGTCTGAATGCTGAAGGTGAAAGATTTAAGTACGGGGGCTGCTGGTCACTTGCACACCGTGTGAAGCCAGAAACTGCATCTGCAAGTTTCGCAGATGGTCTGCTAAAGATAACTGTTGAACTTGCAGAGGACATCAAGGGACTTGAAATTCCTGTGGAATGACCCTCATTCCCTATTTTTTTCAGATTCATCCGGCAGGTAGCTGGGTGCACAGGTAATATCAAGGGGAATGCACATATACCTAATTATGAGAAAAAAGATGGTTGGGATCCGCTGTCAGTGCACTGACCCTGTGGTGGAGAGAAAGGATTCAGGTATGAGAACCGTGATGTGCCCCATCTGTGGCAGGATATACAGAACAGACAGAAAGGATGATGTCTGCTTCAGCTGCAGGAAGGGTAAGTCCTGAAAAGAAAGGTATCAGGAACCTTTCTCTGATTCATCACCTGAATTGCACCACAAGTCCCGGAAGGGTCAGAACCAGAACAAAAAAAGAGAATTCAGAACACTGTTCACCTGAATTGCACCACAAGTCCCGGAAGGGTCAGAACCAGAACAAAAAAGAGAATTCAGAACATCATAAGAAGTCCTCGCCCGGTTCCCCAGATTATACTCACCGCTATGATGAGTATAACAAATATGGACACATAACTAACAGCTGGCTTCACAATCCTCTCAGGTAACCTGTAGCGCAGGAGTTCCTCAAACATGAGACCTCCGTCAAGGGGCTTTGCAGGTAGAAGGTTCACCGTACCAACCGCAAAGTTGAGGAAGAATATCCAGAAGAAGAGCTCCTCAAGGTATGTGAGGGCATATGGTAGGGTGCTTCCAAAGACTGATGCCACAGACCCCCTCACCTCCAGGTGGTTGCTGGTCCTGATACCCATGTATGCCCTGCTTGAGTTGTTGGGGTTTCTACCTGTTTTAAGCCTGAATGTCCCCTGATCCGTGTCCATTGTGATAACCTCGCCCACCCTTATCCTCTTAAGGGCCATTCCATATGTGGTGAGGTTTGTGGTTGGCATTCCATTTATGCTCTCAATAACGAGACCCGGTTTGAGGACCTCACTTGCAGGGCTTCCAGGAACCACACTATCTATCTGAACACCATCAGCCTGGAAGGCCGCTGGAATGGCATATGCTGAAATGCCAAAGAAGAATGCAAAGCATATACCTGCAAGTATGAGGTTCGCCACTGATCCAGCGGCATATATCCTCAGCTTTGAGATGGGGCTAACCTTCTTGATGTCATCCTCGTCAGGTTCAACGAAAGCGCCCGGAAGTATTGCCAGAAGAAGGAGGCCAATGGATTTTATGCGGACCCCCTCAACCCTTGCAAGTATCCCATGGGCGAATTCATGCACCACTATTACCGTGGCAAGGCCCACTATACCGTAACCCAGAGGCACGTAAACCGGTGATCCCGGTATTTCAACACCTGGCACGATGAGTGACGCCTGTGGAGTCACGAATATACTCTGAAGGGACATCACCATCAGGTAGAGCATGTAGAACATGAAGAAGAACGCTACAGGAATGCCTGCGTTCAGTATCCACCTCCAGAGTCCTGGATGTCCTGACGCGATGCTGTCGATGAATCCCCTCATCCTCTTTGTTCTCCTCAGGAGGAGGGGTCCCTGTATCTCAATCTTGAGCCTGTCCCTGAAAAGAACAGCGAATGTCCATATCAGGATAAATGCTATGACGTAAAACCACAGTGCATTCATACTACATAACACCTGTTTTAATGGTTGTTGAAGCGCTCATATAAAAGCTCCCATTCATATGTGCTGGAACGGCTTCAGAGTGTCATTGAATCAAAGAGGAGGACCTCACACTCCTCACCTTCAGCTATACCCTCAAGGTTCTCATCTATTACTATGTAGGCATTTGAATCCACCATTGACCTTATTATACCTGAACCTCTGCTCTGGACAGGTTTAACTGTTCCGCTGTCTGCATTTGCCCGCAGGTACTCTGTCCTGCCGGGTCCAGATGCAACCTTGCCAAGACACCTCATCCTCACTGTTCTGTGTCTGTAATCCAGGTGCTGCATTCTGAGAAGATAGTACCTTGCAAGGACATCGAACTGCACCATGGCAGCGACAGGATACCCTGAAAGCATGAATACGGGTTTGCCCTCAGCCATTCCAAACGCCACAGGTTTTCCTGGCCTCATGGCCACCCCATGAAACAGCACATCCCCGAGGGTGTCCACAGCATCCACAACCACATCTCCACGGCTCACCGCCGTCCCACCGGTTGTTATGACCATGTCATGTCCATTCAGCGCCTCTCCGATTTCATCCACTATGATATCCATGTCGTCGGGGGCGTGGCTAACCTCTGCCTCTCCACCTGCACTCTCAACAAGGGCCTTGAGGGTGTAGAGGTTTGAATTGGGTATCTTGCCTGGTTCAAGGTCCGCGGAAGGTTCCATGAGTTCATTACCTGTTATTATCACCTTTACCGACGGCTTTTTATACACTCTCAGCTGGCTGTAACCTGCGGATGCCGCCATGGCAATTTCTGCAGGTCTGAGGAGGGTTCCGTTACTCAGAACGGTATCCCCTGCCCTGAAATCCTCACCTGCAGGTGAAACATTCTCTCCAGGGAAAACAGGTCTTACAACACTGATTTCAGATTTTGAACGGACAGTGTACTCCTCCATGACAACTGCGTCCGCCCCGCGGGGTATGGGGGCTCCTGTTGCGATTTTAACAGCCTCCCCCCTACCCACATCCACATCCGATACATTCCCCGCCCCTATGGAATCTGTGACGGTGAATATTGATGGATTCTCAGGGGATGAACCGAATGTATCCTCTGCCCTCACCGCGTATCCATCCATCGCTGACCTTTCAAATGGTGGGGAGTCAAATCTGGCTTTTAAATCCTCTGCAAGAACCCTTTTATGGGCATGGAGCAGATTTAAGGTTTCAGTTTCAGTTAATCTCTGATTTTCATCAAGAATTCTGAATGCATCCCGCAGTGGTATGAGTTCCGATAGAAACATGTGACCATCACCGCTTAAGTACTGTCCTATATCTATATAATATAAAGGGGGATATAAATTCCCAGCTGTAAAAGAATCGTTGATTCATGGAGGTTTTATGATAGAGGTGGACTCCGTCTCCAAAAGCTTTGGAAGAATCAGAGCCCTTGATAACCTCAGCTTCAGTGTGAGGGAAGGGGAACTAATGGGTATAATCGGCCATAACGGTGCCGGTAAGACAACCGCAATACGCATAATAGCAGGGATACTGCACCCTGACTCCGGCACAGTCCATGTGGGGGGCTATGATGTTACCAGGGACCCCATAATGGTTAAATCAATGATAGGCTACCTTCCAGAAGAACCAAATCTCTATGAGCGTTTCAGGGCTGCTGATCTTCTTAGGTACTTCGGTGAGCTCTATGGTGTCCCCCGGGATGTTCTGGATGACAGGATAGATGAGCTCCTTGAACTTGTGGGTATGAGTGAACGTGCAGAGGACCCAATAAACACATTCTCCAAGGGCATGCGGCAGAGGATCGGGATAGCAAGGGCCCTAATACATGACCCCCCAATCATAATATTCGACGAGCCCACGATGGGTCTTGACCCGGCAACAGCATTCTCAATAAGAGAATTCATAAGGGAGCTGAAGGGGTCAAGGACCATGATACTCTGCACCCACTACATGGAGGAGGCAGATTACCTCTGTGACAGGGTAGCCATAATAAACAGGGGGCGCATACTAGACACTGGAACCCCGGATGAACTCAAATCCAGGGCCCGTGGGGACCTTATACTTGAAGTTAAGGTATCGGAGCCCTCATTGGTCAACAGGGGGTCTCTTATGAACATAAGTGGCGTTAAATCCGTTGAAATAGATGGTAAAATCATCAGGTTATCCCTTGGTAGCCGTGAATCCATAAAAGATGTTATAGAGAATATCCCTGGGACGGTCTTCAGTGTGAACACCCGGGAGGCCACACTGAACGACGTATTCATACAGAGCCTGAAGGGGTCCTAGATGAATCTCCTTACAGTGACAAGATGGGAACTCAGGGGCACATTCAGGAGCCGTAAATTCCTCTTCATATTCATATTCCAGATACTGGTACTTTCACTCACCATATTCATGTTCAGCGGCTTCATTGAGATGATCGGTGAGGAAAACACATTCACACCATCCCTCAGGGGTTTTGCAGAGCTCAGTGTCACCGACCCCTCAGGTATCATTTCCGGGCAGCTAAACCCTGACATCCTCTATATACATGGGGGTGCGCCCTCCAGGCTACTGGTCGATAACTTCACAGGGATACCCCTGAATGCAACGCTCTACCTCGACTATTCAGATCCAAGAAGGACGGTTGTGAGGGACGAGGTGGAAGCCGCGGTTGAAAGGGCCTCCACCGTGATAACCAGGGAAATCATTGAAATCCCGGCGCCAAGACCTGAGGTCCGTGAGGAGACACGGGGTGAGGCACTTCCACTCCAGCTTGTGAGGAGGGTCATGGTTTCAATTCTCCTCTTTCTCCCGGTTTTCCTGTTCGGGAACCTCGTGGTGGACAGTATCGTGGGTGAAAAGGAGAGGAAAACAGGTGAAGCCCTTATTGCAATGCCCATAAGGCGGTCTGAGATCATCATCGGAAAGTGCCTCTCTGTTACTGCAACGGTGGCGCTGCAGGTTGGTGTGTGGATGATCCTGATAATGGCGGCTGGTTTCCAGATAAGCAACCCTGCCGGTGCCTATTTCACCGTTGTGCTTTCATCAACACCCATAATAGGGCTCACGGCACTCATATCTGTTTATGCAAAGAACTACCGTGAGGCCGGGATAGGTATAACCTTTGCCTACATAATCGCAGCAGCATATCTGATTGTGCCGGCCCTCGCCTACATGGCGGGTTCCTCAGGTTCCCTCTCACCGATGACCCTCACCATAAAGATGATATCAGGAGTTAACCTGAATGGGGCGGACATCATACCGCCCCTCGCCTCGGTTCTGTTACTTAACATCATCTTCTATGGCCTTGCAGTCAGATTATTCAGCAGGGATGATGTGGTTTTCGGTCCAAGGCCGGGTATCCTAAGATTGATGGTGAAACCATGAAACTGAAGGCCCTTACATTTAAGGAGGCACGGGACATATTCTCAAACAGAATCTACATGCTTCTTGTCCTTGTGCAGGTCATAATAATACTGGGTGCCTATGGACTTGCGGTTGTAAGTTCTGTTGCAGCGGATCCAGAGCTCATTGGGGAGTGGGGTGGTTCCAGGTTCCTCAAGGTGGGTGTTGTGGGAGACGAAGGTCTGCTTATTGAGGGCCTTGAAAGGGAGGGTCTTGGTGTTACGAAATTTCAGGATCTCGCTGATGCCAGGAAAAGCCTGGGGTCAGGGGTGGTTGCCATCGTCTACACCAGCGGTGGGGATGTCCGCATCGAAGCAGACACCGGCAGCGCATTCTACACCATCATGAGCGAAAGGCTTCAGCGCGCTGCCTCGTGGTACGCGGAGCAGAAACAGTTCAGGGACTCGGGGATTCCCGCATCCACAGTTAAAGCCCTTGAGAATCCTGTTAAACTGAAAATTGTTCCCATTAACAGGGAAAGATATGCTCCCCTTGCAGTTGACAGCTCCTACTTTGTGGAGATAATGTACGGCTTCATAATACCCTTCGTGGTTTTCCTCCCATTCTTCCTTGGTAGTAATATTGTAACCGATAGCATCGTTGGTGAGAAGGAAAGGAAAACCTTCGAGGTACTCCTTATGGTCCCTCTATCCGAGACCGGCATCATTCTTGGTA
This sequence comes from Methanothermobacter sp., assembly GCF_049720995.1. Taxonomy (GTDB): domain Archaea; phylum Methanobacteriota; class Methanobacteria; order Methanobacteriales; family Methanothermobacteraceae; genus Methanothermobacter. Next base: position 121,752 of record NZ_JBNASF010000002.1, read on the forward strand.
AGATAACCCCTGCACTCATTTTTTCATTCATTCAGAGCCTCCTGTGGCTTGGAATGATGATGCTCCTGGGGGTGCCGGTTTACAACCTTCCACTGCTTTCCATCATAATGTTCCTCACGGGTCTGGGATTCACAGGAACCGGCCTCTTCATATCAATCCTCGCAGACAGCACAAAGGAGGCCAACTCTGCCATCACGGTGGTGCTCTTCTTCGCAACATTTCTGCTGTTCGTGCCCCTCTTCATGGATATGGGCATCCTCAACCCGGTAATACGCTTCATACCCAGCATCATAATGGTCAAATTATCATCAAGCCCATATCTCAGCCCGGGTCTCATCTATGAAATGTTACCGGCGGCTTTTTTATCTGTAATCCTCTTTGTGGCTTCAGTTGTCTCATTCAGGAGGGAGGGAGTGATAAGACTCTGAAACCCGCAAAAACCATTTTTCTGTTTTTCTCATCATTATAAGACTCTGAAGGCCTCAAAAAATCTGTTCAGTGGACTAGAAGCAGCATCACAGCCCCGGCGCCAATGGGAATGGTTATGTTATCCTCAACCGGCGTGTAGGCCTCCACCAGCATGCCCGCAAAAGCCCCTGTGAGCGCGGTTAGGGGGTCAAGGAAAAGCAGGGCGCCCAGGAATCCCGCGAAAAGGAATGCCGCTGAACCCTCCATACTCTTATCCTGATTAAATGGGAGGGGGTGTGAACCATACTTCCTGCCGATGATTGTGGAGAGTGAGTCACCCAGGGTGAGTATTATAACCGAGGCACTGGCCACTGAAATGTTAAAACCAAAGAGGGCGTACGTGAGGGCCATTCCCAGAAAGTAGTAGATGAAGCCCCTCTCGGTATCATCCCTCCGGCAGCTCCTCAGAACATTGGAGAAAAAGGGGAGGGTGAACCTCCGGTCAAGCTGAAATATCACCTCACCCATGAGTGCTGCTGTGAGGGAGATGACCACCATGGGGAGGGGGCCAAGGTAGCCTGCGAGGATCACGAAAACGATGCCTGCCGCATGTATGAGCTGCCTGAATAACTCCCTCCTGTAACTCAAAAAAAACACCTATGTGGACATGTATGCCTCAATAACCCCATGGTAAGCATCATGAAGTTCAGAGACATCCAGTGCTACATCATCAAATTTCAGGGCCCCGCCTCCAGTGGTTCCTATAACAGCACAAGGCACTTCGGTTTCCCGGATTATCTCCTCCACGGATCCGGTCACGGTTATGATGTACCTCCCATTTGATTCAGAGAAGAGGGCCTCATGGATGTTACTGAAGCTTCCCGGGATCCTGGCTGTCTCTATGGTTGCCCCGATACCTGACTTTATGGACATCTCAGCAGCTGCAACCCCTATACCCCCTGCTGAACAGTCATGGACCGCTGTTACCTGATCCCCGAATCTCTCAATTATCTTCCTGACTGAGTTTGCAGCTTCAAATTCCGCCTTAAGATCCGTCTCCGGTGGCTTACCATCAACAATACCATGAACCGTCCTGAGGTACTCTGAGGCGCCCAGTTCAGGTTTTGTCACCCCGATAACGATTATACTCTCGCCCTCAGCCTTGAAGTCCATTGTTTTTATGCTATCAAGTGGAAGCCTCCCTGCCACTCCAACCACAGGGGAGGGGTTCACTGTGACACCCTCTGTTTCATTGTAGAAGCTCACGTTACCGCTTATTACGGGTGTGCCGAAGGTCTCTGCCATGTCAGCCATCCCCCTCACACATTCCCTGAACTGCCAGAAAACCTCTGGCTTCTCTGGGTTGCCGAAGTTGAGGCAGTCGACTATGCAGAGTGGCCATGCACCCATTGAAACAACGTTCCTTATTGCCTCACCCACAGAGGCTGCGCCACCACCATACGGGTCCAGCTTTGTGTGGATGCTGTTGCAGTCAACGGTGAGTGCAACTCCAGTCTCATCGTCGACCCTGAGGACCGCCGCATCATCACCGGGCTTCACAACGGTCCTTATCTGAACCTCATGGTCGTACTGGCGATAAACCCACCTCTTGCTTGCAATGTTCGGTGATGACAGGAGCTCAAGGAGCGCCTCCTTGAGAGGTGGGTGCTGAACCTCAACCTGCCCCCCGGGTAGATCTGGTTTTCTTGCCTCCCTTTCAATCACAGGGGGATCCGCAAGGAGCTTTGCTGGAAGGTCCGCTATAACATTCCCTTCACTTTCAACAATCATCCTTCCGGTATCTGTAACCTCACCTATGACCGCGGCCGGGAGCTCATATTTCCTGCAGATCTCCATTGCCTCATCAACCTTTTCAGGGCTGAGAACGAAGATCATCCGCTCCTGTGACTCTGAGAGCATTATCTCATAGGGTGTCATTCCCTCCTCCCTCAGGGGTACAGCCTCCAGGTTTACCCTTGCACCGTTATCACATTTGGCCACAAGTTCAGAGATGCAGCAAGTTAAACCCCCGCCCCCGAGGTCCTTCACACCTGAAACCTCTATTTTCTCCATTATCTCAAAGCTTGCCTCCATCACCATCTTCTTGGTGAAGGGGTCCCCAACCTGAACCGCTGGCCGGTCCTCCAGTTCAGATGAACTTGTGAGTTCCTCAGAGGCGAAGGTTACACCATGGATCCCATCCCTGCCTGTTCTGCCCCCCATGAGGAGGAAGACGTCACCTGGCCGCGGAGCTATCCCCCTTTTTATCTCATCCTTGCGCACAAGACCCGCACACATAACATTCACCAGGGGGTTCAGCTGGAAGTTATCATCAAATTCAACCTCTCCTGCCACGGTTGGAACCCCAACACGGTTCCCGTAGTCTGATATACCCTTAACCACGTGTTCAAAGAGGTACCTTGATTTCTGGTCCTCAAGGTATCCGAATCGCAGAGAGTCAAGGAGAGCTACGGGCATGGCGCCCATTGAGATTATATCCCTCAGAATACCACCTATACCGGTACCTGCCCCCCCATATGGTTCTATCGCAGAGGGATGGTTGTGGCTTTCAATTCCAATGGCCAGTGCCAGTTCATCTGTGATCCCCACGACACCAGCGTCGTCACCCGGGCCTATGATTACCCCCTCACCACCGGTCGGGAAGAGGCCAAGGACCGGGCGGCTGCTCTTGTATGAGCAGTGCTCAGAGAACATCACATCCAGCATCCCGTATTCAAGGGGATTTGGATCTCTCCCAAGTTCTTTCCTTATGAATTCAATCTCTGAATCTGTTAAAACCATTTTCACACCTTATCTGAAGGTTTTATGGATATTATAATGTTTTCATCTGATATCTTCCATTCCTTGGTGTACTGGAGTTCAGTGTAATCAAAGGAGAGATGGCTGGCCCTGACTTCATTCTCCACAAATTCCCTCTGGGGCCCGGTCAGTTCCCTGAACTCAGGGCTGCATTTCACTGAAACCTCTATTCTGGCCTCAACATCCAGGTCAAGGTCCTTTCTCATATCCTGGATCCTCCTTACAAGTTCGCGGGCCATTGCCTCGCTCATTATTTCAGGTGTGAGTTCCGTGTCAACGAAGACACTTCCACCCTCAAACTGTGCATTCACGATGTTTTCAGGGAGTTCTGTCTCAAATATTATGTCCTCAGGTTCCAGGGCGATTATTCTACCGTCCAGTTCAACCCTGAAGCTGCCCTCTGACTCAATTGCAGCTTTAACCTCAGAGCCATCCGCCTCCTCAAGTTTTCTCATGACATGTGGCATGTCCTGCCTGAGCTTTGGACCCAGGGTTGCTGGATTTGGTTTGGGGATTATCTTCATATCAGGGAACTCTGTTGAAGTCCTGATGGACTTGGCGTTGGCCTGTTCAGCTATGACAGCCTTAAGGGACTCTGCCGCCTCAAGAACCCTATTCTCCTCTGATACCACAACTATCTCCCTTACAGGCCATCTCAGCTTGTACCTTGCGGTGTCCCTTGCCCTTGCACATGCCTCTATTATCTCACGGACGATGTCCATCTCTGCCTCGAGTTTTTCGTCCACCGCATCCCCACTCACCATCCAGTCCAGCATGTGTATGCTCTCAGGTGAGTCGGGTTCAGCCCCCCTCACAAGGTTCTGGTATATGTCCTCACATACATGGGGTGCTATGGGTGAGAGTGTCACTATCAGTGTCTTGAGTGCTGTGTAGAGGCTCTGATAGGCTGCCAGCTTGTCTGGATCGTCCCTCTCTATCCATGTGCGGCTCCTTATGAGCCTTATGTACCAGCGGCTGAGGTCCTCCACTATGAAATCGTGAATTTCACGGGTTGCCCTGTGGAAGTGGAGGTTATCCAGGGCCTCTGTCACCCTCAGGGCCACAGAGTTAACCCTTGAGATTATCCATCGATCCTCCTCCCTGAAGTGAAGGTCCTCCACTTCATGGTCCCCTGGCTGGAACCTGTCAAGGGACATGTAGGTTGTTGCGAAGACGTAGACATTCCAGAGTATGTTGAACATCTTGTTAACATTCCTGAGTTCATCCCATACGAATTTAAGGTCCTCCCATGGCTTGTTGGCCCATAGAAGGTAGAACCTCAGGACATCAGCACCGTACTTCTCTATGACATCCTCAGGTTCAACCACATTCCCCAGGGACTTGCTCATCTTCCTGCCCTCTTCATCAAGGGTGAATCCGTGCATGAGGACCCGCCGGTAGGGTGTCTCATCAAGTGCTATTACACCGCAGCCAAGCTGTGAGTAGAACCAGCCCCTTGTCTGGTCATGTCCCTCTGTTATGAAGTCGTAGGGGAACCATTTACTGAAGAGTTCCTTCTCTGAGGGGTAGTGGAGGGCTGCCCACCCTGCAACACCCGAGTCTATCCATACGTCCAGGACATCGGGTGTCCTCTTCATCTTTCCCCCGCATCTATTGCACTCAAGTATTATCCTGTCCACGTGGGGCCTGTGGATGAAGTCACCCTCCAGCTGACCCTCAACCGCCAGCTCCCTGAGCTCCTCTATTGATCCAACAACATGTATACTGTCACATTCCTCACAGACCCATATGGGGATGGGTATTCCCCAGTAACGCTGCCTTGAGATGGTCCAGTCCCTTGCATTCTCTATCCAGTTCCTGAACCTGCTCTCCCCTGCCCATGAGGGGATCCACTGTACCCTGTCGAGTTCACTGAGCATTTTATCCTTTATTTCTGTTATCCTGAGGAACCACTGCTCTGTGGCAAGGTAGATTATGGGTGTTTTGCATCTCCAGCAGAACCCGTACCTGTGACTTATGGTTCCTGCCCTCAGGAGGAGGTTCTTTGATCTGAGGTCATCTATTATGTCAGAATCAGCGTCCTTAACAAAGAGTCCCCTGTATTTCCCTGCATCCTCAGTGAAGACTCCTGCCTCGTCCACAGGGCAGAAAACTGGGAGTCCATATTCTTTACCTATCTCAAAGTCCTCTGGACCGTGACCTGGGGCTGTGTGAACACACCCTGTACCCTCTGTGAGTGTCACATGGTCCCCCAGGATGACCCTGTGCTCCATGTCCCTGTGGCATGGCACCTCCTCATCCAGGGGGTGCCTGTAGGTGAGGCCCTCAAGTTCAGATCCCCTGACGGTCTTTATTATCTCCGCTTCCTCCCCCAGAACCTTCTCAACGAGTGCCTCTGCCATTATGTAGGTTTCCCCATCAAGGCGGGCGTGGGCATAGTCAAAGTCAGGGTGGACCGAAACGGCCATGTTTGCAGGCAGGGTCCAGGGCGTTGTTGTCCATACTAGTATGTATGTGTCCCCTGAGACAGGGAACTTCACATAGATGGATGGGTCCTCCTTCTCATGGTAGTCTATCTCAGCAAGTGCCAGTGCCGTTTCACAGCGCGGACACCACGTTATCACCCTTAGATCCCTTAAAAGGAGGTTCTTTTCATGGGCCCTCTTCAGGGTCCACCAGCATGATTCCATGTAGGCAGGGTCAAAGGTCACGTAGGGGTCATCCCAGTCCATCCAGACCCCCAGGCGCTGGAACTGGGATGTCATCACAGCCTTGTTCTCAACAGCGAATTCCCTGCACTTCCTGACAAATTCCTCTATCCCGATCTTATCCTCGATGTCCTTCTTGCTCCTGACACCCAGGATCCCCTCAACCTTGTGTTCTATTGGGAGGCCATGGGTGTCCCATCCAGGCTGCCTTCTGACATTGAAACCCCTCATTGATTTGAAGCGGAGGTAGGAGTCCTTCATTATCTTGTTCCATGCTGTTCCAAGGTGAATCCTTCCGCTGCAGTAGGGTGGACCGTCCAGGAACGAGTACCTTGGACCATTCTCCCTCAGTTCCTTGACGCGTTCATAGATATCCCTTTCTTCCCAGAAACTCTGAACCTTTTCCTCTATCACATGGGGTCTGTAGGATTTTTCGGCTTCCTGGATTGGCATGTGTTTCTCCCTCAGATGGATATTAGAATGTCCGGAGCTGGCCCCTGACCAGCATCTCGGTTATGCTTGGTATGTCCTCGAGCCATGCGTCCATTACCCCTGAAACCTTTCCTGTGATCTCATCCATGGTGTATCCATCCTCAAGGATCACCTGTGCTGTGGCGGCCTTGGGGTGGTCAATTGGCTTTCCTATCTGGCTGAGTATCATTATATGGACCTGTTTAACCCCCTCGATGCTCTCAACTATGTCTGCAGCCATCTGGTTTGAGAGGAGGTTGTAAATTTTACCCACATGGTTTATGGGGTTCTTACCTGATGTTGCCTCCATGGACATTGGCCTGTTGGGTGTTATGAGGCCATTGGCCCTGTTACCCCTTCCCACAGATCCGTCATCACCCATCTCAGCGGAGGTCCCTGTAACTGTTATGTACACAGATGGCTCATCGTCCTCGCAGCGGTCGGCGGTGTTGACAAAGACCTCGAGGTTTCTCTCTGTGATCCCTGAGGCCAGTTTGAATACCTCATCCTTCACCACATTCTTTATTTCAAGGTATTCCTCGAGGTCTGATACGTATCTGTCCACCATTGCACAGGCAACGGTGAGCGTTATGTTGTCATTTTCCCTGAGACCCATGACCTTTATGTCCTCACCCACTGCAGGGTATTTCTTCTTGAACTCAGGGGAGTTGAGGAGGCTCTCTGCCTCCATCACTATCCTCTCGGTCTCTGAGAATGGTGCGAATCCAACCCCGAATGATGTGTCATTTGATAGGGGTGCCCTTCCCTTCCTTGCAAAGACGTCCCTCAGGTCCCCTGAACCGTGCCCGATCTTGCACTCCACAACGGTGCAGGTCTCAACATCAAGGTTTATTATGTTGTCCCTGAGGTACTCCTTGGCTGCTGATATGGCTATCCTGTCAAGCCCTATCTTCTCTCCATCAACCTCAGCGATGCCCCTTCCTGTGAGGAGTATCTCTATCGGCTTTATAACCTCACCGCCTCCGAACTGTGGTGCGGATTCCCCTGCTGTTATCTGTACCTCGTCGGTGTTGTGGTGCATTATGGCACCGAATCTGTCAAGGTAGGCGTTGCAGAGGGCCCTGCTCACTGATTCGGCGATCCCGTCACTTATACTGTCAGGGTGTCCTATGCCCTTCCTTTCAACTATCTCCACCTTCTGGTCCTCGATTGGTGTCTGGTTAAGGGGTTCAACGATAATATTTCTCACACTGATAACCTCCTGATGAATATGCACAGTTAATGGTTTATGGTTTTGAGCTGATGATATAAATAAATATAACACGGTGTTTTCAGGAGAATCTATGATGAAGAAAGAGGTGTTCAATAAGACAAGGGGCGCCGCTCTTGGTGCTGTGAGGTTTGCAGATACATTCCTTTCACGTTTCAGGGGTCTGATGCTCAGGAGAAATGTTGAGACCGGACTTGTACTTGAAATACCCGAGGGACGTGGGAGATACGGCTCAGGGATACACATGTTCTTCATGCTTGTCCCGCTTGACGTTCTATTCGTTGATAAGGATATGCGAGTGGTTGATATGGCTGAACTCAAACCATGGCAGGTCTACAATCCAGTGAAACCTGCAAGATATGTTATAGAACTTAAAAAGGGAAAAATTGAGGAATCTGGAACTCAAATAGGCGACATGCTGGAATTTCAGGATATTTAAGATTCCGCACCAGGGAACCCTACCAGAACATGTGAAATTCCATGAATCTAGGATCTCAACCTCTTTTTTATCTCCGAAATTGCGACCTCCGCCACCCTCCGAACCATTGGACTTTCATCGTCAAGTAGCACCTCAAGGTCCTTGACTGAATCCTCATCCCCGAGTATTCCAAGGGCCAGGGCACATGCGTATCTCACACCGGGTTTTTCATCCGAAAGATGCTCTCTGAGGGGCTCAACCGACCTTTTATCATCAAAGGTTGCAAGTGCAAGTGCAGCCGCCTCCCTAACATGGTAGTCCTCGTCATCAAGGGCCTCTATGAGTGGTTCCACAGCCCGGGGATCTGCAACCTCTGCAAGGAGTTCAGCAGCATCCTCACGCACAACCCAGTCCGGGTTCCTGAGTTCCTCAATAAGAAAATCAATCCTCTTACCTTCCATCAAAAAACCCCCTGTTATCATATCTCTGTTCAGATGATAATTAAATTTTATGAAGGAGTGGCATGGGTGCTTTTCTTGAGCATTTGGTGTTGGAGGGGTTGAAATAGTTGAAGTGGTCAGATAGCCCCTAGAATCTCCCCGGGCCCCGCGAATACAGTTATACCATCCATCTCAGAGAGTTTCTCTGTGTTTCTGATGTCCACCTCCCTCATATGGATGGTTATTATCCTCCCGCCTGAGACAGCGCCATATGGACATGCTCTCTGACACAGACCGCAGCCCCTGCACTTCAGCAGCCTTATTTCAACCCCTGGAACTATTGCGTCCCCTGGACATGCCGCCGCGGCAAGGCACTGCTCGCATCTCCTGCAGAGTTCAAGTTCAAGTTTTGATGGGAGGACCGTTTCAACATCGCCCTCCTCAAGGTCCACCGGAACGCAGTACACAGGCACTCCACCCTTACCTGCCTGGGCCACTGCGTTTGTCACAAGTGTGTCGGCTATGCCATGAACTATCTTGGCCACGGTATTGGATGTTACAGGGGATACCACCAGAAGATCATATCTACCCATGGAGAGCCTGCCTGTTATGGGGAAGCTGTAGCCCTCCCCACTTTCAAGCACAAGTTCCCTGTAGTATCCCCCTGAAACTTTCCTGACCCTATCAAAGAGGCCGTACATCCTCAGAACCTCTTCTGCAGCACCCGATAGGAGGATGGTTACCTCGTGGCCCCCTGAAACCATCTCCTCCAGTGCCTCAACACTCTCAAGGAGCAGGTGCCCGGCCCCTGTGAATGCCCAGGCAATTCTCATCTACTGGATCTCCATGTACCTGTAGGCCTCTGACTCCTCAAAGGCGTAGTGGACCTTTGTATAGGATGACATGAACTCTGAAACCTCTTCATTAACATCCCTGCCGTCAATAACAACCCTCTTTATGTATTCTGCAACCTCTGACATCTCTGACTCCTTCATGCCACGTCTCGTTATCTCCTGCGTACCTATCCTTATTCCTGAGGGGTCTTCTGACCTGTTAACATCATCCCATGGGAGAAGATTCTTGTTGAGTATTATGTTGTTGGCTTCGAGTCTCTTGGATATCTCGGCGGCCCTGCCAATGTCTGATACATCCATCACAACCTGATGGGATTCTGTGAAGTCGAGGTGCTCACACAGTACGTTGAATCCAAGTTCATTGAGGTTCTCTGCTAGTTTCTTTGCGTTTCTGATTGTCTGTGCCGCGTATTCACTTCCAAACTCAAGCATCTCTGCGGTTGCTATTCCAAGGCCGGCCACATGGTGGAGGTGGTGGTTACTCACAAGTCCCGGGAAGACCGCCTCATCTATGTCATCTGCAAGTTCCTCCCTGCAGAGGATTATGCCTCCCTGGGGTCCGGGAAATGTCTTGTGTGTGCTTCCCACCAGCATATCGGCCCCCTCCCTGAGGGGATCCTGGAAGTACCCTCCTGCAATGAGGCCAAGGACGTGGGCGCCGTCGTACATTATCCTTGCACCGACCTCCTCTGCGGCCTCAACGGCCTCCTCCACAGGGTGGGGGAATAGAAAGAGACTTCCACCGAAGAGTATTATCCTTGGTTTGACCTCAAGGATTTTCTTCTTCATTGCATCAGCGTCTATGTTCATATTTTCAAAGTCAAAGGGGTGTGTGTATATTTTGAATCCCCTCACACCGGCTGCACTGACCTTTGCATGGGATATGTGACCGCCATATGGGACCTCCATGGCCATTATGGGGTCCCCAACATCTGCAGTTGCAAAGAAGCATGCGAGGTTGGCCACAACACCAGAAGTTGGCTGGACATTCGCATGTTCTGCCCTGAAGAGTTTCTTTGAGAGTTCAATTGCCATCTCTTCAATCTCATCTATGTACCTGCAGCCCTCATAGAGCCTCTCGCCCGGAAGGCCCTCTGCATAGCGGTGTGAAAGGTCAGAGGTGAGGGCCTCCCTGACCCTTGAACTGGTTATATTTTCACTTGCTATGAGGTTGATGCTTGACTCCATCCAGCTGTTATGATCCTTCATGAGCTCTCTTATCCTCTCGGTATAATCCTGATTGCTGACCATGAAAATCATCTCCATTAGGAAATAGTTAAAATTACAATATAAAATTGGTGCCGCCAATTTACCTGCAGCCAGTCATGAGCCCAGGAGATGAATCTGCAATAGAACATGGAAAAGGCGTTTTTATGAAATAGCTGCAGAAATAGCATTGAAAGATTAAATCAGTTAGCAGATAAAAGAAATGGTTTTGATGGGCCGGCCCATCTATTTTGAAGCAGGTTCGTTGAGTGCAGCTTCGATCTGAGCCATGATCTGCTCTGTTTTGAAGTGCTGCTGGTCCATTGCACCTGATGGACATGCTGCCACACAGGTACCGCAACCCTTACAGAGGGCCACGTTAACGTTGGCTTGCCCTTCCTCTATGCTTATGGCACCGAATGGACAGAGCTCAATGCAGACCTCACAACCACCGCAGACGTCGGAATCTGTAACTGCGATTATTGGCTCAATTTCCACTTCACCCTTGACCATGGGTATTGCTGCACGTGCAGCTGCACCTGAAGCCTGTGCAACAGCGTCAGGAATGTCCTTTGGACCCTGAGCCACACCTGCAAGGTACACACCGTCTGTCAGTGTGTCAACAGGCCTGAGTTTTGGGTGTGCTTCCATGAGGAAGCCGTCTGCAGATTTGGATAGACCGATTGTCTGCCTGAGTGTCTCTGCACCCTCCGGTGGCACGAGACCCACACCAAGGACAACCATGTCGTAGTCGTACTCTGTGAGCTTACCGAGGAGTGTGTCCTCTGATCTCACTGTGAGTGTGAGGTCAGGGTTTTCGATGACCTCAGCAGGTCGTCCCCTTATGAATTTGATTCCGTATTTCTCCTGTGAGCGTTTGTAGAATTCCTCGAATCCTTTACCGAATGCCCTTATGTCCATGTAGTAGAGTGTAACCTCTGTGTCAGGCATTTTGTCCTTGATGAGCTGTGCGTTCTTCATGATGTACATACAGCAGACACGGGAACAGTAGGGTTTTCCAACCTGTTCGTCCCTTGAACCGACGCAGTGGATGAATGCGACCCTCTTTGGTTTTTCTCCGTCTGATGGTTTGAGGACCTTACCATCGGTTGGACCTGATGCGTTGATCATCCTTTCTAGTTCAAGGCCTGTTATGACGTTTGTGTGCCGGCCGTAACCGTATTCGAGTTTCTCTGTTGGGTCGTAAGCATCGTATCCTGTTGCAACGATTATTGTACCAACTTCGATTTCGATTTCCTCTGGTTCCTGGTCGTGCTTAACGGCTCCCCTTTCACAGACCTCATCACAGAGCATGCACTCTATACAGTAGTCCTTGTCAATGGTTGCGCATAGCGGGACAGCCTGTGGGAATGGTATGTAGACAGCCTTGGTCATACCGATTCCCTCGTCGAAGTAGTTGGGCATCTCGATCGGGCATACCTCTACGCAGGAACCGCATCCGGTACAGAGGTCCTCGTCTATGTACCTTGGTTTCTTCTCTATTTTGACCTTGAAGTTACCTATGTAACCGTCAACTTCCTTAACCTCGGCGTAGGTTATGAGTTCAATGTTTTCGTGTTTACCGACATCCACCATTTTTGGTGCAAGGATACACATTGAACAGTCGAGGGTTGGGAAGGTTTTGTCCAGCTGACCCATTCTTCCTGAGATACTTGGCCTCTTCTCCACCATGTAGGTCTTGAATCCCATGTCTGCCAGGTCAAGGGCGGCCTGTATACCTGCAACCCCTCCCCCAATGACCAGGGCCTTGTCATCCACACTAACCTTTGATGCCTCCAGGGGCTCCAGGAGTCTTGCCTTGGCAACCGCCATCCTCACAAGGTCCTTGGCCTTTTCTGTTGCACCCTCAGGGTTGTCCATGTGGACCCATGAGTCGTGTTCCCTTATGTTTGCGAATTCGAAGAGGAACTGGTTGAGTCCTGCCTCTTCAACACATCTCCTGAAGGTTGGTTCGTGGAGCCTTGGGGAACATGCAGCCACAACTACCCTGTTTATTCCGAGTTCCTTGATGTCCTTCTGTATCTCAAGCTGACCTGGGTCGGAGCAGTAGTACTTGTAGTCCTTTGCAACCACAACGTTTGGTAGTTTCGCAGCGTAGTCCCTTACAGCCTCAATGTCGACCACACCGCCGATGTTTACACCGCAGTGACAGACGTAAACACCGATTTTTGGTTCTTCCATTGTTTCTTTTTTTTCTTCTGCCATTAGATCACCTTACATAGGGATATCTAGCAATGATATTTATTTGATGTAAGGTATAGCACAGTGCTAAATAAACATTTCTATCAAAAACTTTAAGTAAGATTTATATACTATTACATTTATTTTAATCAAATTGCTAAAAATTAAAAATATTTTCATTATATTCCGAATTTGAAATAAATTTTTCAGAGTATAAATGACCATGCTGGCAGTGACACAAGGCCCAGTACCGTGCTCATGAATATGCATGATGATACAAGGTCAACGTCAAGGTCATTCTCGATTGCAAGTACCGCTGCAAGCATGGCCGAGGGCATTGAGGCTTCAAGCACAGTTACAGAGAAGTCCAGACCCTTAAATGATAAGATGTAAACAATGAATGCCGCAATTAGAGGGGATACTATGAGTCTCAAGGTACTCACAAATGTTGCTTCAACCATTGAATCCCTCAGGAACCTGAAGTTCAGTGAAAGACCAAGTGAGATCATGATGAGGGGAACCGCTGCACCGGCCAGATAGCCAAGAACCGTGCCTGCAATTCCCGCAGGTAATCCCATCAGGTTGAAGGTAAGACCCAGTATGAATGCCCAGAGGGGTGGGAAGGTGGCTGCCCTCTTAACGACTGCAGTCCCCCCAGACCCTGAGATAAATGATAGGATAAGCCCGAGGAATGTGAACATTACAGTTGTGCCTGTATCATAGAATATGGCCCTTAAAAGACCCTCAGATCCAAATATTCCCTCAGTCACAGGGTAACCCAGGAAACCTGAGTTCATCATGGCTGCAGCCACAATCATCCCCCAGGTTTTCCGGGAATCCATGCCCCTCCTTCCCGCCCACAGGGCTGCTATGGTTCCAGATAATGCCCCGGTGGTTATACATACCAGTGGTATCAGGAATAGATCCGCTATTCCGCTCAAATCAGCCCTGTAGAGTGATGTGAATATCAAGGAGGGTATTGCAAGGTTGATGACAATCCTGTTGAGGGGTGATGCATCCTCCTCCCTCAGCATGCCACTCAGTTTAAGTGCATGTCCTGTGAGGACAAGGATCAGTATGGAGAGAACCGTTTCAAACGAGCCCATAAAAATCAAAATAGGGTTTAATCAACGATACCTGCTTCTGTTATCTTGAAGACACACTCACCCTCCGGGAGGTGGGGGCTGTCAACAAGCCTCGCTATCCTCTTACCTGCAAGTCCCTTCTTGAGCCACAGCCGGTAGGTTGCTGCATGGCCCAGGACATGTCCGCCTATCGCCTTTGTGGGGCTTCCAAAGAAGGCATCGGGTCTTGCCTGAACCTGGTTTGTTACGAAAACCGCTGCATTGTAGCTGTTTGCTATGTTCTGGAGGGTGTGGAGGTGCTGGTTGAGCTTCTGCTGCCTTGTTGCCAGGGCCTCCCTCCCAACATACTCTGCCCTGAAGTGGGCTGTGAGTGAGTCCACAATCACGAGGCGTATGTTCTTGCCCTCCTGTATTAGCTCATTCACCTTCTCTGCCATGAGTATCTGGTGACTTGAGTTGAATGCCCTTGCAATGTGTATCTTATTGAGAACCTCATCAAGGTCCAGCTCAAAGGCATTGGCTATCTGCTCTATCCTTTCTGGACGGAAGGTGTTCTCTGTATCTATGAACACAGCCTCGGCATCCAGACCGCCCATTTCCTCTGGCAGCTGCACAGTCACTGCAAGCTCATGGGATAGCTGGCTCTTACCTGACCCGAACTCTCCGAAAACCTCGGTTATTGCCTGTGTTTCAATCCCGCCGCCTATGAGTTCATCCAGGGCCTTGCTACCTGTTGTTATTCTGCCCACGTCCTTTCGACGTTCCATCACATCAAAGGCTGTTTCAAAGTCTATCTTCTCAGCCCTTCTGGCAGCCTCTATCACCTTTTCAGCCACGCCCTCACCAATTTCCGCCTTCACAGAGAGTTCCTTGGCTGTGGCTGTGGCAAGACGCATCATGTCCCCGAATCCTGCGTCCCTTAATTTCTGTGCCGTTTTGGCCCCTACATTTGGTAGATCTTCAAGTTCAACCATTTTAATCTCCCTTAAATTTCATTTTAAAGTTCAACCTTCACAACCTTTCTGGGTATGAACCTCAGTTCCTCATTGTATTCATCAAAATCCGCCTTTCCAATAACCTCCACGGTAACGCCATTGAGGTCCTCAACCCTCTCCTCAAGGGCTGATTCATCTGCAGACTGATTTATGATATCAACAACCTCCCCCGTGGACATTCCCAGGATTTTTTCAGCCTCCCTTCCAAAGAAGGTTATGAGGACCTCACCGGTATCATCCATGATCCTTCCAGGGATCATCAGGAGGTACCGTGGCTCATCCACAAGGGCGCCGCAGAAGTTACAGATGTTCTCATCAGAGAGTTCAAGCCTCTCATTGCACGATGGGCACTTTATGGATAGAATTCTCCTGCCTGACATTTCTGTGAGTTCACCCTTTATCATGACATTTCTTGAATCCCCCGGAAGGTCCTCAATGTTTACCCGTGGATAGAGGATTTCCTGGAGCTCATCAAAGGAGGGTAACCCTTCAATATCCCTTTCAGTTGCCGGTTCAATCCTTGAACTTCTCCCTATGCTGAGTTCAAGCCTCTCTCCACCCAGATCATTCCTGTAGATTACGCGGGGGTTTTCTATTCTCACCGCATCTCCAATGCTCAGTTGTTTCTCCGCAGCATCATCCCAGAGACTTGCCCTTATGGATCCTGTATCATCAGCAAACTCAACGGTTCTCACAAGGCCCGGTGTCCCGTCCCCCCTCTGGAACTCCCTGGGATCAAAGAGATCAACCACCCTTGCAATTATCCTTATGTTCCTGTCGTCCTCCTCAAGTTCATCAATCTTCTTTGTGGTGTAGAACATCTCCTCAAGCTCCTCAAAGGAGGGCAGGTTCTCAATATCCTCAGGAAGGGGTTCCACTATCCTGGTTGTTCTTCCTGTGTTGAGTTCCACGCTGTAAAGCCCGAGCCTTATGCGGGCATTCTCTATTCTCACAGCATCCCCCACATTCAGGGGTTTTTCTGCCTTTTCATCCCAGAGACTGACCCTTATCGTGCCTGTCTCATCTGCAAGTTCCATTGACCTCACGATGCCGGTTCCATCCTGCCTCTCAAATTCCCTCGGGTCGCTGAGGCTGAATATCCTACCTGCAACATCCACCTCCTCGCCCTCATCCTCCATTTCAAGTATTTCGGCTATCTTGAGGGGTCTCAGATGCTCCCGGTACTCCTCAAGGACCTTAAGGAGCGAACCATCAGATTCAGGGTTGACGGTGATGCGAGTGTTGAAGTTGGTGTTGATGCGGTATGACTGGTTGAAATCATCAAATTCAACCCTTGCACCGGATATCCTGACAATGTCCCCCTTGTTGATCTTTATGCGGCTGTCCTCATCCCAGAGTGTCACCCTCGCAGAGCCGGTATCATCTGTAATCTCAATGGATCTTACAGAACCTGTTGTTCCATCGTTTCTTTCAAATTCCACAGGGTCATGAACCCTTGTTACAAGGCCCATCACGGTTGCACTCTCCATTTCATGGAGGTCCCCTATCTTAATCACCTTCTCACTGTACTCGGGAACATCATATTCGCCCGGCACAATCCTGGTCAGGCTGGTGTGGGTGAGTGTTACACTGTCATCCCTTCTTCTTGTCTGGGCCCCCAGTATTTTAACCGCGTCTCCCTCATTAAGACCAAGTTCCTCCACAAGGGTGACGTCGTTGTTCCAGATGGTGTAGGTGGTTGAACCGGTTTCATCCATTATTTCAAGTGAAAGGAACCTTCCCTCACGGCCATCCCTCTCAAAGGTCCTCACCCGTGATATGCCTGTTATTCTCGCAATGACGTTGACCTCCTGGTCCTCTGCAAGGTCAGCTATGGGGGTTATCTCCTCCCTGTATTCTGGAAAGTCCGGGAAATCCGCGGGGTCAAGGACCTCAACCCTCGACCTTGGCATCAGATGGGCTTCCTTTCTGCCTCCAAATCCGCCCCTTATTCTAACATCCCTTATCCTGATCACATCTCCCTCATTGAATTTTTTGAGGAGCTTCATGTTCTCTGTCCAGAAAACGGTTCGAAGTTCCCCTGTATTATCTGCAATTATCACATTGGCAAGTTTTCCCTCTCTTCCCTTCCTTGTGATGAATGTCCGGGGACTTGATATTTTCATGACCCTCCCTGTCACCGGGGTCTCTGCACCCTCCTCAAGTTTGGATATGGTATCCATCCTGTGCTCTTCCTTCTCTGATAGCATTGTATTTTCATCCCTGAGGATCTCATCAACCACCGTCGTTGCAATTGCAACATCATCCATGAATTCTACGTCCCCATATTGCTCTTTCCTTTTCTCTATTAGCCTTTGGAATTCCTCAAGGGACATTCTGTCCTTAATCCTTTCATATTCCCTCTTAAGTTCTTCCTTCATTTGGGTCCCTCACTTGATTAATAATTATTACGCACCGTCTATAAAAGACTTGGTGAGGTCCTGGAAACTAATATTCCTGGAACTGTTACTACCTTGTATTACTAAATATTTAAATTTTATTATCAAAGTATTTATTAGTGTTGGGTGAAAATATAACTGTAAAATTAAGCCGAGTTTTTCAGTATGAAGGCGAAATGCAGATATCCAGTGAACATGGGGGGACATTTGAACCTTAAGGATGCTCTAATTTTCACAGCCAGCCCCATGGATCCATTGCTGGAAATTTTATGATGCCTTCAGTATATTCTGCTAAAGGAGGATAGAAGATGTCTATGACTGTTTCTGAGAAAATACTTGCCATGGCTTCAGGTAAAGACCGTGTAGAGGCCGGTGAAATAGTTATGGCCAGTATAGATGTCGCCATGACCCATGACCTCACAGGACCCCTGTCGGTTGAATCCTTTGAAGGAATAGGCAGGGAAAGGGTCTGGGACCCTGAAAAAATCGTTGTGATATTCGACCACCAGGTACCTGCAGATTCCCTGGACGCGGCCCAGAACCACATGATAATGAGGGACTTTGTGAGGGAACAGGGCATAAAGAACTTCTATGATGTAAGGGAGGGTGTATGTCACCAGGTGCTGCCTGAAAAGGGACATGTGGTGCCTGGAGAGGTTGTTGTGGGAACAGACTCCCACACCTGCACCCACGGTGCCCTGGGGGCCTTTGCCACGGGTATAGGGTCAACTGACATGGCAATGGTCTTTGCCACCGGAAAACTGTGGTTCAGAGTTCCTGAAACGATACGGTTCGAAATAAGCGGATCACTAAGAAAACACGTGTATGCAAAGGACGTCATACTGAACATCATAGGTGAGGTGGGGGCAGACGGTGCCACCTACATGGCCTGTGAATTTGCAGGTGAAACCGTCGCAGATATGAGCGTATCAGACCGTATGGTGCTCTCCAACATGGCAATAGAGATGGGGGGTAAAACCGGAATAGTTGAACCTGATGAAAAAACCATAAGGTACGTGGAAAGTAGATCAGATAAACCCTACAGGGTGTTCAGGACAGACCCTGATGCACCCTCCCTCAGTGTCATGGAGGTTGATGTTTCTGAGCTTGAACCCCAGGTCGCATGCCCGCACAACGTTGACAATGTGAAGCCCGTCAGTGAGGTGGATGTTGAGATAGACCAGGTTTTCCTTGGTTCATGTACAAACGGCCGCCTCAGTGACCTCAGAGATGCCGCTGCAATACTGAAAAACAGGGAGGTTGCAGACAGCGTCAGGATGCTCGTGATACCCGCCTCAAGGGAGGTCTACCGCCGGGCCCTCTCAGAGGGTCTAATGGAAATATTCGTGGATGCCGGCGCCCTCGTATGCAACCCCTGCTGTGGACCATGTCTCGGCGGCCATGTGGGACTCGTGGGGCCAGGAGAGGTCAGCCTTTCAACATCAAACAGAAACTTCAGGGGCAGGCAGGGAAGCCCGGATGCAGAGGTATACCTATCATCCGCAGCGGTTGCAGCCGCATCTGCAGTAACAGGGAGAATCACCCACCCGGGTGAACTTGAATAGTTGGAGGTGCTTATATATGAAAGGAAGAGTCTGGAAATTCCCCGATGACGTGGACACGGACATAATAATACCTGGACGGTACCTTGTTATGCGTGACCCTGAAAAACTCAGGGAGCACGTCATGGAGGGCCTTGACCCTGAATTCCCCTCAAAGGTCAGGCCAGGAGACTTCATAGTCGCCGGGAAGAACTTTGGATGTGGTTCATCACGGGAACACGCCCCCCTTGCCCTCAAGGGTGCCGGAATAGCCGCGGTCATTGCAGAGTCCTTTGCCAGGATATTCTACAGAAACGCCATAAATGTGGGTATACCTCTTCTTGAGGCGCCAGGAATAACAGAGAAACTCAATGAAGGTGATGAGATAGAGGTGGACCTTGAAAGGGGTGTTATAATACGGGGAGACGAAGAATTCCCCTTCAAGAGACTCCCCGAGTTCATGGTGGAAATACTTGAAAGTGGGGGTCTCATACCCTACCTCAGGAAAAAGGGAGAATTTGACGGGTGAATACCATGAAGATAGCCATTATACCAGGGGATGGTATCGGTAAGGAGGTCATGGAGGCCGCCCTCCACGTTCTTGGGGGGCTGGACCTTGAACTGGAATTTGTGTATGCAGAGGCAGG
>NZ_JBNASF010000003.1:0-90680 GCF_049720995.1 Methanothermobacter sp.
AACCCTCGTAATGGAAGTCCTCCACTTCGGGGAACCCATCCTGAATACGTTTTCAAGTGAATCCTTTCCTATAGCCATTCATCCACCTCAGAGATCTACAGTTTTATGGTTGCCCTTCTCGGCTCCACACAGCATGCCAGCCTCATTGAGACTATTCTGACACCGCTGGCCCTTTGAGGCCCCACATTCACCAGGGAACCAAGGGCTGTTGTGGATCCCCCAAGACCCAGGGGTCCTGTTCCGGTACTGTTAAGGGATTCTGTAATGTAATCCTCAATTTCAGACTGCTCATCAAGGCTTCCAGTGGCCATTGCCCTGAGCATAAGGCCTGTGGCCTCAAAATGAGTTCTCCCAATACCTATAACAGGTATGCACGGGGTGCATCCAAGTAAAGGGACCTCTGTTTTCATCCATGTCAGAACTTCCTCAAATACTTTTCTATAACTGTGTCTGTGAAAAACCCTCCTGGTCCTCGCCCTTATCTCAGGGCCGCCTCCAAGGAGGAGAACATGGATTCTGACCTCATCTCCCGGGACTGAGTCAACAAGGAATGGTGCAGGGGGAAGTTTTGATGGGTCACTGTAGAGACCCCTGCTCTGCTCTATCCTCTCAATCTCATCGCCACGCACCGCCATTGGCCTTCCTGGAAGTTTGAGTAGGCCCTCAGCAATCCCCCTCCTTATGAGGTTGAAAAAGCCGGCGGGGATGAAGGAGTCCTCACCCACCTCCACAAGGACATGGGGTATTCCGGTGTCATCACAGAGGGGTCTGCCGCTTTCTTTGGCTATCCTGGCATTCTTAATGAGAAGTTCAAGGATCCATGCGGCCTTTTCATCCTCTTCCCTCTCAAGTGCCCGTTTATATGCCCTCATAACATCCGGTGGCGTGGTTGTGCCGGCCTCCACAAGGGCATCCCTCACCCTTGCTGCTATATCCAATCTACCTTCCCCCCACAGGTACCGCCAGGTCCTCTCCTGATGAAAACACCGCTTCAGGGTAGTAACGCTCTATCATGTCCCTAACAAGTACAACCTGCCTTATCCTCTCACGGGCCTGTGACTCTGTGGTGTCCCATCCATGGTGTCCAGCCACAGATCCCCCTGTTTTGAGGTAAACCGGGGATGCATACCTTATGATATCAGGGACCTCATAGTGCCTTATGAATCCACCGGATGATTTGGGGTTCTCTGTGTGGACATCGATTGAAATGTCAGTGGCCTCCCTTATCGCTGCAAGCATGGGTATCTGGAGGTCCCTCACAGGGTTGAGGGAATCGGCGCCTATATCCTGAAGTAGCCGTGCTGATGCAGGGTTACCGTGCCCGCAGTGGGCTGAAACCTTGAAGTGGAGGTCCGCTGGAAGTTCACCGTCACCACGCATCCTCCCCAGAACCCATAGGAGTCCCTCATCATAGACCACTATGCCCCTCACGCCCAGTTCAGCCGCTCTCCTCACATCCTCAACCGCATAAACCAGGTTGTCGTATCCCCTCAGCCTGTAACCTATCCTTGAGCCCTCCGGGGTCCTTGCAGATGCACTTGTATCGTAGGTTGCCCGAGGACCCACACTCAGGAAGAGTTCTATATCGGCTTCACGGGCCATTTCAGCCATCTCCTCAATCTCACCGTCGGTTAGGAGCATTATACCCTTTGTCTGGGTTACCCTGTGGACCCTGACGTCGTGTTCTTCCATTGCATCAAGGAGGGCCCTCATGGCCCCAGGTCTCTGTATCCCGGGGACCTCAAAGCGGTACTGTCCACCGTCACTGAATCTCTTCTCTGATTCACCTTTGGGAACTCCTATTCCTATTCTATCAAGGTATCTGCGGGTTTTTTCCAACTTTTCACCTCCAGTTTTAATTATACCCTTTAATCAGTAGCCCATGAATGTTCTGAGCATGTGTAAACCTAAGGAGCCACCATCAGCTCGCTCCAATGCATCAATCAAGGACCTCAGAGATTACCTCTGAGGTTGTCTCTGACCATGCACCCCTGAGGACCCCCAGTTTATCTCTCCTGTAACCCGGGTTCAGGAGGGCGAACTTCTCAAGGATGTCCTCCCAGGTGTAGGGGTCCTCTGGTTCCCCTGATGGGAGCTCTCTGAAGGCCGTGTGAACACTACCATCCCTGAGTCTCACCGTAACACGTGCAGGTCTCCTGTTCTTCATTCCCTGCATCTCTGGATCCACCATTATTCTGATCTTTGATGCCGTCTCCCTGACATCAGATGTTATCTCAAGATCCTCAATGTTCAGATCCCCTTTCTCCATGAGTATGGCCAGTGAAACAGGCAAACTCTGCCTCACCGCCTCAATGGTTTTTGGGGAATAGTTGTCGTGTTCTGCTGCAACCTCATAGGTCTCCACAAGGACATCATGGATCTCTGATGCGGAGAATCTGGTCATTTCAAGTATCTCAAGGGCGCAGTCAAGGGCGGAGTGGAGGTGCCTGCAGACAGGGTACCTCTTGAGGTAAACGTCTCCTATGTGGAACACGCCAGTTTCAGGTGTTCCTGATGGAGACTGGCACATTGCATTGATGAATCCCTCCTTTCCCTCAATTATGGACTCTGCCCCGGTGAAACCCTCCGATGCAAGCTTTGCAGATATAAGACCTGAATGGGCCGCCCTCCCGGCGTGAAGGTGCTTGCCCATTGACCCTGAATGGTCTGACTCAAGGAGTCCTGCTGCCTGGGTCCCTGCAAGTCCCAGTGCATTGACTGTCTCCTCGAAGTCAAGGCCCATTACGCTGGCTGCGGCTGCGGCGGCCCCAAACGTGCCACAGGTACCTGTGGTGTGGAAGCCCCTCTCCCTGTGACCGGGGTTTGCGAGGAGACCCATGAAGATGGCCACCTCATAACCTGCCACAACCCCTGCTATGAACTCCTTGAACTCTGCATCCATGGCCTCTGCAGCTGCCAGGGCCGCGGGGATCACGCATGCCCCCGGGTGCAGCTGGGCCCCCCTGTGGCCGTCATCAAGGTCAAGATTATGGGCGAATATACCATTCAGAAGGGCTGCTCTTTCATCGGAACCTCTTCCATGGCCTATAACCATCACATTGCCCTGCCCGGTGCCAAGTGCCCTTAGAGCTGAGATTCCGCTCCTTTCCTCTGAACCCCTGAGTGCGACTCCCATGAAGTCCAGGATGCATATCCTGGCCTTTTCAATGATTTGGGGAGGTAGATCAGTGTATGAGAGTGATGATGCAAATTGCGCGAGCTTTGCGGTTATCATTGATGCTACTATGTTGCCTTTAAATATAACAGTGATTGTTATAAAGGTTCCTATTTTTTATTAACTCCTGCTGAGGATATTCACCTGCAGGGGTTCCGTTTATTTAAGTCAATCAGGGTATCTGCCCCCCCTGATTCCCATTCTGACAAGCTGCTTTGAGAGATGTCTCCTGGCGCAGGTGGGAACCTCATAGTACCCCTCCCTGACCGGCCTCTCAAGTACCCTCTTAACCTTCCTGGAATTTCTTAGCCTCCGTCCGCAGGAGGGACACTTGAATCCCTTATTCCTGCCTGCAGATTTCATGCGCCTGCCACAGGTGCAGAGGGGGTTCTCCTCAACGTAGAGTTCAGATGCCCTCTCAAGGCGTATCTTTTCAATGTTGAGTGTCCCCTGGGCCCCGATACCCCCATAAACCGTGACCATGTCCCCAGGTATGAGTTCAAGGATAACCTTCCTGAAGTCCTTTGTTGGCTCATATGCGCCACATTCGATTTCTCCTGAAGCATCGCCAAGTGTGAAGAAGACGTGGCCACCCTCGATTACCTTTGGTCTGTCGAGCACCTCACCTCTGACACGGTAACAGCCAAAGGTTTCCATGGCAGCTATGCTGGGGGCGTCCTGTATATGCTGATCTGTGTGCTGGTTTGTCTCGAAGATGCAGAACCTCTCTATCTCCTCAGAGACATCAACCATCTCCATCGCCCTCAGAAGCACCTCAGGGGATTCTCCCCTGATACCATACAGTATGGGGCATGGCGTATGCGGTTCTATTGCAATGTAGTCCCCGTCAATGTTATCGAAGGTCTCCCTACCGGTCTCAGAGTCCATGAGTCTGACTGATTCAGGATCTATCTGGCGGGGTTTGCCATAGTTTTCAGGGATCCTGTAGGTGAGAAGTTCGTATGTACGGTCCTCCAGGGGGCATCCAATGGCTGCGAGAGCCCCTATGATCCCACGCCCCTTCTTGAAGCCATGAACCTCTGCCCCAACAGCCTCTGCAACCCTGAGCGCGTCTTCGATTTTAATTATTCTTCTTATGGCTGATATGGCAAATTTTCTCATGGCATCAGTGATTTCTCCCGTATAGAAGACCACTCCAGGGTTTGTTCTGTCATTATCAAGTTCTGCAAGTTCCTCAACCCTTTGAAGGACTTTATTCTTGATCTCTCTGATTTCATCCTCTGATTCAGCCTTTATGGTGAATGCCACTGCCCCGTTACCCCTCGTTTTATGGGGTGCGAAGGGGTTTAGTCTTATGAGGCGCGGGTAACCGTCAGGAGAGAAACCACAACTTTTAAGTTCATGGATTATAAAGCATGATATATAGGTTGTGCACATCCCATCCGGGGAGTCGGTATCATCTATACCCACATGAATTCTATACATTAAATCACCTGGTGATCCAGTTGGATAAATCTGTTAAAAGAGAACATGTATTAAGGGAGATACATGAACTTCTTGTCAACAACGGATTTGAAACATCCCATATATATGAGCGGAGCTGTTTTGACCTGATGGCGAGGAGAAAGCTCCTGCTACTCCTACTTAAGGTCCTTGTGAACATTGATGGTATAAATAGTTTGCAGGCCCATGAGATAAAAACCCTTGCACACACGTTCCTTGCATCACCACTCCTCATCGGTATAAGGTCAAAGACAGAGTACCTTGAGGAGGATGTTGTCTATGAGAGGCACGGCATCCCTGTTGTTGCCCCTGAGACATTCAGGAACATTGTGGTTGATGGTGAGTGCCCTGAGGTGATAGCTGACCGCGGGGGCTACTATGTGCACATAGATGGGAGAACCCTGAAGGAGGTCCGTGAGGAATACAGGCTATCACTTAAGGACCTGGCAGACCTCGCCCATGTATCACGCAAGACGATCTACAAGTATGAGAATGGACTTGCAAGGGCCTCAGCCGAAACAGCCATGGTACTTGAGGAACTGCTCAATGTGAGAATAACACTCTCAATTGACATCTTCAGTGTGCCTGAGAGGGGGGATGTGGAGATAAAACCTTCAGGTAGGCTGGGTGATATTGGATTCGGGATGATCGAGACCCAAAGGACCCCCTTTGATGCCGTTGCAAAGGAAATGGAATTTGAGAGGACCGTCATAACGGACCTTGAAAAGGGGAGAGATTCGAGGACCCTCAGGAGGATGGCTGTACCCCTGCGGGATCTGTCACTCATAAGTGGCTCAGAATCTGTTTTTATCATTGACAGCCCCCGTATAAGGGAGAACCTTGAGGGTGTCCCTGTGATCAAGAGCTGGGAGATAAATGATATGGAAAGCAGCAGGGACTTCCTGAAGGTAATAGCAGAAAGGAGGACCTGCAGCTAGCAGCTGAAGAATTTTTGCACCCCTTCCATCCCCTTTTAGTTTTATGAATCATTGATCCACCCATTCTTTTCATCAGTACAGTACCATATTTCACGGCCATTCAAGATCACCACATGGAACACCTTCAACAGTCAAAAAACCCTTTTATATTTTGAAAATATTTTATTTGCGCTAGCTGAACCCTTTAAAACCTGTAATATCCGCCATGCTTTTTTGATAGCGTTCTCAGCCAGTGTTGCAGCAGCCAACAATGCAGGTATAGAGAATAATCCTATGCCGTCCCATTTAAAAGGACAGGCACAGGATATGGCACCATAAAGGCCGCCATAGACGACACAGAACCAGGCGACACAGTAAGAGTGGAAACAGGACCATGCACAGAAAAACATCCAGATAAACAAGAAGCAGAAGGAAAAGCGATTTAATGAAAACGCCTGATAGGAATCCATATATTCCACGATGACAAAAATGTTGTAGGGTACCATTGTTTATCCTGGCTTACTGCCAAAATTCACAGTAGCTGTGAAAAATCTGGGCAGCTCATCGCCCCGACAGAGATATGTATCAACGGCTCATCCCCACCATGAGCCCCGCTCTTCCATCAAACACCCCCAACAGAGAGACTTATCAGCTCAGAATTTTATTTTATGTACCTACCTCTGAAAAACCAATACGATGAAAAAATCTCCATATCATATCCTAAAGAGTTCTCTGAAGGTTTCACCTGCCTCAGATACCGATGCAACACCAACTGCAACCATGTCCACATATTCAAGACTTTCTATGAACTTAAATGCCTCAGAAGGAGGTATTATCCCGGCTGCAAGGACCTTCTCAGCAACCACGGTTTTTCCAAGTTCATCAAGAAGCTTTCCGAGTTCCATCCGTTCATCCTCAAGGAAAACCGGGAAATCTGTCATGTAGCCAAGTCTGTTGATGGGGACCATGTAGAGCTCAAAGTTATCAATACCCTCATCAATCAGCCTCCCTGTTGTCTTCCGGGGCATGGTTGTGGCAAGACCCCTGAGCATCCCTTCCACCTCATCAAGGAGCTCAGAGACCCTGGATGCCGGGAGTAAGTCCGTGTAGTGTTCATCAAGAAGCACTGCGGTGGACCCAAGTTGAGATAGAGTCTCAAGGTCCTCTTCAAAGTGTTCATGTCTCACAGTACCCATGAGGGTCAGATCACAGCCAGCATCCCTCACCATCTCAAGGGCCTCAAGGACCTGATTCTCAGGTATGACCTGGAAACCCCTCACACCCACATCATATGCTCCCATGATAACCTCTGCAATATTTTCAGGCTTCCTTTTGAGGTCCATCTCATAGAGCCTCGATCGATGCCCAAAATAGGGTGCTGCAGTGAAGGGTGCGCTTCCCAGGAACGCCTCCGGGAGTTCAATTCCATTAACACTGACCGAACCTGTGAACATGATAAAGTCCTCCTCATAACACCAATAATTATAATATACACTACCTCTATAGATTCTCTATCATTCTATAAAATCTTCATTGTGATAAGTGTGGTGAAATTATGCCAGAGATGAAAGTTCTTATTGCTGATTCCATCAATGAGAAGGGAATATCCGAACTTGAAGAGGTGGCGGAGGTTGTGGTTAACACAACCATAACACCCGAAGAGCTCCTCGAGGCCATAAAGGACTTCGATGCCATAGTTGTCAGGAGCCGGACCAAGGTCACAAGGGACGTCATAGAGGCAGCCCCCCGCCTCAAGATAATCGCAAGGGCGGGTGTGGGTGTTGACAACGTGGATGTTAAGGCCGCCACAGAGAGGGGTATAATGGTCATAAATGCCCCTGAGTCAACATCCATAACAGTTGCCGAACATTCAATAGGCCTCATGCTGGCCCTTGCAAGGAAGATCTCCCTTGCAGATAAATCCGTAAAGGAGGGTAAATGGGAGAAGAACAGGTTCATGGGTATAGAGCTCAACGGCAAAACCCTCGGTATAATCGGTATGGGCCGTATAGGTTCACAGGTTGTTGTGAGGACAAAGGCCTTCGGAATGGACATACTGGTCTATGACCCATACATAAGCAGGGAGGCCGCCGAGGAGATGGGTGTGACCGTCACGGACCTTGAAACCCTCCTGAGGGAATCAGACATCGTAACCATACATGTCCCCCTAACACCTGAGACAAGGCACCTGATCTCAGATGATGAATTCAAACTGATGAAGGAAACCGCATTCATAGTTAACTGTGCCCGTGGCGGTATAATCGATGAGGAAGCCCTCCACAGAGCCCTCACAGAGGGCGAAATAGCTGGCGCAGCACTTGACGTCTTTGAGGAGGAGCCTCCAGAGGGCAGCCCTCTCCTTGAACTGGAAAACGTGGTCCTGACGCCACACATAGGAGCTTCAACCGCCGAGGCCCAGAGGGACGCTGCAATAATAGTTGCAAATGAGATAAAAACCGTTTTCCAGGGAGGTGCCCCGAGGAACGTCCTAAACATGCCAGTGATGGATCAGGAGACCTACAAGTCCCTCAGACCCTACACCGAGATCGCAGAGAAACTGGGCAGCATCATCACACAGGCCCTGCCCGGTAACATAGAGAAACTGGATGTCACATACTGCGGTGAACTTGCAGAGATGCAGTTCGACATCCTCACAAGGACCATGCTTCAGGCCATACTCAACCCCATACTCACAGAACCTGTGAACCTCATAAATGCCCCGGCAATTGCAAAGAAGAGGGGTATCATGGTTACAGAGGCCCGAAGGTCAGAGGCTGATGGCTACAGGTCCATCATAATGGTAAGGGCTGTCTCCGACAGGGGCGAGTTCAGCGTGGAGGCCACCCATATCAAGGAACCCACGATAATCGGTATCAATGGCTACAGGGTGGATGTGAAGCCAGAGGGTACCATGATAATAGCACGCTACAGGGACCTCCCGGGTACCATAGGGGCCATTGGAACCAAGCTGGGCGAGCACCAGATAAACATAGCCACCATGCAGGTGGGAAGGAAGGAGATCGGTGGCGAGGCGGTCATGGTCCTCAAGGTTGACCAGAGTGTCCCCTCTGAGGTCATAGATGAGGTCAAGAAGCTTGAGAACGTGGACGATGCTGTTGCAATAGAAATATAACTTGCTCTCAATCCTGACCTCAGGAACTGGGAGTAACCCCTTTTCATTTTGTTGTGAATGATGACCTGTAATCTGCCGCCATCATGTTACCTGTTTTCACACCCTACACTGATAACGGTGTGAATATACCATCTCAAAACAATTTAGAAGCTTCATTCCCAGCGTTCATAACCGGTATGAATATACCATCTCCTGATCGGTTCCAGCTGATGAATGGAAACTCAGAACTTACATTCAATTAGCAGCAGAGTCCAGATAGAAAAAACATTGGAAGAACCAATACAATCAAGGTTAATTCTGGAAATTCAAAAAATACCCGCCAACATTCAATGTTTTTTGATTTTATATGTTCTAATCCAATCATGGATAAAATCCCATCATATTATGTGAAAATTCAAGCTAATGATCAACATTATTATGAAAGGTTATCATCTGGCTCAACCACCTGGAAATCAACAGGAACGCCCTCTCTAGTATAGGCTGCCACAGTATCCATACTATATGGGTATGATATTATCATATGAAAAAGACCATTTTTTGAGAAGAACTGCATATCAGCACCCGATGGTAAATTGCTGGGACCCGGATGGGAGTGCACCGACCCCACAGTACCTGTGAATGGTGGGAGCATCAGGACATCCATGACAGCACCCTCATCAGAGGTCCTTGATGGGAGGAATATGAGGCCCGTGATGTGAAGGGCATCACCCTCCTGTTTTCCCTCAAGGAGCGCCACAAATTCGTGGGGATGTGACTTTTTTGCGATCTCCAGGGCCTCCTCAATGACATCGGAATCAACCAGCGCTCTCCTTACCGGTTTCACACCCATAAAATTAAGGATCCTTTCAATTAAACCCATTCTATCAGGCACTCTCTGATCCGTTGTCTTCCTTCAAACCCTTGAGCCCCTCAAAGAATTCCTCTGTGAAGAGGGGAAGCTCCATGTCGACCCTCACCCTCATCCTCACAGCAGAGACCTCCCTGTCGGTGATGGGATTGTAGCCCCTCACCTTCACCGGAGCCCTGTAGACCCCTATACCCCTTCGCTGCCATGCGGGCACCTCTGAGATGTTCAAACCCCTCTCAAAGAGCAGTTCATGGAGGGAATCCGATTTCATCCCATTCAGAGTTCTCGCAGCATCATCTCTATCCATTTCATCCCTCAGTGTCCAGTATGCATAGCTGTTGAGGCAGTTTCTCCAGGCCTCATTCTGCCTTGACCTGAAGTACTCCCAGACCAGCTCCCTGCCCAGTGGTATAACCCTGCAGTCAAATGAAACAGGTTTATCAAGTGATAAACCCCTGCTGACGGCCCCGAGTGTAAATGATGACGATAAAAAAGCCGGGAAGACCGAGTCAAGCTTCTCAACCCTTCCAGAGAATGGAACAGAATCCAGGAGTACATTGATCTCATCAGAGAAAGTGTATATGAAGGATGGACTGAACTCATTCATGATCTCAAGGCATGCTGAAACCATGAGGTCACGGAAGACATCATCATAGGGCCTCCTGAACCCTGCCTTTGCTGTTAACCTGTGGAAGCCCCTCCCATCAAGCCTCAGTATTATGCTGGAGGATGGTGGCACCCTGAGGTTTGAGTAGATTTCATGTTCTCGCATCATGCCATCAGGTTCCAATGCGCATGTTCTCACTGAGGGATTTAAGGAGTCTTATGGCGGAATATGCGGCCATCACACTTGTCTTGGGGTTTATGGAGCACCTGACATTCTCTGTTATTGTCTTGAACTCCCCGAAGTCCCCCTTAACGGTCAACTCATGGACGTTACGGTCAACTGCAGGGTCTGCTATTATCTCAACATCAATATCCCGTCCACAGGCGATACTGATGGCTGCAGCCACATTTATGTTAAGGGGAAACCTCTTAACGGCCTCTGATGCCTTCCCAGTGTAAAGGACCTTCTTCTCATCCATGCTGATTCCCAGGGACCGTGGGGGTTTCCTTGTAACAAGTTTAACTGACTCTATACTGCCCATGGATGCCGCCTTAAGACCATCGAGACCCACTATTGCCCCTGAGGGTACATGTATCTCAGCGTTATTCTCTGAGGCCTTCTTCTCAAGCAGACCCCTTAATTCAGGGTCCATGAGGGCACCTACACTCATAACGATGACGTCCCTGCCGGCCTCAAGTATCCCGGGGACCAGTTCCCTCACAGCCTCAGGTGATGCTGCTTCCACCACAAGGTCAACGTGGGGGATCATGTCTGCAACATCAAGGACCGCGGTCCCGTTCACCATGGACGCCAGGTTCTCTGCCCTCTCAAGGTCCCTGTCATAGAAGAATCCCAGTTCAACGGGCACCTTGCCGTCCCTCACGAAACCCGCTATAAGGTTGGCTATTGCACCGCAGCCCACTATACCCACGATCATGTCATCACACAGAAAGAATCAGGATTCAATGGGGTTTACCTTTTTCTCCGCTGAAACATCAGGAGATATTATGAGTATATCTCCAACCGCCTGGACACGTTCATAGTTTATGTCTATGATTCCCTCCTCCTGTATGGGTCTTATCTCATCTGATGATTCAGGGACTATCCTTATGCTGGTCTTGAGGACATCCTTTATACCCACATTCTTCTTATCGTGTCTCATTGGACGGACCTTCAGTGTTGATACACGTCCCTTTTTGATGTTGAGAACAACGTCCTGAACCCTTCCAACGTACTTACCCCTTGAGGTGTATATTTCAAGTCCATATAGACTGGATAATTCAACCATCTTTCCACCACCGGCAGTTTAAACATGTAGCGCTGCTGCATAACCTGCTGTTGGTTAATATTATTGTTCATAGCTTAAATAGTTATAGGGAAATAACAGATTACTGAAGTGGCAGGAAAAGGCTGTTGCTGGAATTAAAAAAAATGATTCTGGATTGTGATTGAAATGTGGGACACCAGTAAGGATTACAGGCTCATGGTTGCAGTTAAGGCAGTTGACCTCTTCAGGAGGGCCCTGGAGGCAGGGGGTTTCAGGGGGCAGTGGAAGAAGAAACCGGCCATCCAGGCCGCCTCTGAGATTGAGAGGATACTGCAGAGCCTCATATACTCATACCTTGAACCCGAGGACCTTGCAGCAAGTCCTGAGATGATGAGTATTGAGGAAAAACTTAAGGAGATAACCGATGCCCTGGGGGGTGAGGACTGGAGCCGTAAATTCCTTGATGGGGCCTCAAGGGATGAGAGGGAGAGGGTTGAGGAGAACATAGCAAAGGTGAAGTTCTTCATGAACACCATCGGAAACCTTAGGGGTCGGCTGATGCTTGGAAAGATATCAGATCCTGTTATTGCAGTTGATATAGTTGCAGGTGAGGTTATGAGTGTTGGGGGGCACCCATCTGCGGATAAACTTCAGATCTGCAATGTTAATGTGGGTGGAAGGTCCATAAAGGTGGTTACAAATGACCCTGATGTAAGGGAGAATGACAGGGTGGCGGTGGCCCTTTTACCGCCCCAGAACTTCATGGGTGTTGTTAGTGAGGGCATGTTCCTTGGTGCCGACGGTGTTCTGAGGGGCGTTGAAGGGATCCCTGGTGAAATGCCCAGGGGGATACCTCTTGAGGCGCTTAACGAGACAAGGAACCTCGTGGAGGAGTTCCTGGCTGGTTAACTCCTCCATGGCTCCCTGAGAATCGCCCTGCACACTTCATATCTGCAGCTTCCGCAGTCCCTTGGCAGACCGCATCCTGCTTTTCTCAGACGGTCCTCAAGCTTCAATTCTGATAATGGGTAGTATCCTGAATAATCAACCCTTTCAAGGCCCTCTGCCCTGCAATCATCCACGAGTTTCTCCATAAGTTTTCTGCCTGGTCCCCTGTGGTAGTATAGAAGGAAGTTCGGTCTGAAACCTATGAGGCGGTAGGGGATCTCTGGATTTATTTCTGCAATGAATGATGCTATCTCACCTATCTCATGGTGGTTTATACCGGGTATCACAACCGTCCTGAAGACCCGTATCTTTTCAGGGAATTTCTCTGCAAGGTAGGCTGCGTTGCGGAGTACAGGAGCCACTGGTGCCCCTGTCAGGTTTCTGTGGAGTTCATCTGAAATGGCCTTTATCTCAAAACTGAAGAGTGAGGTGAACCTTATGATGCGTTTTAATGTTTCAGGTGTTTGAAAGCCATTTGTTGCCACCATGACATCAGCATCGCATTCACCTTTTATTTCATGCAGCATCCTTTCGATGTAGGGTGTGTGTATTGTGGGTTCCCCGCCAGTAAAGCTCAGATTTGATATACCATGTGCTTCAAGTTCCCTCAACGCCTCCAATGCCAGATCCTCAGGTTTCACATGACCCCTGTAGACCCACCCTGAGTCAGGGTACTGTGATATCCTGTAGGCATTGCAGTAGGCACACCTGAAGGGGCAGGACAGGAGGGTTATCGAGTAACTTTTCAGGACATCTGTAATTGATGTGTAGGCGATCTCAGTCTCCGCAGCCCCACAGACGCCCCTCTCACCTGCGGAACGGTTTGCCCCGCACCTCCATTCGCATAGCTTGCAGTTCATTAGTTCGTCCATAAAACAAGTATAGGTATCTCTGTTAATACATTTTCCAAAAAATGTAAAAATAAAATGGATCAGGCTATCTGCCAGAAGCTGCTGATCCTCTTAACGTACCTGTAGGTCCAGTAGTACCTCCACTCGTATCTCCATTTGCCCCTGTACCTGTACCATTTTTTGTACCACTTTTTAACCTTTTCATTGACATAGTAGCTGAGGGTTACCGGTTTCATAACAGTGTAGGTGGCTGAGGACACTGCAGAGGATGCTCCGTTAACAACAGCGATGAATTTTAGTGTCGCTGATTTTGTGAGGAGAACTGGTGCTGTGTATTTTGTGCTGTTAACAGTTGGATTTGACCCGTTAAGGGTGTAATAGATCACTGACCCCTCTGGACCTGTCAGTGTCACTGTTACATTGTTCATGTAGATACCGGGAACTGGTGATGCTGTCGGTGTTGAGGGGATTGATTTGACACTGAAAGGTACCATGTCATTGACTGTAACATTGTAGAGCCCTGCTGGGAGGGTGTATGTGAATGTTACAGGGACAGTTTGACCTGTTGGGACGTTCACAGTTTTTGTATCCTTAACCTCACCGTTGACCCTGAGTTCTGCTGTGAATTCGTCTTCAATACCGGTGTTTGTGACATTAACTTTGACAGTCACATCAAGGGGTGCGTTGCCAGATTCTGGTGTGACCGTCAGGTTTTCCAGGGTGAAGTGTGGCTGCAGGTCCACTGTGAGCTGGGTTGAGTTGAGTACGGTTTCATTTTCAGGTCCACCGGCACCCATCTGGAAGGCCACTGAGTTTGCCCTCACCGTGAATACCTTGCCCTTTGCATTTTCAATTGCAAAGAGCCACCTGTAGCTTTTGCCGTCCTCCATGTACAGTTTTGCAGCTCCCTGAGGTACCGGTGCATTTGTGAATGAACTGAGCCAGACGGTGCTAAAACCCTCAGGGACCGTGTAGTTTGCAAAGGGTCCGCTGAGGTCACCTGTGTAGTACCATTTTATTTCTGAGCCTGTTATGTTACCGCTTACGAGTTCAAGTTTTGCATCAACGGCTAAACTCTGATCAACATCCTGAAGGTCATCACTGTAGTTTACATCCACAATTATCTGTGCCGGGTCAGATGCATTCTGCTGCATCTTCAGGCTCACGGCATCATTGGGTATGGCTGTCGCCGATGCTCCTGAGATGCCCGCTGCAAAGACAACGAGAAGCATCAATGACAGCAATTTATATTCAGTTTTCAATGTTTCACCTCCACATAGCTGTAAAAATGTTTATTCATATATCTAATATAAAAACTTTTTTGAATTTATAAAATAGTAAATTTTATATTTTTTTATTGAGATAAAAATCTGTTATTTCAAATTTATAATGACTTAATTTAATTTAAATGTCTACTATCTCTCCATATAATTAAAAGTGAACTGAAATATGTTTATAGCCATTTTTAATTAACATCGTCAATTCAAATGGTTCAAATAAGACATGTTCGTCTATTATTAAAAAAATAAATAATATGGTTTTTTTATTAAAGAATTGGAAAATATAAGACCCTGTTTTCAGCCAAAAGCCCCGGCATTATTCCTTAAATAGCGATGATCCTTCGGTTAATCAAATGCTGTTAAATGTTGATGGGACATGTGAAATCATCTGCTGTTTAAAACCACAAGTTTGGTCCGGGTCATGTCCTCTATGGCGTACTTAACGCCCTCCTTACCCATTCCACTGCACCTGAACCCGCCAAAGGGCATATGGTCCACCCTGAAGGTGGACTGTTTGTTCACAAGAACCGTGCCCGCCTCGATCTCAGATGCCATCTTCAGGGCGGTTCTTATGTTCTCAGTAAAAACCCCTGCCTGAAGTGCATAGCATGTACCATTTGCAATCCCTACAGCCTCATCAGCATCAGAAAACCTTATAATCGGGGAAACCGGCCCAAAGGTTTCCTCTGAAACAACCTCCATCTCAGGACGCACATGGTCAAGGACGGTGGGCTCAACAAAGTTGCCACTCCTTGACCCCCCATGGAGAAGCTGGGCACCATCATCAACGGCACCCTCAATTCGCCTTTCAACCTCAATGGCCGCCTCCTCATTTATAAGCGGTCCTATATCAGTTTTCGGGTCAAGTGGATCCCCGGCCCTTAACCTGCGGGTTTTATCCACAAGTTTATCTGCAAATTCGTCGGCCACATCTTCATGGACCACCATCCTCTTAACCGCGATGCAAACCTGTCCAGAGTAAAGATAGGAACCCCTCACCGCGGCCTCAACTGCAGAGTCAACGTCTGCGTCATCCATGACGATGAGGGGATCGTTGCCTCCCAGTTCAAGGGTAACCTTCTTCATTGAGGCCCTCCGGGATATGTATCTTCCAACCTCCACACTGCCTGTGAATGTTATCTTATCCACGAGGGGGCTATCTATTATAACATCCCCCACCTCCCGGCCCCTCCCTGTTAGAGCATTAACAGCACCCTGCGGGAAGTGCTCATTCAGTATCTCACAGAGTCTAAGTGCGGAGAGGGGCGCCTCAAGTGAAGGCTTGAGAACAGTGGTGTTACCTGCTGCCAGCGCCGGCCCAACCTTATGGATGGCGAGATTGAGTGGATAGTTGAATGGGGTTATCGCGGCCACGACCCCAAGCGGGATTCTTACAGTGAATCCAATAAGACCCTTCCCGCCAATACCTGCATCCATGGGTATTGATTCGCCGTAGAGCCTTCCTGCCTCCTCTGCACACAGACGTGCGGTTTCAACTGACCTTTTAACCTCATCACGTGAGAACCTTATGGGTTTACCTGACTCAAGGGTTATGAGACGGGCAAATTCATCCATCTCTGCCCTGAGCTCATCAGCCACATCATGGAGGTTCTCCGAGATGCGCCTGGCAGAAAGATCAGACATGGCACCTTTTGCACGGTGGGCCGCCTCAAGGGCCCTCAACACATCATCCCTGCCTGCGATGGGTACAGTGTCAACCTCCCTGCCATTGAAGGGGTTCCTGACACTGAAACGGTTATCTCCCCCCACGTATTCACCATCAATGATCATGTCCATATGACCACCTTAAAATTAGAACTTGTTCTTGAGTCCCTTAATGGAGTTGGTGACGTTCTGAACATCAGAGTTCATTGCAGTCTGAGATGAGCTCACATAGTTGCGGTACCACACCACCGCAAAGGTCACGATGACTATTATACCTCCAAATACAAGTATCAGCTCGGCTGACCCCTGACCTGAATCATCAGCAATTAAACCCCCTGACAAAACCTTAACCTCCTATGGTGCCATGCTTCCAACAAGGCTCAATCCAAATTTGCCTATAACATAGAATATTGCGTAGGCCACGATTGAAAGTGGCACAGAGAACTTAACACCCTTCCTTGCGCTCCCATACATTATGATGCCAATCAGCAGTCCAGCGATTATGGAGTGTATTATGATGTAACCTGCAGCGGCGATCTTGGCGGCGCCAAGGATGGGGTTGGGTTTCCCCACAGACTCCATGAATCCCGAGTAGACCATTATCATTCCAAGGGCGAATGGTGCCGCGATTATGGCGGCGACAATAAGGAACATCACAGACATCATAACATTGGCCTTCCTCTCCCTCTTGAGTGCCAGAACCGCCCTGAGATCCTCTGCAACTGTCTCAATTACATCAGATAGGCTTCCTCCTGCCCTTCTACCCTCAAGGATCATCCTGAATGTCCTGTCAAGGTTCTTGGATTTGAGCCGTTCGCTCATGGAGAGTATGGCATCATCGAATGTCCGCCCGATCTTTATCTCAATAACCGCCCTCCTGAGTTCATCGTAGAGTGGTCCCTCACCCTGTTTGGATACGTCCTCCAGGGCCGATTCAAGGCCTACCCCTGCCCTCAGCAGTGATGCTATCTGACGGAGGAAGTCGGGGGTTGACTGCTCAATGGCATCAACACGCCTCTCCATCATGACAAAGATGTAGGCCCCAAGAAGGATTGATGGCATGGAGAATCCCACAATTACTGCAAGGATAACATTCAGACCTGTAACTGCGGCTACAACTGATCCAAGAACAGCGAAGAGTGCCCCAGCGAGAAATGCAAGAGTTATTATCTCAGATGCCTTCACATAAAGGCCAGTCCTTATGAGCGTTTCCTGCACCCTGAGGAGCAGTTTATCAGGTAATATGCTCTCCAGGGCCTCGCTCACAGGTTTCAATGCTGCCGGTAATACTGCCATCTACACACCACTTGAAGTCCTTACCGTTACTAATTATTTACAGCCTATTATTTATACTATTATTTCATTGCCAGAAATGGTGGAAGGTCACATGGGACAGCGCCACCTTCTATATCCACCCCAGGTGATCAGGTAGGCGGTTCATTACCCCGCCACCCACAACGAACATGTCCTCCAGCCTCACACCGAATTCACCGGGAAGGTATATCCCTGGTTCAATGGTGAGGACCATTCCCTCAGTGAGAACCGTTTTATCGTCGGATGAAAGTGATGGCCTCTCATGGACCTCAAGTCCAACACCATGGCCGCTTGAGTGTATGAAATTATTAGCGTAGCCATATTCATCTATAACACCCCGCACTGCACTGTCAACTTCACATGCCCTTACACCAGGTTTAGCTGCCCTCAAACCCTCCCTTTTGGCTTCAATCAGTATATCCAGGACCTCATGTTCCCGTTCACTCTCCACGAATGTCCTTGTGGTGTCGGAGTGGTAGCCGCTGTGAACAGCGCCCCAGTCAACCAGTAAAGGGGAGCCTAAATCGTTAGAGGTGGGTACCGCATGGGGCATGCTTGACCTTGAGGCCGATGTTACGATGGTGTCGAATGAAACCCCCTCTGAACCTCCAAGACGCATAATGTAGTCCAGTCTGGCGGCTATCTCAGATTCGCTGCCATGGAATTCAATTTCCTTAAATGATTCCTCGGCAATTTTAAGGGCTTTATCCATCCTTCCTATCTCCTCCCTGTCCTTGACCATCCTAAGCTCTGCGATGGGATCCATCACCTGAAAGTCACTGCCAAGACCGATTCTCTCAATGAGACCCACCGGCATGGAGGGTTCAACCGCAAGTGCCCCGGGTTCAACCATTTCAGACACATCAGATACTTTCTTAAAGACATCAACATGAATCCCGCATCCCTCTGCTGACTCGATGTCCATTTCATTTACAAAGAGAACCGGTTCATCAGTCAGGAACAGGAAGGCCGTGACCGTTGGCATGAACCCTGTGAGGTAGTATATGTTCTCCCTCTTTGTTATGAGTGCCCTGTCAGCTTTACCGGAGATAGTTTCAAGTGCCCTTTCAATCCTTTCCAAGTACATCACCCAGACTTTCCATAACAGCTCTTTTAATGACCAGTTCAAGTTCATCCATAACCTCATCGGGTGACCTGCACTCAATGGGTAAAGGTATGTGACCAAAGTCAGGGTCCCGGAAGACCTCCCCTCCAAATTTCACGGGTCTCCTGTAGCGGGGGATGAAGTGCCAGTGCACCTCTGGGTCCGGATTTTCAGACCTGAAAGCCGAATTTTTAAAGCAGCTCCAGTTGAAGAGGTCCGGACCAAAAAGGCTCCCCACAGCGGATTCAAGTGCACTCACCACCACTGAGAAGTCAACCCACTCATCGTTGTTTAGTTCAGATAGGTCCCTGCATTTCCTCCGGAGGGCCACCACACAGGTTGCAAGGTAGCGCTGGCTCGGTGCAAGGTAAACAATCCATTTGTCTGTGCTGGCAATTTCACGACCATAATAACCATCAACCCCACAGTACTCACAGACCGCCATATGATCACCGCTAAAATCTATGGACAGTGTAACACCCAAGTTTTATATTGATCATTACACCTAATTTATATGTATGTAGCCATCACCGGCATCTGCACAGGTGGTTAGGATGGGGGAGCTTCGGAAATTTGTGACGGCTGAATTTGTTTTTGGAAACGGGGCCAGGTTCCTAGCTGGAAGATACGCTTCAAACCTCGGGGCCAGCAGGGTCCTCCTTGTAACAGATCATGGTATAATGGGGACTGGACTTGTGGATGACGTTACAGGTAGTCTCAGTGAGGAGGGCCTTGATTATGTCATATTCAGTGATGTAACACCAAATCCCCGCGACCACGAGGTCATGGAGGGTGCTGAGGTCTTTGATGCAGAGGAGTGCAACATGATAGTTGCGCTGGGCGGCGGAAGCCCCATTGACTGTGCAAAGGCCATGGGTGCTGTTGTATCCAACAGGATGAATGTGCTGGATTTTGAGGGTGTTGACCGCATCCCCATACCATCGGTTCCAATTATATGCATCCCCACAACCGCCGGCACAGGTGCAGATGTATCCCAGTTTGTGATAATCATGGATACCCGCAGGAGGGTCAAGATGGCCATCATAAGCAAGGCAATGATTCCTGATGCATCCCTCATAGACCCGGAAACCACTCTCACCATGGATGGTGAGCTGACAGCTGCGACGGGTATGGATGCCCTCGCACATGCCATTGAGGCGTACGTATCCAATGCAAGCTTCCACCTGACCGACCTAAACGCCCTCGACTCAATAGGCATCATAAACCGCGCCCTGCCCCGGGCTGTACTTGAACCCGATAACATGGATTACCGTGAGGATATGATGCTTGCAAGCCTTGAGGCTGGTCTTGCATTCTCCAACGCCAGTCTGGGACTTGTGCATGCCATGGCCCACAGCCTCGGTGGGATGCTGGACATACCCCATGGTGAGGCAAATGCTCTCCTCCTTGAATACGTTATTGAATTCAACTTCAAAGCCGCAAGGGAGCGGTACCTCAAAATCGCAGGGGCCATGGGCCTTGAGGGTTCGGGTCTGGAGGAACTCAAGGGACACATAGGGGAATTCCGGGAGGCCCTGGGAATGGACATAACACTGAAAGACCTCGGTGTTGATGAGGATGACATACCCGCCCTTGCAGAGACCTCAATGAGGGATCCCTGCATAGTCACAAACCCTGTCAGGCCAGAACAGAGGGATGTTGAGGAGATATTCAGGAGGGCCCTCTATGGACCTTGAGGTGTGATGAAATGTCTGATAGGGACTGGGAAACCCTAAGGGAGAAGATAATAGGGTTCGGTGAAAAATCCATAAGAAAGAGTTACTATCCCCGTCTTCAGGAGTCACTCGCAGAACTCAGGAGGTTCAAAAAACTCCTTGACTGTACAGATGACGCCATATTCCTGGTTAAAATACCCGGAGGTGAACTTACAGACGCCAACCGATCGGCCTGCGCAAAACTGGGGTATTCAACCCGTGATATACCCGGGCACAGGATCTATGATCTTCTGCCCGAGGACATGCATCCCCGCTTCAGTGAGATCCTTGAGGGTAATGATGAAAGGATAACAATGGAGGGGCACCTTATAAAGAGGAACCGCGAACTGATACCTGTTGAGATAAAGGTGGACCTGGTTGATTTTGATGGTGAAGGGTACGCTGTCCTGGTGGCCAGGGATATAACCGAGAGGCTGAAGATGGAGGCGGAACTCAGAAGGTCCCTGAGGGAGAAGGAGGTCCTTCTGAGTGAGATACACCACAGGGTAAAGAACAACCTCCAGATAATTTCAAGTCTCCTGAGCCTTCAGAGCCACAGCATCAATGATCCCACCTGCAGGGATCTCCTTGAGGAAAGCCAGGACCGGATAAGGTCCAT
The DNA here is from genome assembly GCF_049720995.1 of Methanothermobacter sp. Classification (GTDB taxonomy): domain Archaea; phylum Methanobacteriota; class Methanobacteria; order Methanobacteriales; family Methanothermobacteraceae; genus Methanothermobacter. Next base: position 20,908 of record NZ_JBNASF010000003.1, read on the forward strand.
GGGACTCATACATGAGCAGCTATACCGCTCAGGTGATTTCAGCTCCATAGACTTTGGATTGTACGCCTCCAGACTCCTGAAAAACCTCCAGAGGTCATACTCCCAGGGAAAGGATATAAAATTCTCACTTGAAGCCGATGAGATAAATTTGAGCCTTGAGACCTCAATTCCCCTTGGCCTCATACTGAGTGAACTGGTAACCAATGCACTCAAGCATGCCTTTAAGGGAAGGGATAGGGGGAAGATCACAGTCAGATTTAAAAGGAGGGACTCTACCTGTATTCTTGAGGTGAGGGATGATGGCGTGGGGTTCAGGGAGGAGGATCTCAGGAAGAGCAAGTCCCTTGGCTTCAAACTTGTTGAAATCCTCACAGAACAGCTTGACGGAACCCTCACCTTTTCAGGGGCAGACGGTGGACTTTTCAGGATAGAATTCAGGGAGCCACCCTACACCGACAGGATGTCAGTGGATTCTAAGAAATAATCTTCCAAGGCATTTAATTTTTCGACATAAATCAGGGGATTGCCATTAAATTTCTTCAGATAATGTAAAGGCAGTCTCAATCCAGCAATGGAAAGCATTATAAGCCCCGTGCCATGTTAATATAAACATGGTTAGATTCAGTAAGGGAGAGGTAAGGGATATTCTGATCTCAATGGTCGTGATCGCAGGGGTATTCGCCTATGTGTTCTCAGCTAGAAACCTGCAGGTCGCGCTGATTCTGCTTCCGGCAACCCTGGTTACCGTGGGGCTTGGATTTGTCCTCCATGAGATCGCCCATAAGTTAATGGCAATGAGGTATGGATTCTGGGCCGAATACCGGCTCTGGCCAGAGGGCCTAATACTGGCTCTTGTAACATCCTACTTTGGATTCGTCTTCGCAGCCCCGGGGGCCGTTTACATTCATGGAACCTACATTGACAGGGATGTTAACGGGAAGATATCAATTGCAGGACCCCTCACCAACATGATGCTGGCCCTCATATTCCTCATGGCCTCATCTGTACTTCCATCCCCATTTAGATATGTTGCTGTACTTGGATACACCGTTAACAGCTTCCTTGCCCTCTTTAACCTCATACCCATCGCTGTACTTGATGGTGCCAAGGTTTTCAGATGGAACCCCCTCATATGGCTCATTGCAGCCGCATCTGCATTTGCACTCACATTCACCAGACTGTTCCAAGTGATCTAGATGTTCCGGGATATCCCTGTTAAGTATGTTGGATGCACGCACCGGGCCATGAAGCCCTCGGAGACACTCAGGGCGTTCAGGGAAAAACTCAGGGCCATAGGTGTCACAAGGATAACCGAGATAACGCACCTTGACCGTATAGGCATACCGGTATTCTCAGCCATAAGGCCAACAGCAGAGGAGGGTGCCGTTAGCATATACGCAGGTAAGGGTGCCACCAGAAAACAGGCAAGGGCCTCTGCAATGATGGAGGCCTTTGAAAGGTACTCTGCTGAGAGAAGTCCCCTGGACGAAACACTGCGGGCCCATCCATCTGATATGGATAAACGGGTGGACCCTGAAGCACTTATTCTCCCTCAAAACGTTGATAGAGACTCTGAAGTTGAGTGGATAATTGCAGAGGACATAAAGAGCCAGGAAAAGGTTCATGTACCTGCAAATGCAGTGTTTCACCCTTACAATCCCCCTGAGGGATGTGTTAGTCTCTTCAGATCCAACACCAATGGACTTGCATCCGGCAACGTCCTGGAGGAGGCCATATTCCATGGTCTCATGGAGGTTATAGAGAGAGACGCCTGGAGCCTCTTTGAGGCTAGGAGGGGCCCCAGGATAGAGATCGACTGCTCAGGGACAGATAACAGGATTATAATGTGTCTCCTTGAAAGGTTCCAGAGGGCAGGGGTTGAGATAACACTTGTGGATCTCACCGCTGACACTGGCGTTGCAACGGTTGCCGCGGTTGCAGATGATGTTGTGCTCAGGGACCCTGCACTCCTCACCATGGGTGTGGGGACCCATCTTGACCCTGAAATTGCAGTTATAAGGGCCCTCACAGAGGTTGCCCAGAGCAGGGCTACCCAGATACACGGTACCAGGGAGGACACCGTAAGGGCGGAGTTCATGAGGAGGGCCGGTTATGAGAGGATGAAGAGGCTAAACAGGCACTGGTTCTCTGAACCCGATGATACAGTTGCACTTGAGGATATGGATGATCTCTCAAAAAGGTCATTCCAGAGGGACCTTGAGATCACCCTGGATAAACTGAAGAATGCTGGTCTGAAACAGACACTCTATGTGGATCTAACCCGTGATGTTGGTGTTCCAGTTGTAAGGGTCATTGTACCGGGACTTGAGGTTTTCTCTGTTGACCCTGAAAGGGTGGGGGGACGCATAAGGTCATCCCTCAGATAAAAACATCCAGTACATCACATGAAAGAGACATAGGGTAACAGATGAAAGGATTAAGTGACCCTACACACTAGATAACTCATATACATGAAAGAAAGATCATAATGAAAGGATTAAGTGACCCTACACACTAGATAACTCATATACATGAAAGAAAGATCATAATGAAAGGATTAAGTGACCCTACACACTAGATACTCATATGCCTGGAAGAAAGATCATAATATTTACAGGACCATCGCTTTCACACAGTGAGGCATCAGATATCCTCAGGGCAGATTACAGGCCACCGGTGAAGCGGGGTGACATCCATGACGCTCTCTCTGAGAAGCCATATATAATAGGGATAATTGACGGTGTTTTCCATCAGAGCCCGGCAGTGGGGCACCGTGAAATCATTAAAGCCCTCAGGAAGGGTGTTACCGTTGTTGGGGGGGCCAGTATGGGCGCACTAAGGGCCTCCGAACTTCATGAACTGGGGATGGTGGGAGTCGGTCGTATCTTCAGGGCCTACCTCAACGGTGATTTGGAATCTGATGATGATGTTGCAGTTGCCTTCAACCCTGAAACCCTTGAGGCCCTCTCTGATTCCCTTGTGAGCATTCATTTTAACTTTAAAAGGGCCCTCGAAAGGGGCATCATCGGTGAAGATGACTTCAGAGAACTCATGAAAATCGCCAAGAACCTTTTCTACCCCCTGAGGAACTACCAGAGGATTCTGCATGATGCAGAAATACCTGAAAACAGAAAGGCATCCCTCAGTTCATTCCTTGAATCTGAAGGGAGGGATATAAAAAGGGAGGATGCCCTTGAGGTTATAAATTACATTAAGCGACTGGTAAGCTCTGATGATCAGGATCAGGGATGTGGACCTCATGAATCTTGAATCAAAGATAAAAAAGGTGAAGGATGCCCTTAAGGGTAGGAGGGTTGCTGTTGGATTCTCGGGTGGGGCTGATAGCACAGCACTGCTTGATATTGCAGTGGAGTCTGCTGATGCCGTTGCTGCATTCACAGTTGACACAGGTGTCATGCCCCGTGGCTTCATAGAAAATGCGTCATCAATTGCCCGATCCCTTGGGGTGGAGCACTTTATAATAAACAGACCTCTGCTTGAAAACCAGGAATTTGTGAGTAACACCCCCCAGAGGTGTCTTGTATGCAAGAACATCATATACACCTCAATACTCCATGAGGCCAGAAAAAGGGGATTTGAGGTGGTCCTGGATGGCACCACTGCAAGCGACATGTTGGAGGACCGCCCTGGAACCCTGGTTAACCATCTCCTGGGGATAGAGACACCTCTACTTGATGCAGGGATTACGCGGCGTGATGTCCTTGAATATCTAAAAAAGAGGAACCTTGAATATTCAGAGAACACCACATGCCTTGCAACAAGGATAAAGGATCAGGAGATAACACCTGAAAGGATAAACAGGGTCTCATATGCTGAAACCCTCGTCAGGGGACTCTACGGTGAGGGCACCGTGAGGGTCAGACATGAGGGGGATTCTGCGATAATAGAGGTTGATGAACCAGAGAGGCTCCTCAGTCCCGGAAATCTGAGGCATATAGAGAATGAGTTGAGGGCCGTTGGGTTTAAGAGGGTGCTTCTGGACCTCACAGGCTATAGGGGGGGTGAGGATGACATCGTACTCTACAGGCCCTGCAGGGATGCTGAATCAAGGATAATGTTCGAGGTTAAACTGCCCTACCACATCGATATAAAGGAAACCTGTGAAAAGCTGGGGGAGATGGAGCCCCGATGCTCAGAGAAGATGGGTGTTGTCATGGTTGAGGTGGGTGACAGCAACGTGACCATCTTCAGGAACGGGAAGATAGTGGCAAGAAGGGTGATAGACAGGGAGGATGCTGAGGATGTGCTCCTTGAGGTGCTGCCACACATCATAAGGGAGCAGGGAGAGATGCATTCACAGGATAACTCCCAATCAGAAGCATGATTGCCCGGAAGAAGGTAATGTGGGACCTCAGATTATAGGTTCATTGGATTGTCCGGTCACAGGACCCTCTGGACATTCTCATCAACCCTTCTTCTGAAGGCGGTGATCCTCTGAAGGAGACCCCTCGAATCATCACCCCTTAAAATAAGTCCATAGGGTGTGCTGAATTCAATCCCATCGGCACTTATCTCATTGAAAATTATCTCAACCTCAGTGGAGTCATCAGGGAGGTCATCTGTCCTCACCGTGTAATCAATCAGTAGCTCATCGTGGGGGAGTACCTCCGAGACGGTCCTCTTCAGTGTCATCTCCAGCACATCCAGCAGTGTTTCAATAACAGGCAGATCATACCACCAGCAGTATCCGAGGAGCATCTTGATCTCGATGTCCCTTATTGAGACCTCACCATGGTTCTTAGCCGCCACCCTCAGAAGACCCTTTGAGGCCTTCAGGTTTATCCTCTGGTCACTCATTTGAATCAATCAGAGCATTTATAAGGTCATTGGCCCTTGCAAGCCCTGTGAGGTTTCCCTCATAGTCTATGATGGGTATCTGTTCAATGTTCCTCCTCTTCATTTTCCTTGCGCAGGAGGTGACCGTGGTTGAGGTGGTTGCGGTGACCACATCTGTGGTTGCAACATCCCTGACTTCCTTATCAGAGAATTTGAGCTGGTTTTTTATAACGTAGAGCACGTTTTTGCTGTCCCAGGACCACCTGTCACCCTCTGTACCCACAGATGTGTTATGAACCGTGCTTTCAGATACAACCTCACTCTCATTTATGAAGTCGGTCTCTGTGAGGACCCCTGAGAGTTCACCGCGGTTATTAAGGGCCAGGAGGACCTTCAGCCCGAAGTACCTCATTATCTCAAATGCCACACTGAGGGGTGTTCTGTCCCATGTTGTGGGGATGTTCCTTGTCATGTAATTTTCCACTGGTTCATCGATTTCCATCTCTGCAATTGCACCTGCAACCAGGTCATAGCTTGTCACTATACCCACAAGCCTGTCCTGGTCCACAACGGGGACCCTCCGTATGTTCTTCTCAAGCATCCTCTCTGCAGCCACCCTGACATCATCATCGGGGGCGACTGTCACGGGATTCCTCGTCATTATCAGCGCTATCTGCTCCTCATCCGGATTCTCAACAAGATCTGATCTTGTTATTATCCCCACAAGTTCCTCTGTTCCCTTCTTAACAACCGGGAGCCCTGATACATTCTCCTCTCTCATGAGTTCAAGGGCTGTTGCCCTGTTTCCTGGAACAGTTACATAGTGTATTTTCTCTGACATTATCTCCTTTACAAGCATGACCAACACCAGAAGTGAGTCGGTTAAAAAAAATGGTTTTCAGTGCACAACAAGGACCGGGCAGCCGGCGGACCTTACAACCTTCTCTGCCACGCTGCCCAGGAGGAATCTGTCAAGGCCGTGTTTGCCTGAGGTTCCCATGACCACGAGATCCACGCCCTCCTTCTCCACTGTCTTCAGTATGGCCTCTGCAGGTGAACCCTCATCGGTCCTGAGTGTCAGTTTAACACCTGCCCCTGATTCCTCAACAAGCTTCTTAACGGCTTCAAGGGATCTTGATGCCTCCTCCTCGAGCATCTCCCTCAGCCTTATTATAAGGTCGTCTGCCGGGAGACCCACAAGGGATGATGTCTCCATAACTGTTAAAGCAATTATCTCGGCTCCACTTTCCCTGGCGATCCATATAGCATGTTCAGCTGCCTTGTTGGCATGTTTTGAGCCGTCGGTTGGGAGCAGGATTTTACTGTACATAGCCTCACCTCTTAACTAATTTACCTTTTATTATTAAATATATTATATTTTTCGATTCAGTGCGGTTTATGATGGATAGGTAGGGGTCAGTGGATAGTTTCTCGCTGATCATTAGGTCGGCCGGGAATCCCTCCTCAATAACACCCCCGCCAGTTATCTCCGAGGCGTTAACGGTTGCCATCCTCATCACCTCAAGCGGTGGGAAGTACTCGCCTGTGGATCCCCTTGTAACCTTCAGGGTGTACTCCATCTCCCTGAGGATATCCGGTGAGTTGAACATGACGTTGTCTGTGCCAAGAAGGAGATTTATGCCCATCTCATGCATCCTCTTAACCGGGGGTATGCCTGCTGAGAGCGCCCCGTTGGATCTCGGGCACAGCACAACCGATGCCCCGCTTTCCCTTACAATTTCAAGGTCATCCCTGATTGGGTTTGTGAGGTGCACCAGAAGCTTAAATCCGGCTTCCACAGCCCTTTCTACCTCAGTCCTGCCGGTCTCCTCAAGTGACCTCATCTGGGATTCTGGGTGCTCTGCAACGTGAATCGATGCAACCTTACCCATCCTTTCACATTCATCAACGATTATGCGGGCTGCCTCATCGGTTATCTCGCCCATGCCGCTTGGTGCAAACCCGTCAGATACCTCAAGGATCCTCCTCACAGCACGCCTGACATCGGCATGTGATGCCTCAGGGTCAAAGACAGCAGGATCCCTGCCGAGTATCATTCCCTTCAGTGGGAGATCTTCCATTGCTTCAGTGAGGAGTTCAACACCACTAACACCACCCTCCCTGTAGTCAATGAATGACCCCACACCATGGGCCATCATCTCAGCCATTGCATCCTTCATGGATGCCTTAAGTTTCCAGCGTGGTGATGATTCAAGTATCCGGTGTTTCAGACCACTGGGGGGCCTCACTATATCCTCAATTGGTCTCCCATCCCCCACGTCCATTGCAACTGAATCTCCAAGGTGCACGTGGGAGTTCACAAGGGCGGGTGCAACTATGAGGTCTGATGCATCAATCCTGTTGCTTCCAGGGATCCTATCATGTGTTATCTCGGCTATGATACCATCCTCAATGAGGAGGTTTGTCCTCTCGGGTTTCAGACTGGAGCCGCGGAGGACAGTCCCGTTTTCAATAACAAGCATGTTTAATTATTGGTTTTTGCCCTTTTTATCCTTTGTGAATCCAGAAAACAAAGAAAAATTGAATCCATATGTTGTGCTCAGGAATAATTAAAAAATGAATCCAGACCACCACTACAAACCAAAAAAAAGAAATAACCAAAAACCAGAACACCAGAACTTCAGAACTTCCTGATGTTGTTTGTTTCTGATTTCTCAGAGACCCTGTTGTAGTAGTCGACCTTAACAGTCCCCCTGGAGTACCTGTAGTAGGTCTTCAGTGTGACCGTTGCACCGGGGTTCAGTGTACCTGTGTAAACCTGTTTATAATTCTTTGTTGAGTAGCTGCCATACCACACCCGTGTGTAGAAGTTTCTGGCTGCAGCTGTCCCCTGGTTCTTAACGTATATGTAGAGTGTGCTTCCAGATTTTCTTGTTCCTGTTACCACAAGGTCTGGTTTCGGGTTTCCAACCGTGATCATCTTCTTCTTAACTGATATCAGGCCGTTGCTATCTGTCGCGGTCAGTGAAACTGTGTAGTAGCCCTCCCTTGCATAGGTGTGGGTGACCTCTTCAGAGGTTGCTGTTGAGCCGTCACCGAAGTTCCATTTGAGTTTTATTGTGTCGTTATCAGGGTCATATGCAAGTGATCTGAAGGTGAATGCCCTGACTGATGCTGAACAGCAGTAGGTGTATGTGAATTCCGCCACAGGTTTGCTTCCTGTGAAGTTGGGTTTGACCTTGGTTCTGTACCATTCCTCTGCAGCGGCATCATCATAGGGTGTTGTATTGCCGGCCTTTGGGAATGTCCCGTTCCAGTCCCCGACGAAGGCTGCGTATCCGTGGTCGTTGCGCCAGATGGTTGTGCCATTGTAAACTGTACTATTATTTATAACCTCAAAGTTCTTCTGGTTGGCCTCATGGAAGTTCCTGGAGCCGTTCAGGAAGTCATATATTATCTCTGCACCATCCCATGCTGTGGCATAGTAGTTGGCTCCTGAACCTGTGAACATCCTTGAGAAGTGGTAGATGGTCTCTATGGGGTTTTTAACCTCATAATCCTCAACCCATCCAGTTGAGAAGCAGGCGTGGAGCAATATTGCGGGTATTCCTTCCTTGAAGGGCAGGTAAAATGTCTGCCCATTGACCTGCACCATGTCACCTGCACCCCATATGTAGCCGTCACTTGCAACCAGGGAAAATGGTGGACTGGCATATCCCCCACGGCAGTCATAGTTCCCTGACATGTATCCGCCATGGCCCGCGTATATCACAGCATCTGCACCGTACATGCCCTTGAGTATGTTCTTAACGGTTGCATTTTTCCGGTAGAGTTCAAGTACCTGGTAACCCTTATTCTTGAGGGTTGTTGCAACCTTCTTTGCCTCCTCATACATGCAGCTGCTATCTGAGAGGCTGTCTGCAACTATGAGTATGTGGGCCTCTGATAGGGGTAATGCAGTGAGTGATAATATCATGAATGCAGCGAGCATGAGTTTTCCATATCTCATGTTCTTCACCAGCACATCCTATAATATCACAACACTTTAAAATTTAAAAGAAAGTTGGTGCCAGGGGTCACATATCGTGGTATTCCTCAAGGGACTTCACGGTTATCCTCCCAAGTCGAACAGCCTCAATGGCATTAAGGGCTGCCCTTGCCCCGGCCAGTGTCGTAACGTAGGGTATTCCAAGTTCCACTGCCATTCTCCTTATTAGATAGCCATCGTCGGCTGACTGCTTCCCTGATGGTGTGTTGATTATGAGACCAACTTCACCATTGAGTATGGAGTCCCTTATGTTTGGTGACCCCTGGCTCACCTTCCTCACAACCTCTATATCGGCTATGTCACTGACCGCCCTGGCTGTCCCGCGGGTTGCCATGATCCTGAAGCCCAGGTCACTGGCCTTTTTAACGATGTCGGCTATCTTATCCTTATCCTGGTCCCTGACGCTTATGAACACCTTGCCCTCTGTGAGGAGGTCCATGCTGGCAGATAACTGGGACTTGTAGTAGGCTATCCCGAAGTTCTCATCGATACCCATTGCCTCCCCGGTGGATTTCATCTCAGGGCCCAGCACAGAGTCTGCCCCCGGCAGTTTTATGAAGGGGAACACTGACTCCTTCACCGCCACATGGTCTATCTCCTTCTCCTCTGTTAGTCCAAGGTCACTGAGCTTTGCCCCCATCATCAGCCTGGCAGCAATCTTGGCGAGGGGAACACCGGTGGCCTTGCTGACGAATGGAACTGTACGGCTGGCCCTGGGGTTCGCCTCGAGTATGTAGACCGCCGGGTCAGAGTCGGGTTTCACCGCATACTGGATGTTTATTAGGCCGACAACATCCAGTTCAAGGGCCAGTTTCCTGGTGTACTCCTTTATGGTTTCAATTATTTCCTTCGGGATGCTCTGGGGTGGTATCACACATGCCGAGTCCCCCGAGTGGACTCCTGCCTCCTCTATGTGCTCCATTATCCCGCCGATGTATACGTCAGTTCCATCGGACAGTGCATCCACGTCAACCTCTATTGCATCCTCAAGGAACTTATCCACCAGGATGGGGTGCTCAGGGGATACCCTCACAGCCTCCCTCATGTACTCCTCAAGCTCCCTCTCATCGTAGACTATCTCCATTGCCCTTCCACCGAGGACATATGATGGCCGTACAAGTACAGGGTACCCTATGCGTTCAGCCACCTCCCTTGCATCCTCAAAGGACTTGGCGATCCCGTAGGGTGCCTGGGGTATCCCCAGTTTATCAAGGACATGGGTGAACCTTTCACGGTCCTCAACCCTGTCTATGCTCTCATGAGGTGTTCCCAGTATCCTTACACCCTCCTCTGCCAGGGGTACAGCAAGGTTTATGGATGTCTGACCTCCGAACTGTACGACGACACCCTCCGGTTTCTCCTTATCCACCACAGCAAGGACGTCCTCCAGTGTGAGGGGTTCGAAGTAGAGCTTATCAGATATGTCGTAATCTGTACTCACGGTTTCAGGGTTGTTGTTGACCATTATGGTCTCATAACCCTCCTCACTGAGGGCCATCGCCGCATGTACACAGCAGTAATCGAATTCTATACCCTGACCTATCCTTATTGGACCCGAACCTATGATGAGGACCTTTTTCCTGTCTGAGACCTCAACCTCATCTTCAAGGTCATGGCAGCCATAGTAGTAGGGTGTTTTCGCCTCAAATTCGGCTGCGCATGTGTCAACCATCTTGTAGACAGGTTTTATATTATTCCTGATCCTGAGAGACCTTATTTCAGATTCTGCAAGACCTGTTATTGATGCCAGCCTTGAATCTGAAAAGCCCATCCTCTTGGCCTTAAGGAGGACCCGGGGATCCCTCACGGATTCTCTGGTGAGGGATGACTCAAAGTTCACTATATTCCAGATCTTCTCAAGGAAGAATGGATCTATCATTGTTAACTCATGTATCTCATCTATACCCATACCATCCTTAAGGGCAGTATAGATCTGGAACAGTCTGAGGTCAGTGGGGTTCTCAAGGTCTCTCCTTGTGTATGGTATCTCCATGAATCCATCTGCACCTATATCAAGGGATCTTATGGCCTTGTTAAGGGACTCCTCAAGGGTCCTTCCTATGGCCATGACCTCACCAGTGGATTTCATCTGAACCCCTATCTCCCGGCTTATTCCCCTGAACTTATCAAAGGGCCACCTTGGAATCTTTGTCACGATGTAGTCGATGGCTGGTTCAAAGGATGCCGGTGTTTCCTTTGTTATGTCATTCTCTATCTCATCGAGGGTCATGCCCACGGCTATCTTGGCGGCTATCTTGGCTATGGGGTAACCTGTGGCCTTTGATGCCAGTGCACTGCTCCTGCTCACCCTCGGGTTCACCTCTATGACCTTGTATTCCCCTGTCTCCGGGTGAACAGCGAACTGTATGTTGCAGCCCCCCTCAATCTTTAGGGCCCTTATTATCTTTATGGCCGCATCCCTCAGTCTCTGGTTGTCCTCGTCACTGAGGGTCTGGGCCGGTGCAACCACCACGCTCTCCCCTGTGTGTATGCCCATGGGGTCAATGTTCTCCATGTTACAGACGATTATGCAGGTGTCATTGCGGTCCCTCATGACCTCATACTCGAATTCCTTCCAGCCAAGGACAGACTGGTCTATGAGGACCTGGTTGATGAAACTCATCTCAAGGCCCCTTGTGGCTATCTCAATGAGCTCATCACGGTTCTGGGCCACCCCACCACCGGTACCCCCAAGGGTGAATGCTGGCCTGACTATAACAGGATACCCTATCTCCTCAACAGCTTCAAGAGCCTCTTCAACTGAATTTACCGCCCTCGCTGCGGGTACTGGCTCGTTGAGTTTCCTCATGAAACTGTCAAAGAGGTCACGGTCCTCAACGTTTCTTATGGTCTCAATGGAGGACCCTATAACCCTCACACCCTCAAGGGCCCCCATCTCTGCAAGGCCTGTCGCAACGTTGAGGCCTGTCTGTCCCCCCATGGTTGGGAGTACTGCGTCGGGTTTCTCCTTTTCGATTATCTTTGCAACTATCTCAGGTGTTAGGGGCTCCACATAGACCCTGTCGGCCATGTCCATGTCGGTCTGGATTGTGGCAGGGTTTGAGTTCACAAGTACTGTCTCGATCCCCTCCTCCCTCAGTGATTTGCATGCCTGAGAACCCGAATAATCAAATTCAGCAGCCTGCCCTATCTGTATAGGGCCGGATCCTATGATAAGTACCTTGTTGATGCTTTCATCCCGCGGCATTTTATCCCCATCTTCTCTTCTACTAGTATTCTTTCATAACACTTACAAGACGATCAAAGATGTTCATGGTATCATGTGGACCTGGTCCTGCCTCAGGGTGGTACTGGACACTGAAAACCGGGAGTTCCCTGTGCTCTATTGCCTCAGGTGTCCCGTCGTTGAGGTTCAGCTGTGTGATCTCAATATCCGTCCCGCTGACTGAATCCGGGTCGATGGTGAACCCGTGGTTCTGGGATGTTATTGAGACCGTGCCTGTCCTGAGGTCCTTCACCGGCTGGTTTATACCCCTGTGCCCGAATTTCATCTTGTATATGCTGGCTCCAAATGCAAGGCCGATTATCTGCTGTCCAAGGCATATCCCGAATATTGGCAGCTGTTCTGATAGTGTTCTGACCGTGCTTATGGCCTTTTTCACCCTTGTGGGGTCACCAGGTCCGCTTGATATGAGGAGTGCGTCAGGGTCATATTCCATTATTTCCTCGGGCTCCATTCTGTAGGGTACAACCACAACACCAGCGTCCCTTTCAAGGAGGGCCTTTATGCTGTTTCTCTTGATTCCACAGTCAACTATAACAACCCTCCTCTCTGCGTCCTCATTCATTGTGACTGGTTCGGTAACACATACCCTGTCCACAAGGTCCATCTCGGTTATGTCTGGCTGGTTCAGTGCCATCTCAAGGAGTTCATCATCATCAATTTCCTCCGTTGCAAGGGCACCCTTCATGGTCCCCCTCTCCCTTATCTTTATGGTGAGGGCCCTTGTATCAACGCCGGCTATGCCGGGGATTTCATATTCCTCCAGGAACTCTGAGAGTGTCTTTTCTGATAGCTGATGTGAGGGTTTCTGGCATTCCTCCCTCACTATCAGGCCCTCAACCTTTATCCCATCTGACTGGTACCATTTCTCAGATATTCCATAGTTGCCCTGCAGGGGGTAGGTTGGCATGAGTATCTGGCCCTTGTATGAGGGGTCGGTGAGCGATTCAACATAGCCAGTCATTCCAGTTGCAAATACAACTTCCCCCGTCTTAACTGTTTCAAATCCAAATGCCTCTCCTCTTATTATTGTACCATCTTCCAAGGCTAATTTTGCTTCCCTAAACATTTCACCACCGTGATCATGACTTCTGACCGATTAGATTTAATTTAATTATTCATTACCATAAGGAGAATCCCCTCCAGGGTGGATATCCATCCTCATCACTTTAATATTCATTACCATAAGGAGAATCCCCTCCAGGGTGGATATCCATCCTCATCACCACAGCGTCCTCTCCATCCTCATAGTAGTTCTCTATAACCTTCTCCTCACTGAAGCCAAGGGCCCGGTAGAAATTTATGGCCCCTCTATTCTTTGCCCTTACCTCCAGTTTAATATTTTTAATATGAAATTTTTCAAATATACCTATGGCTGTCCTGACAAGTTCCGCCCCGACACCCTGGCGGCGGTAATCTTTATCAACTGCAAGTGAGATAATATGACCTTCATCCTCAAAGCGGATCCAGAATATTATGAATCCAACCACCCTGCCATCATCCTGGGCCACAAGAAAACCTGCGCCAAGGTTGTATATGTCCCTCAGGAGGTGTGCCGGGTAGGGATCAGCAAATGATTCCCTCTCAATCTTCAGGACCGTTTTAAGGTCCTGTGGTCTGAATTCCCTTACTATCATCTCTATCTCCGTGGTACAATGTGGAAAGATCTTGCACTTTACATAATCAGGAGTTCGCAGCCATCCGACCGTGTTGTTGAGGTTGGTGCCGGTAGATTCCTGTATGTTTCAGATTATATCATGAAACATTCAAAAGTTGATTTGGTTCTAACAGATATTAAACCTTCCCGTGGGGACATAATTTGCGATGACATCACTTCACCGGACATGGATATCTACAGGGATGCAGCCACCATATATTCCATAAGACCCCCATCTGAACTCCACAACCCCCTTATGATGGTGGCGGACGCTGCCGGTGCCCGGCTGATCATCAAACCCCTCACTGGAGAAAATATAGTCACAGAAAAGCCCATGAAGCTTGTAAATTACAGGAAAAGCTTTTTCTACCAGTACATTCCATAGATCCGTCCAGTTATTATGATGTCCTCAGCTGTGGCTTGCTGAGATGATTTGCTTCAGAGTTGACCCCACCACAACCACACCAATCTTATAATAAAAACACGCCAATTCTCATAATACTATATACTTTATAAATGAGTAATGAATTTCATGATGGCAATCCAACCAATAATATCATAATCAGAGCCTGAAAAATTGAATTACTAAAGAAATTGAAAAGTGTTAAAAATGAAATGGGCCAGGATGAGTGTAAAGGAAGTCTTGAATGAACTTAAAACTTCAGAAAATGGTTTAAAGTCAGAGGAAGCAGTCAGAAGACTTGAAATTTATGGTAAAAACGAACTGATTGAGGAGAAAAAGGCAGGACCCCTCAGGATGTTCCTTGCCCAGTTCATGGATATACTCATCATACTCCTCATACTTGCGGCTGTGGCATCCTACTTCGTCGGTGATGTGCTCGATTCTGCCGTCATACTATTCGTGGTGATTGTGAATGCCACGGTTGGCTTCATACAGGAGTACAGGGCCGAGCGTGCAATGGAGAAGCTCAAGGGCCTGGTATCAACTGAGGCCACGGTTATAAGGGATGGGGTGACCCAGAAAATACCAGCCTCTGAGCTCACGGTAGGTGATATTGTAATCATAGAGGAGGGGGACAATGTACCTGCAGATATCAGACTCATAGAAGCCTATGAACTCCGTATAGACGAATCAGCACTCACAGGAGAATCCATACCCGTCCAGAAGACACATGAATCCCCTGAGGATGAAAGGGATGTTATCGCATTCATGGACTCTGACGTTGTATCAGGTCGCGGTAAGGGTGCTGTCATAGCCGTGGGTATGGATACATCAATAGGCAGGATAGCCGAGATGATACAGGAGGATGAGGGTAAGACACCTCTGCAGGAGAAGATAGCCTCCCTTGGAAAAAGCCTTGGGTTCATAGCGGTGGTTGTATGTACCCTGGTATTCGCCATACAGTTCCTCCGTGGACTTCCGCTGGTTGACACCTTCATGACCGCTGTTTCACTGGCAGTTGCCTCTGTACCTGAGGGTCTTCCCGCCATACTGACACTCACCCTCGCACTGGGCATGCAGAGGATGGCCCGTAGCAATGCCATAGTTAGGAGGCTCCTTGCAGTTGAAACCCTGGGTTCATGTTCGGTGATCTGCACCGACAAGACAGGTACACTCACCCATAACCGGATGACAGTGAGGGAATCAGAGCTCACCTCACCAGAGATGGCCCTCCTTGTATGCGCACTCTGCAACAACGCCACCATCTCAGATGATAGGGTCATAGGGGACCCCACCGATGCAGCCATACTGAGTTTTGCAGCTGAAAATGGATACAAAAGGAAGGATCTTGAGGAGAAATACCCCCGCCTCATGGAGATACCCCTCGACAGTAAAAGGAAGAGGATGACCACCATAAACCAGCTGGGTGACGGGCGATACCTCCTCATAAAGGGAGCCCCTGAGATAATACTCGGTAGATGCAGTTACGTGGATTACAGCGGCTCCCTGAGGGCAATGGATGATGATGAACTGGCTAAATGGATGTCAAGGCTCAACGATATGACATCAAGGGCCCTCCGTGTTCTGGCCCTTGCATACCGGAAACTACCTGATGGCGATGATGAGGAGAGGGACCTTGTGCTTGCTGGCCTCGTTGGTATGATGGACCCTCCCCGAAAGGAGGCTGCAGAGGCTATAGAGACCTGCAGAAAGGCAGGTATAAAGGTTGTTATGATCACAGGTGACCACAGGGACACTGCAGTTGCCATAGCACACGAACTGGGACTCATGGATGATGGTTTAGCCCTCACAGGTAGGGAACTCGATGATCTCTCTGATGATGAATTCGAGGAGATGGTGGAGGACGTGAGGGTCTATGCCCGTGTCTTCCCTGAACAGAAGGTCAGAATAGTTGAGGCCCTCCAGAGGAGGGGTCACGTGGTTGCCATGACAGGTGATGGTGTCAACGACGCACCCGCCCTCAAGAAGGCCGCTATAGGTGTCGCAATGGGCAGCGGGACAGATGTTGCAAGGGAATCCTCTGACATGGTGCTCCAGGATGACAACTTCGCAACGATAGTTAAAGCAGTGAGGGAGGGGCGGACCATCTTCGATAACATAAGGCGCTTCGTTAAGTTCCAGCTTTCAACAAACGTTGGGGCCATCCTGACAATCGTATCGGCCTCACTCATCAACCTTCCGGTGCCATTCAACCCGATACAGATACTCTGGATAAACATAATAATGGACGGGCCCCCTGCACAGTCCCTGGGTGTTGAGCCCCCTGAATCCGATATAATGCTCAGAAAACCCGAGAGGGAGGATATAATGCCAGGAAGGAACCTGCTGCGTATAGTGATTGCAGGTGCTGTCATGGCGGCGGGGACTCTGGGACTCTACATGTACATGCTCTCCTCAGGTACCGGTGTTGAGCGGGCCATGACAGTTGCATTCACGGTCTTTGTGATGTTCCAGATATTCAACGTATTCAACTGCAAGTCAAGGACCGGGTTTTCCAACAGGACCCTCATTCTTGCTGTTGCAGCCTCACTCCTGCTGCAGATCCTTGTGGTGTACCTTGCACCCCTGGAGGGTGTATTCAGGACCGTCCCCCTCACGCTTACAGACTGGGTCCTCATAGTCGCAGTGGCTTCACTCATACTGATTGTAGAGGCCCTCATGAGGTTTGCTGATGGGCGGGGATGAGCTATGAATGTTATTGTGATGGCAGGAACCAGGGACGCCAGGAGGATCATTGAAGAACTCTCAAAGGATCCTCGAATTGATATAACAGCCACGGCAACCACTGAATACGGTGCGGGGCTTGCAGAAATGTCAGGGGCATTGAGAACAGTGCGCGGACCCCTTGACCGGTTCGGACTGGGCGAACTGATAGATGAAATCGGTGTTGAGCTCCTAATAGACGCCACCCACCCCTTTGCGGCAAGGGCCACTGAAAACGCGCTCCTGGCATGCCATGATACAGGAATAACCTACCTGAGGTTCGAAAGACCGCTGCTGGATGTTGAGGGCGCCATAAGGGTTGAATCATTCCGCAGGGCCGGGGAGGTGGCCTCATCACTCCTTAGGGAGGGTGAGGTGGCAATGCACCTTGCAGGGGTCTCAACACTACCTGAGGTTCTTGAGTCACTTGAGCCAGAAAGGGTTGCGGTCCGGGTCCTCCCCCAGACATCATCCATTGAGGCATGCCACAGGCTTGGAGTGCCCCCAGGGCAGATCATCGCCATGCAGGGCACGTTCTCTCAAGAGATGAACAGGGTGCTCATGAAGGAATACCATGCCGGTGCAGTCATCACGAAGGAGAGTGGGGAGACAGGAGGTCTCCCTGAGAAGGTTGCTGCGGCATCAGAGCTTGGAATACCCATCATCCTCGTTGAAAGACCAGGAATTGACCTGAAAGGAGAGAGGGTATTCCATGACATTAAGGAACTTGTAGAGCATGTCACCGGCATCCCGAAGAAAGAAACCAATAACCGCCTTTAAATATTTCAAGGAATAATTTCACCTGTTCTCAAAGAGGACAACCTCAACCTCCTCCCCCTCATTGAGTATCTCAACGTTTTTTGGCACCTCAATGTACCCATCGGCCCCTGCAAGGGCTGCTATTGCACCGGAATCCCTGAATATGGGTCTTGCATATTGGCCATCAACCCTCACAAGTGCATACTGGACCCTGCCCCTTGATGAGTGGAATCTCTCCGCAAGTTTAAGTGTCCTCACGGAACCCTCGGGCGCTTTCATTCCTGAGAGTTCCCTGAGTAATGGTTCCACAAGTGACCTGAAAACCAGAAGGGCTGCAACCGGGAAACCAGGGAGCCCCACCACCATCTTACCGTCAACCACCCCCACTATGGTGGGCTTACCCGGTTTCATGGAGATGCCATGAATGATAACACGCCCGAGATCCTCAAGCACATCAGCCAGGACATCACCTGCCCCCGCAGAGGTGCCGCCTGATGTTATAACAAGGTCCGCTTTACCCAGCCCCTCAATGAGGGCCTTCCTGAGTTCATCGTAATCATCCCCAACTATACCCCCACGGCTGACACTGCAGCCGGCATCCCTCAGGGCTGCAGATATTCCTGAAGAATTTGAATCAAATATCTTTGCCGGTTCAAGTTTCCCTGCCGGCTCAATGAGCTCATTACCCGTTGATATGACATGCACAGAGGGTTTTGATATAACATTCACCGAGGTGACCCCTGCAGCTGAAAGCGCCGCGATCTTGTCGGGTGAGAGTACCTTTCCGCCCTCCACAAGTACACTGCCCGCCTCAATATCAGATCCTGCAGCCGCTATATGCTGCGATGGATATGCTGGCCTCTGGATGTAGACGTCCTCACCACTAACCTCGGTGTACTCAACCATGACAACTGCATCGGCACCCTCGGGTACAGGAGCCCCGGTACTTATCCTGGTGCATGAACCGCTTTCAACCCTCCTTGATGGAGAAGAGCCTGCCTCAACCGTCTCGATACACCTTAGCCTCACCGGTTTCTCATCGCTTGCCCCAAAGGTATCTGAGGACACCACCGCATACCCATCCCGGGATGCCCTGTCAAATGGTGGCAGGTCAATGGGGCTTTCAGCATCCTCTGCAAGTACCCTCCCAGGGGCATCATCAATATTAACTGTTTCGGAACCTCTACTGTAAAGTTCCCTGAAGAGATCAGCCATTATCCTCCTTGCATCGTCCAGATCGATTATATCAAGAAATTCGACTCCCATTGAATCACCATGAAGCAGTCTAGCAATTTATTTATATCTGCACCGGTAATAAATTATACTGTCTATTTCTTTGATTGCTGAATGTGTAATCGCATTAGAATCAAAGTTAATCAACGAAAAAAGAGGAGGAGAGTATTTGAGTAGAGGACACCAGACACAAGAAGTTAGGCGTGTGAGGACGCCCAGGAAGGGTGAGATACCTGGAGTTGTTGAGCAGATAATGGGGCACGGGAAGCTCAAGGTGAGGTGTGCCGATGGCCATATAAGGCTTGGCAGAATCCCGGGCAAGATGAAGAAGAGGATATGGATCCGTGAGGGTGACGTTGTACTCGTGAAGCCATGGGAGTTCCAGAGCGAGGAGAAGGCCGATATCGTGTGGAGGTACACCCGTACAGAGTCCAACTGGCTTGAGAGGAAGGGCTACCTTAAACTCTGATTGTTCCAAGAGAAGTTGATTTTAATGGATCCTGAAGAAACAGGGCAGCCTCCTGAACTCAGGGCACTTAAATCAGGGGCCATGGATAGGGTAGACTCTGATCTTGGACGGATGGAGGCTGTCAAGAGGTTGAAGGGTGTTGAGGACCGGAGGGTTGGTAGTGAGGTCTTTGATGAGCTTACCCTCAAAACACTCTACAAACTTGCCAATTCAGGTTACCTTGCTGTGCTCAATGGTGCTGTGAGCACCGGTAAGGAAGCGAATGTCTTCAAGGGCATAACCGATAACGATGAATTTGTTGCTGTCAAGATCTACCGTGTCGCCACATCTGACTTCAGGAAGATGCAGTACTACATACAGGGCGACCCGCGGTTCAGGGTGAGGACAACCAACAGACGCCAGCTTGTCCAGGCATGGGTTAACAAGGAGTTCAGGAACCTCAAAAGAGCCCTTGAAGCTGGTGTCCGTGTGCCGGAACCCATGGTTGCAAGGGACAACATCCTCATAATGGAGTTCATCGGGGATGATGGTGAGCCTGCGCCCACCATGAGGGAGGTTCCACCTGAGGATCCTGAGGGTGTACTTGAGTTAATAGTTGAGTACATGCACCGTCTCTACACCGGTGCAAGGCTTGTGCATGGGGATCTGTCATTCTTCAACATACTGAACCATTCAGGGGAGCCTGTTATAATCGATGTATCCCAGGCAATGGTCCTTGATCACCCGCTGGCCATGGAACTCCTTGAAAGGGATATAAAGAACGTGGTCCGCGACTTCAAAAGGCTGGGGGTCAGTGCAAGTGAGGATGATATAAGGAGAAGAATTAAAAGGGAACCAGAACCCTTAAAAAAACAAAGCCGGGAAAAAGAATTAAATGAACCGTAACCTTATAAAGAAAAGAATTAAAGAACCACGGTACCCCAATGCAGAAAAGAATTAAAAAGAAAACCATAAGATCCATTACCTGGAACCCTGAAGATAAGGATCCATCCCCGATAAGAAATCAGAAATAGAAAATCCGCTGGATACCCTGCAGGAAGTTACTGTAAGTGTTATAAAAGTTGATCCTTACTTACTCATTGAGGTGAATCAGATGCCCACCGAAGAATATCTCAAAATACCCCGAGAAAGGGTAGGAGTTCTGATAGGTAAGAATGGTGAGGTCAAGTCACAGATCGAACGCCTCACCCAGACAGACCTTGAAATTGACAGTGAAACAGGAGCAGTTACACTCATACCCAGGGATGAACTCGAAGATCCCCTATCACCATGGAAGGCAAGAAACATAGTGAGGGCCATAGGACGTGGCTTCAACCCAGAGGTTGCCCTCAGGCTCCTGGATGATGATGTTGCCCTTGACATCATCAAGATAACCGACTATGTCGGTAAATCCAAAAAGGCCATAGCAAGACAGAAGGGCCGTGTAATAGGTCGGGGCGGTATAACCAGACGCATAATCCATGATATGACCGGGGTGGATATATCGGTCTATGGAAAAACCGTTGCACTTATAGGTGAATTTGAAAAGCTCTCTGTTGCAAGGGAAGCAGTTGAAATGATACTCAATGGCGCCAGGCACAAGTCTGTGTATGCATTTCTTGAAAAGAAGAAACAGGAAATGAAAATGAAGGAGTTTCAGGAAGGCGTTAAATTCATGTAAACTCCGCCATAAACCTGTTTTTTGTGAGGGCGAATTTCAAGTATTTCACAAGTATCGCCCGAACTATGCTTTCTTGAATAGTTACATCTAGGGGTATAAGTTTATATGCTATAAGTTATACATATATGCATATGAGCATGGTATCCCATGTGTATTATCCTGTGAAAAATTTTTAAGGAGGCGAACTTTTGGCTAGGCAAGCTTTGGATCTCTTTGACGAAGGATTCCAGGAACTCACCCCCTCAGAATTCTTCAGGAAAAACAAGCAGATGCTGGGTTTTACAGGGAAGATAAGGTCACTGACGATAGTTTTTCATGAACTCATAACAAACAGTTTTGACGCCGCAGAAGAGGCGGGCATACTCCCTGAAATCAAAATAGATCTCAAAAGAATTGGCAAGGACCACTACATCCTCAGACACCAGGACAACGGCCCAGGAATACCTGAAAAGTACATTCCCAAGGTATTCTGTACCATGTTCGCCGGGTCCAAGTTCAGGAACATCCAGTCCAGGGGGCAGCAGGGACTTGGATGCAGTGGTTGCGTTCTATTATCACAGATGACCACAGGAAAACCCATAAAGGTCATCTCAGGAACCAGGGAAAACGGCGAACTCAAGGGGGTCAAAATGATCCTCAAGATGGACGTTAAGAAGAACCAGGGCCTCATACTCGAAAAGGAGGAGGTCGAGGTTGAGGACACGGGGGTCTGCATAGAGCTCCACTTCAAGGATGTCTCCTACTCACTCTCAGAGCAGGGAGCCTACGAGTACATAAGGAGGACAATGATAGCCAACCCCCATGCAAAGATAATATTCAATGACCCCACAGGAAACCGCTACGTCTTCAACAGGGCATCAGACGTTATCCCCCCAATGCCAAAGGAGGTCCTCCCACACCCATGGGGTGTCACAGCCGATGACCTCATATTCATGGCAAAGCACACCGATAAGAGACGGTTCAGGAGCATGCTTACAAGCAACCTCTCGAGGATGTCCTCCAAGAAGATAAAGGAACTCGAGGAGCTCACAGGCATAGACCTCAACAAGCGCCCCAAGGATATGAAGTGGGAGGAGGCCGAGAGCATAGTTGAGGCCTTCAAGAAGATGAAGTTCATGTCACCACCAACCTCTGGCCTCATACCCATCGGGGAGGAGCAGATTGAGAAGGGTATGAGGGAGATACTCCAGCCAGAGTTCACTGCCACCGTTACAAGAAAACCCAAAACCTACCGTGGGGGTATAGCATTTGTGGTTGAGGCGGGTATAGCCTACGGTGGAAACTCCGGTAGAATGGTTGGTGACCAGAGGAAGGCTGAGATAATGAGGTTCGCCAACAGGGTCCCCCTAACCTTTGATGCCGGCAGCTGCGCAATAACCGAGGGTGTTAAGAGCCTTGACTGGAGGCGCTACGGCATAAGGGACCTTGAAAATACGCCCCTCACCATATTTGTGAATATTGTATCAACCAATGTCCCCTACCTCTCAACAGGTAAGCAGAGCGTTGCGCCTGAACCTGAAATACTCCATGAGATCAGGCAGGCCACCATGATAGCTGCAAGAAAACTCTACAAGTACCTCAGGAAGAAGAAGGCCGCCAAGGAGGAGGCTGAGAGGGCAAAGGTATTTGAAACCTACGTCCCGGTGATCATAAAGCAGGCGGCTCTCCTGGCGGAGAGGGAGGAACCGGATTACAGGGAACTCCTGGACACAGTTACAAGAAGGGCAAAACTTGAAATTCTGGGGGAATCACTAGATGAATAGAAGGGAAATAGCCATCAACAAACTTAAAGGTCTTGGGGATGTCATACTCGACGATGTGACCCGCGGGAAGATCCCCAGGATAAAGGTACCATCAAGGGGTACATCAAACATAATCTATGATGAAGAGAAGAGGCACTACATCCTTGGTGACCGCTACGGTACACGTTCAATGGGTAATGTGAAGCAGATAAAGAAGATAGGCCAGATGCTCTACACCGCAAACTTCTGCAAGGACCTGGTGGCCAGGGAGAAAACAGCGACCCTCAGGGAGCTCTACTACATCTCAGAGGGCTGGGAGGTGGACTTTGCAGACCAGCAGGAATCCAACATCGTTGGGGAGGACCTTGAGGTTACCCTGGGGATGACCAGGGAGGAGCTGGGTCTCATGCCGGAGGAGGACGGTGCATCTGTCTACGGTGCCCTGACGGTTCGTGAGGGTGATATAGAGATAAACGCACTCAGATCTGGCAAATCAGGTTACAACATATCACCCACCATAGATGAGGTTGAATTCGTGGATCACGATGTTGAACGTGTCATTGCGGTAGAGACAATGGGTATGTTCCACCGTCTCGTGCAGGAGAAGGCCTACAAGAAGTTCGACGCCCTCATCGTCGGGCTTAAGGGTCAGGCCGCAAGGGCAACCAGAAGGTTCATAAAGAGGGTCAATGAGGAACTGGACCTTCCCGTCTACATCTGTAACGACGGAGACCCATGGGGATTCCACATCGCCATGGTCATAATCTCAGGAAGTGCGAAACTCGCCCATGTGAACCACCAGCTTGCAACCCCAGATGCAAAGTTCCTGGGGGTCACAGCAAGTGACATAATAAACTATGACCTCCCCACTGATCCCCTAAAGGACATCGATGTGGTGAGGCTCAAGGAACTCCTGAACGATCCAAGGTACAGGGACGAGTTCTGGAAGACCGAAATAAAGAAGATGCTGAAGATCGGTAAGAAGGCAGAACAGCAGTCCTTCTCGAAGTATGGTCTTGAGTACGTGGTTGACACGTATCTTCCAGAGAAACTTGAAGCCGTGGAGAACCAGTAACCCAGTTCTCCATATTTATTTATTTTTTAAGTTCCTTCTGGAATAATAGAAGTTCTCATCCCAAAAGCTACTGGTTTTTAATGGTTATCAAATCCTCAAATCCTCAGAAATAAATTTAGAATAAATCCAGAGATGATAAGAACCTCCATAACACGACCATCCCCCTCACAGACAACACCGGAATCAATCCCTAAGGCCTTCGCTCCACTTCAGAGATAACTATATAAAATAATCAATGCGAAATAATATCAGATTACACCTTTAACTTAAGAGGTTCCTCTGGGAACAGAAGTTTTCAGGGGATAGGAGGTTTCTTTAATGATATCTGTAGCCATTAACGGGTATGGAACAATAGGAAAGAGAGTCGCCGACGCTGTGGCTGCCCAGGACGACATGAAGGTCGTTGGTGTCAGCAAAACAAAACCTGATTTTGAGGCGAGGGTTGCAATTGAAAAGGGCTATGACCTCTATGTAAGCATCCCTGAACGTGAAAAGCTCTTTGATGATGCAGGAATCCCTGTGAGCGGTACCGTGGAGGACATGCTGGAGGAAGCAGACATAGTTGTGGATGCAACACCAGAGGGCATCGGGGCAAAGAACCTTGAACTGTACCGTAAAAAGGGGATAAAGGCCATATTCCAGGGCGGTGAAAAGCACGACGCCATTGGACTCTCATTCAACTCCTTCGCAAACTACGACGAGTCACTGGGGGCAGACTACACAAGGGTTGTTTCATGCAACACCACCGGCCTCTGCAGGACCCTGAAACCTATAGATGACCTCTGCGGGATAAAGAAGGTGAGGGCAGTGATGGTCAGAAGGGGCGCTGACCCTGTCCAGGTGAAAAAGGGCCCTATAAACGCCATTGTACCGAACCCCCCAACGGTTCCATCACACCACGGACCCGACCTCAAAACTGTCATGAAGGGTGTCAGCATCCACACCGTTGCACTCCTTGTCCCCACAACACTGATGCACCAGCACAACATAATGGTGGAAGTGGAGGACCCTGTGGACGCCGATGAGATAAAGGCGAAGCTCAATGAAACCACAAGGGTAATGCTTGTGAAAGCCTCAGAGGGCCTTGCATCAACCGCAGAGATAATGGAGTACGCCAAGGAACTTGGAAGGTCAAGGAATGACCTCTTCGAGATACCTGTCTGGGAGGAATCCATAAATGTGGTTGAAGGTGAACTCTTCTACATGCAGGCGGTCCATCAGGAATCCGATGCTGTCCCCGAGAGTGTGGATGCAATAAGGGCCCTCCTTGAACTTGAAGAGGACAACATGAAATCCATAATGAAGACCAACAGGGCCATGGGCATACTCTAAAAACATTTCTCTTTAACCCCTTAATCTGGTGTTTTTTTGATAAGGGTAGGTCCTGCAGGGAACCCCGTGGGTTACCGTGGCAGTACAGTCAGTGTTTTCCGGAAGATCAGGGCCATGGGACTTGACGCCTACGAGTACCAGGCAACCTATGGACTACGGTTAAAGAAGGAAAACGCACTTAAGATAGGTGAAAATTCAAGGAAGAATGACATACTTGTCTCAATGCACGGGCCCTACTATATAAACCTTTCATCATCCAGGGAGGAGACCATAGAGAAATCAATTGACCGGCTCTTTGACTGTGCGGTTGCAGGGGAGTGGATGGGGGCCTACCGTATTGTATTCCACCCCGGCTTTTACGGTGACCTGGGCAGGAGAAGGGCATTTGAGCTCTGCAGGAAGTCACTTGGAGAACTGATCTCAAGACTTGAAAGTGCCGGTATCAGGGACTTCACCCTTGCACCTGAGACCACCGGTAAGAGGTCGCAGGTGGGAAGTCTGGAGGAGATTATAAGCTTCTCAGAGGAATTTGAGAACGTCGTGCCCACCGTTGACTTTGCACACATACATGCAAGGGATGGTGGGTGCATAGGGGGCGCCAGTGATTACAGGAGAATACTTGAGGAGATTGAGGGAAGGCTCGGAGCTGAACACCTCCACTGTCACTTCACAGGGATAGAGTACACAGATGCGGGAGAGAGAAGGCATCACACCCTATCCGAAGGCTTTGGCCCTCCTGTTGAGCCCCTCCTTGATGTACTGGTTGATGGTGGCTGGGATGCTACCATAATCTCCGAGACACCCAGAAAGGATGAGGATGCAAGGAGGATAAAGGCCCTCCTTGAGGGGTACCTGAGCAGGTGACGCCGTCCAGAGAAATAAGTGTGCATACTGTATCAAAATCCAAAGCACCCCTGTTTTTATATGGCTGCATGAAGTTTGCCAAAGGCAGGGTTCATGTTTGGGTGGGATGTGCTGAAAGTTCGCACACCTCAGAGTGTACCTAAAACTTTATACACTTGCCTCACTGAGTAATTCATCTGGCTCAGTGAGACACCTCAGAGTGTACCTAAAACTTTATACACCCAGATGCACAATTTACCTATGATGAGTTTATTTCTTAGGATCACAGTATCAGAACTTGTTTCTGAAGAACAGGTGATGTGGTGAAATTCAATAACATAGTCTATGACCCCCAGCTATCAGATAAAAAGTTTCCTGTGAAGGCCTCTGATCCTGAAAGGGAGGCTAAACTTGTTGTTCTCCAGCCGGTTGGATACCCCTTCGTATGCAACTTGATGGAGTCACCAAGGATAGATGCTGTTAACAAGGAACTATTTGAGATCTATGCAAGGGACCAGTGGGAGGGTTTCAGGGCAACTGAGGGTTCCTATCTATTCGACCAGAAACTGCTCCCAGACTATGCATTCAAGATAATAAGGGCCCACCCTGATGGTTCAAAGATAACCAGGAACACCTCCATTATACTGCTGGAGAACGAGAGGGAGGAGTTCCATGAGGTGAAAAGTGACATCACCATGGATGATGTTATCGGTCAGGAGGACGCCAAGATAAAGTGCAGGATAATCATGAGGTACCTTGAGGATCCTGACAGATTCAGGGACTGGGCGCCCAGGAACGTCCTCTTCCATGGAAGCCCTGGTACCGGTAAGACCATGCTTGCAAAGTCCCTTGCAAATGAACTCAGGGTCCCCCTCTACCTTATAAAGGCCACAAGCCTCATAGGTGAGCATGTGGGTGATGGTGCAAGGCAGATACATGAACTCTATGAACTGGCATCAAAAACTGCCCCATCCGTTATATTCATAGATGAGATGGACGCAATTGGCCTCGACCGGAGATTCCAGTCCCTCCGTGGGGACGTTTCAGAGGTGGTTAACGCACTCCTGACCGAGATGGATGGTATAAATCAGAACTGGGGTGTTGTAACCATAGGCGCGACCAATAACCCTGAACTTCTTGATAATGCGATAAGAAGCCGTTTTGAGGAGGAAATAGAGTTCAAGTTACCGGGGGATGATGAGAGGCGGATGATGCTCGAGAAATACATTGAGACCATGCCCCTGGCTGTGGATTTCTCTCTGGATAAACTTGTTAAACTGACAAAGGGAATGTCAGGACGGGACATAAAGGAGAGGGTGCTTAAAACAGCCCTCCACAGGGCACTGGCAGATGACAGCCCCCGTGTGGAGCGTGAACACATAGAATATGCCCTTAAGGAGCGTGATCTAAAAGGCGAGCCCAGGCACATGTTCGCCTAGATCAAAAATTTTTCATAAAATCCGCTTAACTGAAGAGCTCCATGAGTGCACCTAAACCTGATTTCCAATCAAAGAACTCAGAACACACCAAAAAAACAACCACTAAAACTCTTCACAACCAAAGAGCTCAGAACACATCCTCAGGAACTCCGTGTCATCCCTCTCTGCAGCATCCCTGATTTTCAGTGCGATATCATGGAATATCTTATCAACGAGAGACCTTGTAAGGCCCTCAACAACCCTCTCAGGGTCCCCGCTGTTTTCAATTTTCTTAATTGCCTTACCTGCCTCCCTCTGCCGGAGAGACTCCATACGCCCCCTTATTTCAGCAAGAAGTGGCTCCACATCCCTTTGCTTCATTGCCCTAAGGAGGAGTTCAAGTTCAGCTCTCACTATCTCCTCTGCCTCCCTTGCCTCTGCCTCCCTCCTCTTCCGGTTCTCCTCGGCCACACCCCTGAGGTCATCAATTGTGAATAGCCTGACACCAAGCTCCCTCACGGATTCCTCTATATCTCTTGGGTTGGCTATGTCCACCATCACAATGCTGGACCTCCTCTCAGGGGGCACCGCCTCCATGACACGCTCACGGGTGAGTATGTAATGGGGTGAGCCTGTGGCACTTATAACAACATCCGCATCCCTTAGGGCCCTGTTGAGTCTGTCGAAGTGTATCGCATCACCGCCAAGTTCACATGCAAGCTGGTATGCCCTCTCATATGTCCTGTTTGCAACCATTATCGCCTTGAGGTGCTTTTCGGCGAGGGCACGCGCAACCAGTGTCCCCATTTTACCGGCCCCTATAACAAGGACCTTCTTGCATTTGAGATCCCCCTGTACTGACTCTGCAAGATCAACGGCCGCTGATCCTATTGAAACTGAACCCCTGTTTATCTTCGTCTTCCGCCTCACGGTCTGGCCCACATGGACCGCCTTGGTGAACACCATATCAAGGAGGGGGCCGCAGGTGCCCTCACGCAGGGCCTGAATCCTTGCAGCCTTTATCTGCCCGAGTATCTGATCCTCCCCGATTATCATTGACTCGAGGCCTGAAGCCAGTCTCAGGAGGTGTAGGAGGGCATCCTCATCCACTTCAACTGTAAATCCATTAAAATCAAATTCAGGGGGGGTCCCTGTAACGTTAAGGTAGTACTCGACCCTGTTGCAGGTCATCAGGGGTACCTTCTCGGTCACGGCTCCGAGGGCCTCAAGTTCACCCACAATCTCCTCTATCCTGCCTGAGGCTGTTTCCATTGTCCTCACATCGGAGGTCTTGTGGTCAAGCCTTATGTTAAGAATCACCTGAAGCCCTCCTGTCCATGATTATGTGCCGCGCCCTTCTTATGGCACCCTCCAGGTCTCCAGCTTCAAGTTTTTCCTGTACCATTTTATCCTCAGAGATTTCATAGAGAATTCTGCGCCTCTTTCTGTGATCAGGGACCTCTTCCATGAGCATACGACGGGATACATCCTGAACCTCAATCATGAGTATATCCTCTGGTTTTATGAGCTCCTGGATCCTCCTGCGGAGGTATTTTGCCATTAGCGGGCTCTTCTTACCTGTGAATACTGAGATTGAGACATCCGCTATTTTGAATGTTGACGGGACAACCACGTTACCCCTTGACGGGTCATCTGCCCTGTTAAGGAGTTTGTCCCCTGCAAGTTCAGTTACCCTTTCATTGAGACCTCTATCCGGACTTGCGGCAACTATGAGGTCTGCCTGCCTAATCCACTCCCCCAGTTTTTCCTCGGTGATTGAAACAGCACCTTCAACTTCCTGTCCGAAAACTGCAACCTCTGCACCTGCCTCAATGAACCTCATCGCCCTTCTTCTTCCAACTTCCCCTGAACCCACCACGAGTACCCTCTTACCTTCCATGTCAATGTAGAGGGGTGTGAGGGACATTTTACCATCCATCAGAGGGATTTCATTCTGAGTATCTTCATGGCTGTTCTGAGGTCATTATCTGCCTCTGCAAGGGCCTCCCTGGCCTCCTCAAGGGATACCTCAAAGGCGTCTGCCAGGGCCTTCACGCTCTCGGTGTCAGGCTCAGAGGTTCCCACAAGTTTCTCTGAGAGCTTCTTTTTGAGTTCCATGTACTCCTCGGTTGTCATGTTGATCCTCTTCATGGCCATGTCCCTGAGTGGACAGGGCTTTGAGGGCTTGCAGCACCAGACAAGTGAACCGAAGCATGTCCCCTGGCCCTCGCCGAGCCTGGTATTCCTTGCGAATGACTCCTTAATTTCAATGTAATCCTGTGGTGTCAGTCCTGCCTCCTCGAGTGCTATCATTATCGGGCAGGGCTTCACCGGTGGGCAGCAGAATGTAAGCGCCCTTTTATCACCACCCCTGCAGACATGGGATGGTGCGTCGCTCCATACCAAATACAGTCCTCCTTTATTAATTATATTTATTCTGTTAATAATAATTCATTACATGGGTTGAAACATGCCAATTAATGCCTTTAACAGCTTTTTGATAAATAAATTGTGGTTCCCCAATTAAAGGGGGGTTTATTCCCTGAGCATCCCCTTTTTCTCATCGGGTGTGAGGTCACCGACGATTGACTCAGGTTCACCTGTCTTGAGGATTCTGCCTCCCCTCATGAGGGATGCCCTGTCACAGACATCAAGCACGAAGTCCATGTCATGTGAAATTATCAGGAAGGTCTGATTCAGTTCCTCCCTGGCCTTCAGGATTGAATCTGTAACCTGCACCCTCGTTATGGGGTCCATGGTACCTGTGGGCTCATCAAGTATTATTATCCTGGGCTCCCTGATGAGGACCTGGGCAAGGGCAACCCTGTGTCTCTCACCACCGGAGAGCTCATCTGGGTACTTGTCAAGGAGGTTTTCTGCGTACTCCTCATCAAAGCCTACGGCCCTGAGGACATAGATTGCCTTCATCCTGGCAAATTCTGCAGGGAGCTCAAGGCTGATGGCCTCTGTGAGGTTACCCAGCACATCCCTGTGGGGGTACAGGCTGTACTCCTGGTGTAGTATCCCAATGTAGGGTGTTACACGGCCACGGCCAAGGGGTCCCTTCTCGGTCATGTCTATCCATTCATCACCCAGCCTCACGCAGACCTTTCCACTGCTTGGCTCGGTTATTCCGATTATTATCCTTGAGAGCGTCGTCTTACCGGCCCCGCTGAGTCCCACAACACCAAAGATCTCGCCCTCATAGACCGTGAGATCAACGCCGTCAACCGCCTTTACAACACCCCGGTCAATGGAGTAGTAGTGCTTCTTAACATCAACCATCTTTATGATGGGGGTTTCCCTTTCAAACTCCTTCACCTTTTCAGGTGCGGGAACCTGTTCCATGAACCTGGCAACCACGTCATCAGGGTCTCCCTCCTCAATTATCTCACCCCTCTCAATCCATATGGCATAATCAGAGAGGTCCCTCATGACCTCGGGCCAGTGGGAGGTTATGATCATGGTTATTCCCTTATCCTTGACACCCTCAAGGAGGGCGTCGTGTATGAGCTCCGCTGTCTGGGGGTCCAGGGTACCGGTTGGCTCATCAGCCAGGAAAACCATTGGCTCCTTGGCCAGCTGCCTTGCAAGGACAACCCTCTGCTTTTCACCACCACTGAGATCCCTTGCAATATGGGTTATCCTGTGGCTCATCTGAACCATTTCAAGGAGGTCAAGGGCATGGTAGAGGGCTGTTTCATATTCAACATCAGGCATGGACTTTATGACGTTATCAATTACCGTGTCGTCCTCATAGAGGGCGAATGTCCTCTGGAGCATTATGGCTATTCTTCTCCTGACGGCGGCGAAGGTCTTCTTGTCACAGTTCCAGAAGTCCACCTCCCGGACTGAAAATTCTGAGCCACATCCACATACCTTACCCTCAAAGGAGGGGGGTTCAACCCTGAGGCATTCAGGGCAGATTGCCACGTTGTAGATGACGCGTCCGCTGTCGGGCCTGTATTCCTTCATACCCCTCAGCATGTTTATGAGAACAGATTTTCCTGCCCCGCTTCTTCCCAGTATACCAAGGACCTTGCCCTCATCGATTTCAATGCTGATGTTTTTTAGAACCTCAACACCCTTAAACTTCTTTGTGACATTTTCCAGCTTTATGAAAGACATGTGCTCACCCTCAGTTGCTAAAATTAACGTTACCGGTGAAAGATGAATCTGTATTATTCTTTTGATAAAGGGACTATTAAAATTTTCTAAATTTTTAGTCCAGATTAAATCTGATTTCCCTGAGATTGAAGTCCATCCTTCCAGATATTGCGGCCCTTGCCACGGATACCGCATCTGCACCTGCAGCAAGCATTGCAGCGGCGGATTCAGGGTCTCTCACCGAATTGTTACCTATGAGGACCGCATTCCTTAAGTTCTGTGAAACTTCACTCACAAGTTCAAGGTCGGCCCTATCCTCACCTGGCTTCATGGCGTCCAGGTGAATGTAGCTTACCCCAAGGTCATCAAGCATCTCCGCAATGTCAGCCGTGGCAACTCCAGGTACATTTCCCCTTACCTTAACGGAGACCTCTGCATGGGCCCCCCTCACAACCTCGGATGTGAAGTCCTCAAGGAATTCAGGGTCATGTAGCATGGCCTGACCGGCGCCCAGCGAGGTTATCTCTGGCTGTCTGCAGTGTGCATTTATCTCAACAATATCCACTTCCCCAATGGACGATATCTCCATGATGGGTTCAGGGTCAAGGGCCCTGAGGTTCACAGAGACCAGCACCTCAAAACTGTCCTTTATCAGTGATGCCTCAGATTCTACTATTGATTTAAGTTCAGAGCAATCAAAATCAAATTCAGGTCTGCCCCTCTGGGCTATTAGCCTTCCAGCCCGGGATGTTTCCTCATCTGCATTGTAGCCACCCAGTGTGACAGCATCGAAACCATAGGGGATAAGTTTCATGCAGAATTCTGCATCGGTTATACCTGCCATTGGGGCCAGGACAATTATGCTATCAGCAACCATAAGTTTTGGGTTCGGAACATTTGATGATACAGGACCTCATCTAGCTATTCCTTCATCACATGAACCAGGTCATATGTGAAGCCGCCCCTTATCTCCTCAAGGGCCAGGTCTGCCAGATTAGCGGCCTTCTCAGCGGTTGGTGCCTTCCCGATACCTGCCTTGAGTGCGACGTTTATCTCGTCATCTATCTCATTCAGTATGCGAAGCAGGCCCTGTGGTTCAAGGCCATTGCAGGGGGACATGAAGTTATCCCCACCTATGAAGAATAGAAGGGCGCCCT
Organism: Methanothermobacter sp.; assembly: GCF_049720995.1. Classification (GTDB taxonomy): domain Archaea; phylum Methanobacteriota; class Methanobacteria; order Methanobacteriales; family Methanothermobacteraceae; genus Methanothermobacter. The sequence goes on from NZ_JBNASF010000003.1 coordinate 53,537, forward strand.
CCTTTATGAGCTTCTTCATCAGAAAGTGCTGGACCCTGTTCACAATGAATGATGTGTCATAGGCCGGCACAATGTCGGTCATGGTCTCTGTGATGCCATTTATATCAATATGTGCAATCTGCACATGACCCTCCTCCACAAGACCATCTATGGCAAGGACCTCCTTCCTATCCTCTGATTGGGCTCCCCCATGACTCTGAAGAGCCCTTGAAGCGTTTCTCTGGGCATCATATGGGGTTTCAGCGGCCCCCACACCCATACTCACCGTTATGGGGTAACGGTTACCTATGGATTTCTGTATCCTTCTGTGGTCCTCCACCCCTATACCATTGGTGATGGCGAGCATGTTATCGAATCTTGTGAAGAAAACAAGTCCCTGACTGGCAGCAAACTGGCGCTGGAGGTCAGCGTAAAGTTCCGCCTGGAGTATCTGAAGATCAGCCTCATTACGTGGGGCCGGCGTAACTGTCCATGGCCCATAATTGTCTATCTGAATTAAGGTCATCTGTATCATAATATTTCACCCAAAAGTATTCTGGCCAACATTATTTTATCCCCTGTGTTTTCCATGATGGTGTTTGTTATCGTTACCTCTTTTATTAGTTTTTCTATTTCCATCTTGAGGTTTGAGTCGGCCTCATCAATCACCAGCATATCAAGAAAATCACTGTACATCTCTGCAAGGCCGAGACTTGAGGCCTCATAGCCTTTAGTTTCCATGAATTTCCCTGCGGGCCCACTGAATGGCCTCCTACCTATAAACGGGGATACTGCATATACCTCTGCACCCCGGAGGGCATTCCTCACACCCTCTGTTCTGATAATGGGTCCTATGGATGTGACGGGGTTGGATGGTCCCACTATGACCCTTTCAGCAGATTCGATCGCATCCAGAACACCTGGTGCCGGTTTAACCCTGCTGAATCGAACATCCAGGACCTCAGGCTCTGACCTCCTCTCCACAAGGAACTCGTGGAACCCCATCTCACCCTCATCTGTAAGTATCCTGATATCTGATTCCTGGTTGCTCATGGGGATAACCCCTGATTCCACGCCAAGGGCCCTGCACTGGTGTTCCACCACCCTGTGGAGTGGCATCTCCCTTAAAAGAAGGGTTTTCTGTATCTTGAATGCCCGGTCAAGGTCTCCTATCCTCAGGAGCTCGGGGCATCCAAGTTCAGCAAGCCTATCATGGGTTATGAATGTGTCGTCCCGGACCCCGTACCAGGTCTCCTCGTTTATTATCCCCGCAAGGGTGTAGATAACGGTATCAATGTCTGGTGCGACGTAGACTCCGGAGAAATAATCGTTCTCAACCGTGTTAACGATAACTGTAACCTCAGAGGGGTCCACAACCCTCACAATGCCCTGCAGGAGTTTCGGTGTGCCTGTACCCCCCGAGAGGACTGTTATCATTGAACCACCTAATCCCTGAAGACGTCGAGTTCCCGGGGCCTCAAAAGTTCCCTTGCGCTTCCAGTTGCGCGGAGGTGCCCCCATGGGTAACCCCTTATTATGACGGCGGGTACGCCTTCAGCTGCCTGTCCCATCACAAGTGAGGCCGCGGCTGCCAGCTCATCTGCAACCGCCACCCTGGTTGTCTGGAGGCTCCTGCCATAAAGGTCCAGTTCACCCTTCCGATCCCAGATTGGAGAGATTCCTGCAACACCAACAGCAACACCAACAGCCCCCTCCCTGAAGGGCCTTCCCTGTGTATCGGAGATTATGACAGCCAGTTCCCTCCCTGTGAGTTCCTGAAGACCCTCAAGTATCCTCCTGGCGCTTCCGTCAGGGTCCTCGGGGAGTGGAGTTGCCAGTCCATCCTCAACATTTGACTCGTCAATACCCGCATTGGCACATACAAACCCGTGCTGGGTTTCAGATACTATGAAGTCATGACCAACCTTTATTATCTCACTGGACTCTTCAAGTATTGCCTCAACGAGCCTGGGGTCCTTACCTGTCCTTGAGGCAATCTGAAGTGCCTCCCTTGATGGTTCGATCATCCCAAGGTCAACCGTGCTGCCCTCTGCCTTGGCCACCAGCGTTTCGGCTATCACAACTATGTCACCATCAAGGAGTTCCATGTCCGAGGACCCCATGGCGTCCACTATGAGGGCGGCTATGTCATCCCCCTCAGAAACAAGGGGGAGGCCCTCCACTCCACTTAGGGTTATCTCCATTTAAGCACCGGGATTCATTTTTCTACTGTGGCCAGCTTCCAGCCGTCTCCTTGGTTGAATGCAGCTGCAGAGGTGACGGGGTGTGTGAATGCTGCAAAATCTCCGCCACCTATTATGAACTCTGCCGCCTCCTCTGCATTTCCAGCTTCAAATAGGGTCTCTGCGGGTTCTGTCTGTTCATAGGTTGATATGTACATTGAAACGCCCTCAGGGACCCTTCTGACCTTTATCCCATCCTCTGTAACTATCCCTATGAATGCATCCGAGTCGTTGATTGCTGCTGCGATTCTGGGGGTGTTGAGTTCATCCTTCTCATAATCCATTGTAAGGAGCGAGAAGCCCAGGGCATCCTTCAGGTTCATCCCGAGGGATATCTTATCTGCAATTGTATCGGTATGGGAACCGTTGGATACAACCGCGGTCCCATCAACTATCCTTATGCAGTTGTATGCTATGTAGGGGTTTTTGAAGACATCACCCTCACAGCCCTCCACAGGTACAATTGCCACCCTCTCATCCAGGAGCCTTGCCGTCCTGTTTGGGAAGGATCTGCTGGAGACCCTGTACGCCACGAAGGATCCGCTGCTGTTTCTTCCAACTGCCAGTATTCTTCCAAGATACATAATATCACCTGCCAATTAATTATGATGGTGTTTTAACCGCCCTGTCAACCGGAAGATCCGGTGGTGCTGTTATGATTATGGCCCCCTCCCTGGGCCTTATTATTATTTCACCCTCATCTATAACCCTGGTGTGGACAGCCACTGCACTGTTCCTTATGTGGCTGGACATGTCAATCCCGTTAACCGTTACCCTTCTGAGACCTGCAACAGGTATCAGGTAGTACTCTGATGGGCCGGTGTTTTCACTTATCTGGGGCTTTCCTGAGGCCTCACCTGCCCCCCCTGAAAAGGTGGTTGTTACCACAAGGAATATCAGTATTGTGAAGAGTATATCAATGAAGGGGACCATGTTGAACCTTGGCCTTCCATGGATCTTGTTTCTGTACCTCTCTGTATCCAGGACCATTTTATCACTGCCGCAGCTTACTCTCAATGATCTCTGCGCTCTTACCGCACCTTTCAAGTATTATGTTGTTTATGCTCTTCTCAAGCATGCTGGGCTTGAATGCCACCACAAGGTTTGCCTCAGGGTCATCAACCGTCCTCACGCTTACAACGCCATCCGATTCCATGAGGGCCCCGACCACATCATCAACGTTTCCATCAACCCTTATCCTCATAATGGCATATCCCCAGTTTGTCATCTTCTTTATGAGTTCAATCTTGTCTATCTCATCGTCAATCCTGCCTGTTATGTAGGAGTAAAGGGGCATGAGGATTATTGCAACTGCCAGTCCAAGTATTGTGGTTATAAGTGCAACATAGATTCCCTCAGCCATTGCAGCGGGGTCAGCGTTAACACCGAGGGCCCTGAATGTGTACCATATCCCTATGACTGTCCCTATAAGACCCAGCATTGGGGCAACCTCTATTATTGTCCTGAGCGTCCCCAGACCCTTTGTCATGTTGCTCATCTCAACAATAAAAACACGCTCCATTGCATCCTCAACCTCTGAACGGTTCCTGTATCCTATCTTGAGGGCCTCTGATATTATCTTTGATACCGGGTTCTGGTACTGTCCTATCTCCCTGAGTGCTTCAAGTGCTCCGCCCTTCTCCATGGATTCATTGACCTTACCTATTATCTGGGGTGTGCTAACACGTGAAATCTTCCTGAGATAGTGTATTTTCTCAATGGACGTGATAAAACCATAGATGCCTGTGATTGCTATTATGTAGGTTATTACACCGCCGCTGCGGAACATTTCAAGTACCGTGCCAAAGAAGTTGAAAACTGGTTCTAGAAACATTTTTTCTGCCTCACCTGATGGGTATTTACCGGAGAGGATATATTTAAAAATAGTGGTCAGACCTATAAATTAAATCAATTTTTCTTCCTCTTCTGGACGGTGGCCCATGACTTCCTCACAAAGTCCGGGAGTTCATCGTAGCTCAAGGACTCCAGGAAAGCCCTGGTGCGTGGGTCACTGGGATAACCGGAACCCATATCCCCCAGTTTCCTGTTCCTCTTCTGTATCCTCTCTATTTCAAGGTCCCTTTCAACCTTGGCTATTATGGAGGCCGCTGCAACGGGGTAATACCTTGCATCTGCACCGTGCTCGGCCTTCACCTCTATGTCCCCAAAGTGGGACCTTATCTCCTCCGCCAGCCTCTCTGGTTTTACATCCACCGAATCTATGATGACCGAATCCGGCTGTGCCTCAGCTATTATCCTCTTTATTGCTATCTTTTCTATCTCATTGAGGTTGAAGCCCTTCTCACGCATGCTGTCAATATCCGATGCAGATATCTTAACCGTGAACACCCTTGAAATCCTTCTTATCTTACGGGCGAGAAATTTTCTTCTCTCAGGTGTGAGCTTCTTTGAGTCCCTTATACCCATCTTCCGGAGGATCGAGAACTTCCTCTCAGGTACCATGACACCCGCAACGACAAGGGGGCCTATTACGGGACCCCTTCCCGCCTCATCAATTCCAAGAACCTTCATCAGATCAGAAAAAATAAATTAATTATTTCATTGCCTTGAGCCTTACCTCAGGTTCAAGTGCCCTTGGCTCTGCAGCAACTATTGCGGCTCCCTTGGCAACCACTGTCATGGGGTCATCTGATATCTCGGCAGGAATGCCCACCTCGTCCAGTATCCTCTCCCTGAGGCCCCTGAGCTGTGAGGTTCCACCCACAACAACGGTTTTGTTGTAAACCCCTGAGATGAGTTCAGGTGAGAGTCTTTCAAGTACTGCTGCTATGGAATCCACTATGCCCTTTACAACGGGCTCAGCAGCCTTTGCAACCATTTCAGAGTCAATTTCAACCTTTTTAGGTTTGTTTGTCTCCATGCATTTACCTATAACCACTGTTTTGATGTTTTCAAGATCCTCATCACACCTGACCATTCCAACCTCTATCTTTGCCTTCTCTGCCTCATGGATGCCTATCTCAACATTGTACTTCTCCTTCACAAGTTCAACAAGGTTGTTGTCAATATCATCCCCGCCGACCCTGATTGTCTCAATGTCGGTTATGCCCCCAAGGGATATCACGACAATGTCACTTGAACCGGCTCCTATGTCAACAACCATGGTCCCTGATGCCTCTGCTATTGGCAGTCCGGCCCCTATTGCAGCTGCAAGACCCTCACTTATAACCAGGACATAATTTGCCCCGGTCTTTCTTCCTATCTCCTCAACGGCGTTTTTTTCAACCTCTGAGGCATCCCCTGGTATTCCTATAACTATCCTGTCAATGGACTCAGAATCTCCGGCCCCCATCTCCACCGCATATACAAGGAGAGCCTCTGCCTGTGCAACGCTCTCAATAACACCCTTCCTCAGCGGCCTTACAGCAATTATGTCCTCAGGAGTTCTTCCAAGCATCATCTTTGCCTCTTCACCCACTGCCAGGACATATGATGGGTCCTCCTTTTTGACAGCCACCACAGAGGGAATCTTGTAGATATCAAATTTATCCCCTGCTGGTTTGGCAACCACAGTGTTGAGGGTACCCAGGTCTATTCCGAGTGTATTGGTGATTGCACTCTTCCTTTCTGGTTTCTCTTCAGATTTCTTCTTTCCAAATGAAAACATGCTACTCCTCCTCAAATATGTCTCTAAAGTCAACTGCAAATATGTTGTTGCGGGATGCTATCTCATTTATCCTCTCAACATCCCCTAATTCATGAACAGATATCAACAGTGTCACCAGGACAACGTCTGTAACCTTGAAGAGGGGGTCGATTATACTTCTTATAAACCCCGGGAGCCTCTCTGTAAGGTAGACGTCTGTCTCTATAAACCCGCTCGTTCTGTCCTCGAGGATGAAGGAAAAGCCTATTTTATTCTTTTCAGCCTCCCCTGCAAACCTTTTCATATAGTTCTCAGGGGCCACCAGAAGCACAAGGTTGGGTTCTTTCTCAACGTAATATGGGGCTATCTTTATATAGGCCCCTCCCTTCTCCTTGCAGATAAGTGAAAGATCTCTTATCTTATTGCTTTCGCCATAAAGCATTATTAAATCAAAGCGTTTTCTTAAAAAGGAATCCCTGATGGTAACGTGTTCCCTGAAGAGTATCTTTACAAGATCCCTGGATGTGATTGCCTCGTATGCCACAGAGTTGACCATTTCCTCATTACCTACAATCACACACCACAGCCTGTCTGAACTCTGGGCTGTTGAAACCTGTGCTGCCTTTCTGAGAACCTTTATCTTACTCTCTATCATCACCATCACATCTACTCTAAAAGGAACTTAAAAGAAAGTTCCCCTGCTCCAGAGGAAAACACATGCATATCAACCACAGATTACATTTAATCTTCAGCACATGACTATATATATGTTTCACTATAATTATTCAACATCCAGTGTAGGTGCTGATTTCCCGGTACCGCAGTCCCGGTGCTTCATTAATGCTGATGATAAGTGAAAAACAGGGTGTTAATCTGAAAAGGGTCTTCATGTGCCTCTAAAACATTAGACCAGGTGAACTGTGTGTTTGTGAAGGGCGTTGCAAAAAGGGCCAGTTTCCTCATGAGTGTGGCCACCATCCCGTTTCTCCTTGGCTACCACGCGGTCAGTATACTCATGTTCACCCTCATAGCATTCATGATGCAGTTCTTCAGGGACCCCGAACGGAATATCCCCCCTGATGACAACCTGATAGTTGCCCCAGCGGATGGAAGGCGTTTATCCGGCAGTATAGACCGTATAAAAAGGGTGGGGCTCGATTATCCCCTCATTGACAGGATATTCCCCGATGGTGAGGGTATTCTCATAAGCACCTTCATGTCACCATTTGATGTTCATGTTAACCGGGCCCCTGTATCAGGAAGGGTGATATACACAGAGCACCTTGACGGCAAATTTCGTATTGCACGTTCACGTGTCCTGACGGAAAATGAAAGGAACCTCATTGTGATAGAAACAGAGCATGGAAATGTTGGTGTGGTGCAGATAGCAGGGTTCATTGCAAGGAGGATAGTTCAGTACGTCAATGAGGGAGACCATGTTGATAGGGGGAGCCGTATAGGTATGATAAGGTTCGGCTCAAGGGTCGACCTCATACTGCCAGAAAACTGTGAGGTGCTTGTGAAGACAGGTTCAAGACCTGTTGCCGGGGAGACCGTGGTCGCAAGGTTCATAAAGCCTAAATCAGACCGCAAAAATTAATTAGTCAGACACATATACTCATAAATCTGCAGGTGGCGCTGATGAATGACAAAAAAATAACATCCTTCATATCATTACCTGATCTCTTATCGATTTTAAATGCCTCTTCAGGCTATTTTTCCATTTTAATGTCCATTCAAGGGGCTTTTAGTGCTGCCTCTGTTCTGATGCTTCTGGCTGTCATCTTCGATTCAGTTGATGGGTGGGTTGCACGCCGCACTGGTAGAGTTGATATTCATGGATTTGGTAAAAACATGGACTCCCTTTCAGATGTAATCTCATTTGGTGTTGCTCCAGCCATCCTTATCTACCTAACAAGTGCCGATTTTCGATATATTAATATATTAGTAGGTCTCTTAATAGTAATATGTGGCATACTGAGACTTTCAAGGTTCAATGTTCTCACAGGGGGTGGGAAGAACTTCACGGGACTCCCAATACCCGTGGCGGCGGTTGTTACATCATCATTTTATCTCACAGGATTCTACAGTGAAAAAGTTGTGGGGGCCATGATGCTCGCTGTCAGTATCCTCATGGTCAGCAGCATCGAATACCCGCGTGTGGGGGGTAAAATGGCCCCTGCTGCTTTCATACTCATAATGGCAGTAATTGTAACAGGTTTAATTGGAATGGCTGCTGGTCCCGCAGCTACCATGCTTTTTATGGCCACTGTGGCATACATTGCACTGCCCATAACACCAATGAGACGTGATCTGAATGCTTGATAAGATTAAAGGTAATGACAAGGACAAAAAGAATAACCCTCCTGATCTCCGGAAAAACAACAGAAAAGATGACTCGAACATTGGAGACAGACTCAAGGGGCTTGTGGGTAAATTCAGTGGCGGTGAGGGCTCAGATAAGAAAAAACCCAGGCCCATGCCAAAACCCAGGCCCCGGCTGAAACCCCCTGAAGAGCCAAAGGCCAGGAAAACCCCTGAAAAACCTCTTAAAGGTGGTGAAAAACCTAAACCCAGACTTACACCACCACCCAAACGACCTGGAGGTTCATCAGGAGGTATAGGTCGAAAAATCCCGGACGAAGATCAGAAAACCCTCGTTGGTGCCCTCGTGTTTGGTGTTATTCTCATGGTTCTCGCTGGTGCAGGCTACTACTTCCTGGTCTACCAGCCATACCAGGAGGTGCTGCAGAACGCCAAGGCCACAAAAATCGCTGAGGTTGACGCACTCTTCAAGGGTCCCCTTGCAACCGACCCCCAGAAGCAGGCCATTCTTGCACAGATAGATGCCGCTGTTACACCAGAGGAGGCGCTGGCAGTTGACGTTGTGGGTCCCGCAACACAATCATGGCGTACCTATCAGAACCAGCAGATAAATGTAAAGAAGGACCGTGTCGGCAGGGTCATGGTTAATTATACAGATAATGGCCAGGAAAAGCGCGTGATAATGAAGGTGAATGATGCAAAGAAATTTGTGAGCCAGGCCGATGCAACCGTACTTGCAAATACACAGATTCAAACCCCTGATACCGTTGCCGTGCCAATAATGATCACGAGACTGCAGGCGGCAGGAGGCCTTATAAGTGTGGGTAACATGGTCGACGTCTACCTCAACCAGAACGCCACCGGAAACAATACATCAACTGCAGCATCAACACCAAGGATAAGCGGGGCGACTGTGCTTGCGATTCTCAGATCCAAGGACAGCGGTACAGTGGACGCCCGCATACTCAATAGCCAGCGGTTAACACTCAACACCATAACCTCACAGAGCGAAAATGAGAGGACATCATCAACAGATGTGGAGCAGCTCCTCAGGGCAGCTGCAGCAGGTGGTCTGAATGAAGCCGAGATCAATGCGATACTACAGAACTATGGTATAAGATTATCCGACTATGAGAGGTCATCAAATCTGGGAGAGCTTGATACAAACTACCTCATAATACTTGAGGTCCCAAGGGAGGATGTCCTCTTCCTGATACAGAACATGAACAGCATCGTTCTGACTGTGCCAACACAGAACGCCCCTGACTGGATGATAAGGGAGCTGCAGAGTATATACGGCTGATTAAGCCGAAAATTTTATTAAATTTTTATTTAATATTCTAGGTGGGGATGTTTATGAAATGGGTGTATGTTACTATAGCTGCTGTGTTCATGCTTTCCATTCTGGGAGTCTCTGATACAGGGTCAGCCGCCAAGGAGACATGGGTTTCTGAGAAACCATCTGCAACCAGTTTCAGGTTGAAGGACCTGACCGCTGTTATAACCGTGAAGATAAAGAACAATGACAACAACGTCCAGTACTTCAAAATAGGGCAAGTATACCAGGGAAGCCTTTCAGAGAACAACACGATTAAATGGCTCATCCAGTGGACGGATCCAGCGGCGGTTAAAATGGTCAAGTCAAGGACACCTGAACTAGGCGACTACGGATGGAAGGTGAACCCTGGGGAGACAAAAACAGTTTCCTTTGGTCTTAGGGCCACAGGGGATATGGGTGAGATACCCACTTACATCGTTAATGTTGATTCAGACAACAGCAACTACTGGCCACTTATAAATGAACCGGGCCTCATGTCCTCATGGTTCATGCCCAATGAGATAGAGGTCCTAAACCCATCACTGGACCTCAAATACTGGAAGGGGACCTTTGGATTCACTCTGATCAACATCGATGAGGAGAGGGTTTCAGGTATCGTGAGGGCCCCCATTGCCCCTGCAAATTCAAAGCTGGTGTACAGTTCACCAAAGGCATTTGTGGATGATGACCTCTTTGTGAGCACACAGGTTGCTGCATGGGATGTCACAATGGACCCCAAGACCTCACAGAGGTTCGTGTACACCTACGAATGGCCCGCAAAGGTAAGCGGGGGTAACGGTTCAACCGGTGGCGGAGGGTATTATCCACTAAGCACCCTCCAGGGTACAACTGGTTCATCATCTGTCCCCGGTGCGAAGACAGGTGCCCCCTACGGCCCACTGGTGATAGGTGTACTTGTGACTGCAGCCGCAGTTGCCTACACAAGGATCATGAGTTAATCATCCCACCTTAATTTTTTATGGGGACATTCATGAGGCTGGCAACTTTTCTGATAATTGCAGGTATGTTCATATTGTCACTCTACGCCCTTCTAGAGGTGAGTTTCTACTCCTCACAGGTAGTGGTCCAGAACCCTGACATCAGGGCACCTGTCATTGAGATACCATCCATTAACCTGCAGGAGACCATCAACAACAGATCTGTTTTCTACGGGGTCTACCATGAACCCATGTCCTATCCCCCGGGTAACAGAACCGTCATACTCTTCGGGCACAGGACACTATACGGCTCACCCTTCCTGAACCTCGATAAGGTTAAGCCAGGGGATGATGTTCTCCTCAACTGGCCAGGGTTTGGTCTTGCCAGCTACAGGGTTAATCGATCATTCATCGTGCCCGCATCCTACCAGATCTCTGTGAATCAGGGGGCAAGGCTATTTCTCATCACATGCCACCCCCTGGGATCAACGAGGGAGAGGCTGATAGTGGAGTGTAAACTTGAAGGAATGAAGCCCTACCAGAGAAACATCAGGGTGGAGAACCCCAAGAGGCACTATGCGCTCCTCATAATACTTGGATTCCTTGGTGTGGGTCTTCTGATCACCAGACTCTATCCTGTTTATGAAGATAGAAGGCTTCTTCTTGCAGCGGTGATCAGCCTCACACTCTTCCTTCTGCTGGGGTACATCTTTCCTATCCCTCCAGAATTCATATCAGAGAAGCTCATTGAATTCAACAGCATATTTGGAATGTAGTGAAAAATTTCAGGTGTTTAAAATGAGAGAACCCGGAGAAGACTACCTTTCAAATCTATCAGACAGGGAAAGGGCAATATTTGAAGGTGGCATAAGTATGGGTGCCCTCTTCCACCAGTTCGTTGGAACCCCTGTTAACCCTGAAACCGTTGAAGTCCTTGAGGGGGCCATTGAAGAATCCATAAAGCTTCAGCCAGCGATCAGGAATGTGGAGGTCCATATAGACAGGGATATGGTAAGGGATGCTGCTGGAGAATTCGGTTACGTCTCACTCACAGGGGAGATGCTGAGGGTGAGGTTAAGTGTGGAATATGGCTCATCAAGGATAACGGTTTGCATGGAGTACCTCGATGAACTGAGGTATCCCCTCATGTATGTGAAGGATTGATGGGGAACCCCATAAAATCCACACCAGAAGCTACACCAACTAATCCAACCATCAAAATTCGATTGACGGGAAACCCCCATAAAATCCACACCGATGAAAATCTATCTTGATTAATTATTTAAATTCTGAAAGCAAAGCTATGATAAGAACCTTGATGGAAGATTACCATGATAAAGATAGATTCAGATCTCTGTAAGGGATGCGACATATGCAGGGAGTTCTGCCCTGAAGGGGTTTATGTCAGGTCAGAGGAACTCAACAGGAAGGGCGTGCATGAACCCATCCCAAAAAATCTGGATAAATGTACGGGATGCAAGCTATGCATGCTCATGTGTCCTGATCAGGCGATAGTGGTGTATGACGATGACTGAGGAGTACTTTATTCAGGGAAATGATGCCTGCGCCCGTGGCGCCATAAGTGCCGGCTGCAGGTTCTTTGCAGGTTACCCCATCACACCATCCACAGAGATAGCTGAGCAGATTGCGGTTCTCCTTCCAAGGGAAGGCGGAGTCTTTGTTCAGATGGAAGATGAGATAGGCGCCCTCGGGGCAGTTATAGGTGCTGTGTGGAGTGGTGTTAAGGGAATGACCGCCACCTCAGGGCCCGGTTTTTCCCTCATGCAGGAGCATGTTGGATACGCTGCCATGACAGAAACCCCCCTTGTGATCGTTGATGTCCAGAGGGGTTCGCCCTCAACCGGACAGCCAACAATGGCATCACAGAGTGATATGATGCAGGCAAGGTGGGGGTCGCATGGGGACTATGAGATAATAGCCCTCTCACCATCCTCTGTGCAGGAGTGTTTCGATTTCACCGTAAGGGCATTCAACCTTGCAGAGGAATACAGGGTGCCTGTGGTGGTGCTCAGTGACGAAATAGTGGGCCATATGAGGGAGAAGATAACCATACCAGATAGAGTGGAGATCAGAAAGAGAAGGTCACCCACAGCTCCCCCAGGTGAGTTCATCCCATTCAAACCCAGGGGAGACTTCGTCCCTGAGATGCCAGCCTTTGGGGATGGGTACAGGATACCTGTGACAGGACTCACACATGATGAGAGGGGTTACCCTGACGCTTCAAACCCTGAGAGCCACGAGAAACTCGTGAAGAGACTCTGTGACAAGATACTGAATCACAGAGATAAAATAGTGGATGTCCAGGAGGTTTGGACCGATGATGCGGACATAACGGTCGTCTCATACGGTGCCCCCTCACGTTCAGTTGCAACCGCAGTTAAGATGGCAAGGTCAGAGGGTGTTAAGGCAGGGTACATCAAGATAAACACTCCCTGGCCGTTCCCTGAGACTGAAATCCGGAAAGCAGCTGAATCATCAGGGAAGCTTCTGGTGGTTGAAATGAACCTCGGGCAGATGTTCTATGAGGTTCAGAGAGTTGCCTCAGGCATGGCCGAGGTGGAACTGCTTCCAAAAATTGGTGGTGAGATCCACCAACCCGATGAAATCCTGAACAAAATCATGGGTATGAAATGAATGGGTGTCAGGATGAATGTGAGAAACACACCCACCATTATAAGAAATGAAGGAGTGTCCAGATGAATGTAAAGGAAAACCCATACCTCAAGTACCTCAGAAGGGAAAGGCTCCCCCACATATTCTGTGCAGGCTGCGGTAATGGGATAGTGCTCAACACCTTCTTTAAGGGCATGGAGATGGCCGGGGTTGACTTTGACAGCATTGCAATGGTTTCAGGCATAGGCTGCTCATCAAGGATCCCGGGTTATGTTAAATGCGACTCGCTCCATACAACCCATGGGCGGCCCATAGCCTTCGCAACTGGACTTAAACTTTCCAACCCCTCCCTAAATGTTGTGGTATTCACAGGCGATGGTGACGCTGCAGCCATCGGCGGAAACCATCTCATACACGGGGCAAGAAAAAATATTGACCTCACGGTGATCTGCATAAATAACAGCATATACGGGATGACCGGTGGACAGATAAGCCCCACGTCACCTGAGGGGAGTTTCGGCACCACAGCCCCATACGGTGCACTTGAGGACCCATTTGATCTCTCTGAACTGGTCAAGGCCGCGGGTGCAAGTTACGTTGCAAGGTGGACAGCCGCCCACCCTCTGCAGCTTGCAAACTCCATAAAGAAGGGACTTAAGAACCGGGGTTTCTCGTTCATAGAGGCCGTTTCACAGTGCCCAACCTACTTCGGAAGAAAGAACCGGATGCGTTCCCCGGTTGAAATGATGAAATTCATGAAGGAGAACAGTATCAACCGGCGGAAGGCCCTCAGAATGGATCCCGAAGAGGTTGAAGGAAAACTCATCATCGGTGAATTTGCTGATGCCCCGCGCCCTGAACTATGTGACAGGATCTACGGGATGGTTGAAGAGAAATCAGGAAAAATTGATATAATCAAATCAGCCTACAGAGATGATTGAAGTGAGGAAGGAAATCAGAATTGCTGGATTCGGTGGTCAGGGGGTTATACTTGCAGGAATCGTTCTGGGTAAAGCTGCAAGTTTATATGATGGCCTTTACGCTGTACAGACCCAGTCCTATGGACCCGAGGCAAGGGGTGGTGCCTCAAGGGCAGAGGTTGTTATAAGTGATGAGGAGATAGACTACCCCAAGGTCCAGAGACCTGACATACTCGTTGCAATGTCACACCAGGCACTTCTGACCTACATGGACGATCTCAGAGCCGGTGGAACCCTCATCGTCGACCCTGACATGGTCATTGAGGATGAAATCCAGGACTTCCTTGAGGAAAGGAACATCAATTACTTCCGTGCGCCTGCAACAAGGACAGCCGAGGAGAAGGTGGGTATAACCATAGTGGCCAATATGGTGATGATAGGGGCCCTGACAGAGGCCACTGGAGTTGTAAGTGTCAGGGCAGCTCAGGAGGCCATAAAGAACAGTGTACCTCCCGGAACTGAGGAAAAGAACATCATGGCATTCCAGGCAGGTCGTGAAATCATCATGGAGGCAGAGAAATGAAGTTTTATGAGTACAGCGCCAAGGAACTCTTCAGGACTGAGGGCATACCTGTCCCCGAGGGATCCGTCGCCAGGACCCCCGGAGAGGCCTCTGAGGTGGCTGAGGATATGGCCTCTGAGGTGGCCATTAAGGCTCAGGTCCTCACAGGTGGCCGGGGAAAGGCTGGAGGTATACGGTTTGCAACACCAGAAACTGCTGCTGATGTTGCTGCTGATCTCCTGGCATCCAGGGTTAAGGGTGAGGAGGTTAAATCTGTCCTTGTTGAAAGAAAGATCCCCATCGACAGGGAATTCTATGTGAGCGTCGTTGTTGACCGTGCTGCCAGAATGCCCCTTATAATGGCAAGCAGTGAGGGGGGAGTTGATATTGAGGATCTTGCAGCGGAATCCCCCGATAAGATAGTCCGTTACCATGTAAACCCCCTGGATGAGTTCCTCCCCTATGAGGCAAGGGAGATAGCAAGGAGGATGGGCCTCGAAAGTGAACTCATACCAAAGGTGGGGGCTGTGATATGGAAACTCTACCAGATCTTCAGAAAGTACGATGCGAGGCTTGCCGAGATAAACCCACTTGTCCTTTCAGGGGACGATGTTATTGCAGCGGATACAAAGCTCGAGGTGGATGATGACTCCATCTACCGTCACCGTGAATTCATGGAACTGGATGAGTATGAACCAGAGGAGTTCGCCTTTGTTAAACTTGACGGTGATATTGCAGTGATAGGGAACGGTGCCGGACTTACCCTCACCGCCATGGACCTCATAAAACTGAAGGGTGGTGAACCCGCCACATTCCTTGATATAGGTGGTGGTGCCTCAGAGGACATCATAAGGAGGGCCATAAACCTGGTAATATCCCACCCTGATGTGAAGGTTGTGTTTCTAAATGTTCTTGGGGGTATAACAAGGGCTGATGATGTTGCAAGGGGTGTTGTGAATGCCCTTAAGGATGCCAAGAGGGATGTGCCCCTTGTAATAAGGCTCACCGGGACCAATGAGGAGGAGGGACAGAGGATCCTCACCGATGCAGGGATTCCCTTTGAGACTTCCCTTGAGAGGGCCGCTGAGAAGGCTGTTGAAATATCAAAGGCCCTCTAAATATTTAATTTTCATGGCCCAGTTGCAACATCAGAACACCCCCATCTAATTAACTACTGCTCCGGGGCATCTATGAGTTCATCGAGCCATCTGAGCCACTCTATGTACTCCATGGCGGGGTATGAGATGTCTGCATCTGGATGCATGTATCTGCAGAGGGTCAGTGTTTTAAGGTGAGGTGCAAAGGCCTTGAGGGTTGAAAGGCCCTGTGAACCTAAATAGGGGACACCTATGAAGCATACAAGGTCATAGTTGCCATTTCCATGGAAGCCCTGCCATTCAGGATTTTTGAGATTGTTTACAAGTTCAGTTAACTATATGTTCTTCCCTCTCAGTTTAGCCTGAGGCCTGATCCTCCGTAGAGCAACTCCATTTTTTATTATTTTAAATATCCTTTCAATTTATCCTGTGGAAGGTCATTTACCAGCGGCCACCACCATAAGTTGCAGCTTTTAATGGCATAAAACCATTATCAGGAGCATAACCGTTGCATTCCATGTTGATGTAGAGCGGGTCCCATCTGGTCATGCTTCACAACATTTAAATACTTCCCACAATTTCCCGTCATTGATCCTGAAAGGTGTCTCGGCTGCAGGCTCTGCCTTGAGGCCTGTCCTGAAGGATGCATAATATTTGAAGATCCTGTGGCAGACAAGTGCGTCCTGTGCCTTGATGCGGACGTTCTGATTCCTGCATGTATTGAGGCATGCCCCAGCAGTCTTCTGAAGGTGGAAATCAGCAGACATCACTGAATGGTCCTCTTCACAGTGACGGTATGTGCCATTACAAGGGCGGATATTATTATATAGGTGAGCAGGGCCGATGAGTTAAAGGACCTGTTGAAGATGAAAAGTCCCACCAGGCTCTGTGAGAGGAAAGCAGCCAGTGAACCTATGAGAAGGGCCTCCCTGCCCAGGTACATCCTGCTCCCATTGAGCCTCTGCTCCTGGTATTTTTTAAGAACCCTGAGTCCACAGAAGGTGACTATCATGACCCATGCAAGGAGGAAGAGCAGGCCAAAGAACCCTGCATCAAAGGCCACCGCAAATATACCTGGCAGCATGTAGTCTATGTAGTCCTTCTTTACAACCAGAACTCCATAGAATATGTGGTAGGGAAGCCCGAGGTTCTGTATCATGGTAACGGGAAGTGTGATGTAACCATCGGCGCCACCCAGGCAGGCGGATTTCCAGTAACAGGACCCCTGGACATGACCCCAGAATGTGGTATTCTTGAGTACCAGTGAAAGGCTTGGGATGGTGTTCTCCTCAAGCCTTGTGATCCTGAGCATGGGGCTTAGAACACTTTTATGGAGAACCTTTGACAGGAACTCCAGCAGCGCAAATGCTCCTGCACCTGCAAGGATGAATGATAGAACCGATTTTCTGGTTATCCTTGTGCTCCTCCTGAAACTCTTCGACATGAGCAGATAGCCGAATGCCCATCCAATGAGCCATAATATCAGGAATGAGCGGTGCATGAGTCCCCCTGCAATTGCTATTATGAAGAAGAGAAGCAGAGAGAGTTTCTTAACCGATGTTGACCTTATACCTGCCTCTGTGAGGAGATTTGATGATGCCACCATTGTAACCCAGAATAGAACAGCAAATGGGCCAAAGGGGTGTGTGAACTCGTGGTGTGAGAGGAATGGTAGTAGGAGAAAGGCGGCATCAAATGAGAATATGAGAGCCAGTATAACCGTGATTACCGTTCCAAGGAACATCACAAGACTCAGAGGTACTGCAACCACATTGAAGAGTAGTATTATGCCAACGTGGATTATCACTGCAACTTCAAGTATGAACTGAAGGTTATTCTGAGCTATAAACATGATATGGATATTGTATTAACCTATAATATATATCCTTCTCCAGTACGGCCATCTGAATTAGTGGATCGCTGAGCCATGAACAGAAAAAGAGTTTATGGGGAAGTCATCCCCACAATGTAGTCATAGATGCTCTGGAGAAATGCGTAGATCTGATCAAGGATTCCTGAGCCTCCAAACTGCTGACTTACACTTTCAAGCCTCTGTTTAAATTCTGTGAGGTTTCCCTGGACCCTCTGGGATGCTGAAACCGAATCTGCAACCTGCTGAACCTGATTCTCTGTCAGGTTGATATTCATCTGCTGTGAAACATCAACGACAATGTTCTTTATCTCATCAGGGTTCTGAAGGTTCTGATCCTGTGTCCTGTTCTTGACCTCATCAAAGAGCTGTGCCACCTCATCACCGGTTGCATTGGTTTCGTTCACAAGTCTGCTCTGGAGGTAGATCTCCTCAACAGATGCCCTTTTGGCCTCCTCAGGTATCTTCTCACCCACAGCCACCTCATATGACTTCAGTACTCCCGCCAGGGCTGCCTCCCCTGAGGCAGGTACCGGGGATGTTACAACCACATGGCCGCGGTCAATACCAGATGACCTGAGGGCACTGGCATACATCTCAGGGGTCACAACCCTTATCTTACTGGTGTCCACGGAGACCTTGATTCCATCTGAGTATGAGAGGTCAACCATGGCACAGGAGAGTATCTGTGATGGTGAATATACTCGGCCTGTAACTCCCCTGGAGACCTCATTTACCTCAGATGCTGTTACAATCTTTATATTTGCGCTATTGATATCCTTATCTGTCTTTGACTTGAAGTAGTCCATCACTGCATTCCTATATGATGGGTTGCTGTCTGTTGCCTCCCCAAGTGTCACAGAGAATCCGGAGACTGCAAATACCGGTGCGGTTACCATGAATGCAACCACAAGCGCAATGATAAGTCGCCTCATAACAATACCTCCATTTATCAATTAATACATGAGGGGTATATGTATTAATCTGTGGCCACCTGCAACAAGAGCTCCAACCACATGAAGCACCAGATAAAGCCAACACAAAAAATAAAAATTAAGCTTTTACTGCATGATAAACACCAGATAAAGCCGCGGAAGAAATAATAAAACTACCATGCCAGGAGAACAACCCTGCTTTCCCTTGACTCGTCAACGATCTCCATTCCACAGCTGTCTGCAATGCCATCTGCAAATTCATGAACCTCATAGAATAGGGGCATGTTGTCAATTTCAAGCCTTTTCCTTGAGTACCCGATGTACATGTAGGCCTTGACCTCAACAAAATCTGGCTGGGCCCTTTCTATCATCCTGGCGAAAATTTCAGGTTTCTTCATGTTGATGTCCCTGACGGCGGTTATACGCAGAACCTTCCTGCAGTTAAAGGATGGGAGGATCTCAAGGGACCTGTTGAGAAGATCCCATGCACCAGGGATCTGGGGTCTGCAGAGTTTCTCATAGGTTTCCCTGTCGGGGGCGTCGAGGGATATGTAGAGCTGTGTTGGCTCGACAGAGAGTGCCTCAAGATTGCTGGATGCAAGGCCGTTTGTTACAAGGAACGTTGTGAAGTTTCTCTTATGGAATTCTGCAAGGAGTCCATCCATGTCAGGGTAGAGGAGGGGTTCACCTGCAAGGGATATCGCGGCATTCGTGGGATCCTGGGCCTCCATGACCTTTATCTTATCTGCCCTTTCATTGCCAAAGTACCCGCAGAGAAGTTTCCTCTGTGCCTCAATCGCCCCCTCAATTATATCCGCCGGCTCATCATGGGGGCCATTCCATGCTGTTTCTGTTGAAGAGAGGTCCCTCCAGCAGAAAAGACATTTTTGCTGGCAGAAGGGCACACTGGGAGACATCTGAAGACATCTGTGACTCCTGATGCCATAGAACTTCTCCTTGTAACAGACACCTTCATTGATCATGCTTTTCTTTGTCCAGAGGCATGTTTTAACTGCTGAGTGTCTGTTATCACCTACAAAACGGTATCCCATTTTTTCCATTCTTCTCTGAGATTCTTCCGCATACATTGCCAACCCATCTCAAACTATCCTTGCTGATACAATGTTAATTTTCGTTGTGATTTATGTAATATGATGTTATAAGATTGTGTATGTCACATGGGCTGATAGATGAATGTTCCATAACTGGAATATTAATACATGTGCCAATCAAAGTATTAAATATTTTTGATTTTTAACGGTCTCTTAAAATTCCATTCATATATATAAGCCATTTTAGTCTGTTTTAAGAGTTTTGAAGCGTTTAAAATCAATATAATTTATCCAAAATTATTGAACAGATTTAAAAGCCATTCAATCATTTTTAAGCCGCCATAATTCCCTTTTGGATGAAATAAAACATTTAAGAAAAGAATTGGGGAGTAACCGTCAATTCTTTACCAGATGCCCCCAAATCCAGAAAGAGGGCATATATAAGCCTTTTTGTCTTATTCGGGAAACAAAGGTTTATATATATGCTTGATGTGATTAAGGTCCATGGTAAGGTCCGGCGGGTATAGCCTGCCATTATCGGAGGCGGTAAAATTAAGAGACACTCGCGTTATCTCGCTCTACTTGCACTTGCAGTAGCAGTGAGTACCATACCATTTGGACAGATGGAATTTCTGGAATCAGGTGGCGAAAAGATAAAGACAAAATCAGCATCCACCCCAAAGGTTGATGCAGCCTCAAAGTACAGTAAATACAGTAAGGTCTACGCCAAATCAAATAAAAGGATAAAGAAGAAGTACAGGACAAAGGCAACCTACACCACCAAAACAAAGAAGAAGTACAGGACAAAGGCAACCTACACATCAACCTCCAGGAGAGCATACACCAGGGCAGTGAGTTCCGAAGATCTAGATGATCTGCAGGGCGACGAGGGACTTGAAAAACTTGCATCATACATCAACAGAAACTTCAACCATCGATCAGGAGGTCCTCACACCGCTGAGGGTGTTGAGAGGACAGGATACGGAGACTGCTGGGGACTCTCTGACTGGTCAGCAAAGAAACTGGCTGCAAACGGCTACAAGGTGAAGGTCGTCCAGGGAGCCACATCTGCATCATCAAGACACAGATGGCTGCACGTATATTCTGAGGGAAGGTGGACAAGCTTTGAACCGTCACTGGTAACCAAACGTTATGGAAGTAAACATTATACTGCAACCTGTGGGCGCGCAACAACTGTTGTGAAAACCTACAACATGTAGTATAATGTTTACTGCCTTTTTTTATTCCCGGCAACAATTTCTAAACCAACATCCATCATGAGCTTCACATACCCCTTATTCCCGGCAATAGTTTCTATGAAACCTGAAGATTCATTTATACATTCTACCCTGCTCTTTCATTCCAGAACAGAAGTCTCCAGCAAAATCCATGGATGGCATATTTTTATAACACATCAACCATACCTATGAAACATCAGGAATCATACCGGAGGATTTGGAGTTGATGGAAACACCTATCGTCATACTGAATTTTAAGACCTACATTGAGTCCACAGGTGAAAGAGCCCTTGAACTTGCAGGTACCTGTCAGGAGGTTGCAGATGAAACAGGCGTTAACATCGCAGTGGCACCCCAGCATATGGACCTCCAGCGGGTGGCTGAGGCCGTGGATATACCTGTACTGGCCCAGCACATCGACCCCATAGACGCCGGGGGGCACACCGGAGGCGTCCTTGCAGAATGTGCCCTGGAGGCAGGGGCAGCGGGTACCCTCATAAACCACTCAGAGAAGAGGATGAAGCTTGCAGACATTGAAGGTGTCATATCCAAGACGAGGAAACTTAAAATGGCTTCAGTCGTATGCACCAATAATGTAAACACCACAGCGGCCGCAGCAGCCCTCAAACCCGATTTTGTTGCTGTTGAACCCCCTGAACTCATAGGGTCAGGCATACCTGTTTCAAAGGCAGAACCCGAGGTTATAACAGGAAGCGTCAGTGCAGTGCGTGATATAAACCCGGATGTCAGAGTCCTCTGTGGGGCAGGAATATCCACCGGTGAGGACATGAGGGCAGCCCTTGACCTTGGGGCTGAGGGTGTTCTTCTTGCATCTGGCATCATACTCGCAGAAAGCCCCGGGGACGCACTACGGGACCTTGTAAGCAAACTGTGACGGTGATCCTGTGTCCTTCAAATTCAGAACCATGGATGACCTTGAGGTTGAGGGGAAAACTGTGCTTGTACGTGTTGACATAAACTCGCCGGTGGATCCCCAGAGCGGCTCAATACTCGATGACACAAGGATGAGGCTCCATGCTGAGACCATAAGGGAGCTTTCAGATAGGGGTGCCAGGACAGTCATAATGGCCCACCAGAGCCGGCCAGGAAAGAAGGACTTCACAACCCTTGAACAGCACTCCCATAAGCTCTCAGAGATACTTGGAAGGCATGTCAGGTACGTGGAGGACATATTCGGATCCGCAGCAAGGGAGAACATCAGAGATCTGAGGAACGGCGAGATACTCCTCCTTGAAAATGTAAGGTTCTACTCAGAGGAGGTGCTTAAGAGGGACCCCGAAGAACAGGCTGAAACTCACCTTGTGAGGAAACTCACACCCCTCATTGATTACTTCATCAATGACGCCTTTGCAGCTGCCCACAGATCCCAGCCATCACTGGTGGGCTTTGCCCTTAGGGTGCCATCAGCGGCGGGCAGGGTTATGGAACGTGAACTCAGAACACTCAGGAGTGCCCTTGAAAATGTTGAAAGACCCTGTGTCTATGTGCTGGGTGGTGTGAAGGTGGACGACTCCATCATGGTCATGAAGAACGTCCTTGAAAATGGCAGTGCAGACCTTGTACTCACAACGGGCCTTGTTGCCAACATATTCCTTGCAGGCTGTGGTGTTAAAATCGGGAAGGTGAACATGGAGTTCATCAGAAACAGGGGCTACTGTGACTTTATAAAGGTGGCGAAGAAGCTGAAAAAGAGGTTTCCCGATAAAATACTGGTTCCCGTTGATGTTGCAATCAGCAGGAATGGAAAACGGGTGGATGTGCCTGTGAAAAAGATACCCAATCATCCCATACAGGATATCGGTATCGAGACAATAAAACTCTATGCCGAGAGGATACGTGAGGCCAGGACCCTCTTTGCAAATGGTCCCGCAGGTGTATTTGAGAACCCTGACTTCAGCATAGGCACCGAGGATATACTCAATGCCATCTCCTCATCTGAGGGTTTCTCAATAATAGGTGGGGGTCACCTTGCCGCTGCGGCTGCCAAGATGGGCTTTGAGGATAATATAGGACACATAAGCAGTGGTGGGGGTGCCAGTATAAGTCTCCTTGCAGGTGAAGAACTGCCTGCTGTAAGGGTGCTTGAGGAGTCCGCACCACCATAACCCATACGGGAGGTGGTGGACCTCCCCTCAAGGGCGCCCCGGCTATCAACCACAAACTATATAAATGAGTAGTTACTAACATTGGAAATGCCTCGGTAGCTCAGTCTGGTGGAGCGCGAGACTTGTAATCTCGTGGTCGCGGGTTCAATTCCCGTCCGGGGCTTCGTAAGGGGACCATAGGGTAGCTTGGTCGATCCTTTGGGCTTTGGGAGCCTGAGACCCCGGTTCAAATCCGGGTGGTCCCATCCAAAAAGCTTAAATATACATCACCCCCAATGATGTATATCAACCCGCCTTAGCTCAATTGGCAGAGCATCGGACTGTAGATCCGAGGGTTGCTGGTTCAAGTCCGGCAGGCGGGACTTCACCAACAGTGTGAAAGCTTTAAATACTAGAAAAATAGAACTCATAACACATGTATGTCATACAGCAACAGTAAAGTATATAAGCAGGCAACGAGAGAACACAGTAATGCTCTCATTCTGGAGACCTGCCCTGGTGGTGTAGGGGCTATCATGCGGGCCTGTCGAGCCCGCGACTCGGGTTCAATTCCCGGCCAGGGCGTTCCTTCAGGGCCCGTAGCTCAGTCTGGCAGAGCGCTTGGCTTTTAACCAAGTGGTCGCGGGTTCAATTCCCGTCGGGCCCGCTATCTAATTTTACGGTGACTTTTTATCTGGAGGACTAAATTGTGAAGAGGGAAATCTTGAAACACCATCTGGTTCCGGAACACGTGGTTTTAAATGATTCTGAAGCAAAAAGGGTGCTGAAAGAACTGGATGCGCATCCAGAACAGCTTCCAAAAATAAAAACAACAGACCCTGTGGTGAAGGCCATAGGTGCTAAAAGGGGGGATATAGTGAAAATAATCCGTAAGAGTCCAACTGCCGAAGAATTCATTACATATAGACTCGTGCAGGACTAGTTTTTCGGGTAAAAACCGTAAGCTCATAACTCAACCATCTAATTTGTTTTGGAGGAAGTCCATGAAAAAAAGTGCATGGGGATTGGTAGACGCGTTTTTTGATAAATACGACCTTGTGGACCACCACATACATTCCTACAATGACTTCGTGAGTAACCGTATACAGGAGATAATCGACACAAGCGAACCCATAGAGCTGGAACAGGGAAAGTACCGTGTCGAGACAGGCAAGGTGAGCATAGAAAAACCCTTCATCAAGGAGGCAGACGGCTCAAAGAGCAAAATATATCCAACGGAGGCAAGACTCAGGAATTTGACCTACTCGGCCCACATGAGCCTCGAGATGAGACTCATAAAGGAGGGGGGTCCTGAAACAGAATTCGAAAAGGTCTACATCGGGGAACTGCCTGTTATGCTGAAATCAGAGATATGCCACCTGCATGGCCTCAGCAGGAATGAACTCATTGAAAAGGGCGAGGACCCGGCTGACCCTGGCGGCTACTTCATAGTCAACGGTTCAGAGAGATCAATAGTCACCATGGAGGAGATAGCCCCTAACAAGATAATACTTGAGAGGATCGGGGAAGAGGATGAAAACAGGGCCAGGGCAATAGTTACATCTATAAGAAGTGGTTTCAGGGCCAGAATATCCCTTGAATACAGGAAGCCCCGGAAGAGCGGAGTGTTCCTGAGAATATCATTCCCATATGTCCCCGGAGAACTCCCGCTGGTGATACTGCTAAGGGCCCTTGGGCTTGCAACTGACCAGGACATCATAACCAGCATATCAGATGACTTCAACTACCAGATGATCGCCGCCGACGACATACAGGTATCGCTGGACAAGCTGAACCTCAAAAAGGATGAAATGGAGAAACTGGACGAGGAGGGGAGAAGGGAGTACCTTGTAAGGAGCGCCATAAGATACATCGGTAACCGGGTCGCCAAGGGCATGACCGAGGACTACCGCATGAAAAGGGCTGAGGATGTCATAGACCGCTACCTCCTCCCCCACATAGGGACAGAACCAGAAAAGAGGCTGGAGAAGGCAATATACCTGGCTGAAATGACCGAAATGCTCCTCCAGGTTATATCCGGTGAGCGGAAGCCCCACGATAAGGACCACTACACCAACAAGAGGCTCAGGGTTTCAGGTGACCTCATGGAGGACCTTCTGAGGGTGGCCTTCACAAGTCTCAGCAGGGACATGAGCTACCAGCTGGAGAGAAGCCTCGCAAGGGGTAAGGAGCCCTCAGTCAAACAGGCTGTGAGGTCAGATGTCCTCACAGAGAACCTCAAACACGCCATAGCGACAGGTAACTGGGTTGGTGGAAGGGCAGGTGTGAGCCAGCTCCTGGATCGGACAAGTTACATGGGTACACTATCCCATATGAGAAGGGTTGTCTCCCCCCTCAGCAGGAGTCAGCCACACTTTGAGGCAAGAGACCTTCACCCGACACAGTTCGGTAAGATCTGCCCCAACGAGACCCCTGAGGGTCCAAACTGTGGTCTTGTTAAGAACCTCGCCCTCCTTGCAAAGATATCCGAGGGTTCAGATGGAAGGGATGTTGAGGAAGTGATCAGAAAAATGGGGGTTCTGAACTAATTTTTCCACCGGGAGGCTGTTAAGTGAGCAAAACCAAGATTTACATTAACGGGAAACTTATAGGGACCTGCGAAAACCCTGAAGAATTCGTACAGGAGATGAGGGAGAAGAGGAGATCTGGAGAGGTCTCACCTGAGATGAACATAACCCATTACCCTGAAAACCATGAGATATATATATTCACAGACCCTGGAAGGGCCAGAAGACCCCTCATCATTGTAAGGGAAGGCGAACCTATTTTAAAGGAGGAACACCTTGAAAAGCTTGAATCCGGGGAAATGGAATGGGATGACCTCATAAAGGAGGGTATAATAGAGTATCTGGATGCCGAGGAAGAGGAAAACGCCTACATAGCAATGAGTCCAGAGGACCTCACAGATGAACACACCCACCTTGAGATAGACCCCTCCACCATGCTGGGGATATGTGCAGGTATCATTCCATTCGCAAACCACAACTCATCACCTAGGAACACCATGGAGGCGGGGATGACCAAGCAGGCCCTTGGTCTCTATGCATCCAACTACGACCTCAGGACAGATACACGTGCACACCTACTCCACCACCCACAGGTCCCCATAGTCAAGACAAGGATAATAGATGTGACAGGCTACGATGAGAGGCCATCAGGCCAGAACTTCGTTGTGGCCGTAATGTCCTATGAGGGCTACAACATGGAGGATGCACTGATACTCAACAAGGCATCCCTTGAGAGGGGACTTGCAAGGTCATCATTCTTCAGATCATACGAGGCCGCAGAGCGGAGATACCCCGGTGGTCAGGAGGACCGCTTCGAGATACCCGAGAAGGGGGTCCGGGGCTACAGGTCAGAGAGCGACTACAGGCACCTTGACGAGGACGGCATAATAAACCCCGAGGCAGTGGTATCATCCGGTGACGTCCTCATAGGTAAAACATCACCACCCAGGTTCCTGGAGGAAATCGATGAGTTCGGAACCGTGGCAGAGCGTAGAAGAGAAACCTCAGTAACCGTTAGGCACGGTGAGAAGGGCATAGTTGACGCTGTGCTCCTGACAGAAACCGTTGAGGGCAGCAGACTCGCCAAGATAAGGGTGCGGGAACAGAGACAGCCAGAACTCGGTGACAAATTCGCATCAAGGCACGGTCAGAAGGGTGTTGTGGGCCTCATAGTATCACAGGAGGACATGCCCTTCACAGAGGACGGTGTTGTGCCAGACCTCATAGTCAACCCCCATGCCATACCATCAAGGATGTCTGTGGGGCAGGTCCTTGAGATGCTCGCAGGCAAGGCCGCGTGCATGGAGGGCCGCCGGGTGGACGGAACACCATTCACCGGAGAGGACGAGGGGGACATAAAGAAAGCCCTCAGAGACAATGGATTTGAAAGTGCCGGTGTGGAATCACTCTACAACGGAATAACCGGTGAAAGGATAGAGGCGGAGATATTCATAGGAGTGGCCTACTACCAGAAACTCCACCACATGACAACAGACAAGGTATACGCAAGATCAAGGGGTCCTGTACAGGTCCTCACAAGACAGCCAACCGAGGGAAGGGCCAGGGAAGGAGGTCTCAGATTCGGTGAAATGGAAAGGGACTGCCTGATTGCCCATGGAGCAGCGCTGGCCCTGAAGGAAAGGCTTCTTGATGAATCAGACAAATACGAAGCACTGGTATGTACCGAGTGCGGTATGATAGCAATCTACGACAAGATAAGGGATAAGAAGTACTGTCCAATATGTGAGGACTCAGAGTCATTCCCTGTGGAGATATCATACGCCTTCAAATTACTCCTTGATGAGCTTAAGAGTCTATGCATCTTCCCGAAACTCATACTGGAAGACAAGGCATGATTACGGATTTGAGGGAATAAATCAAAGGAGAGAATACCTTGAGTGGAATTTTAAAGAAAATTTCCCAGATAAATTTTGGTCTCATGTCCCCTGAGGATATAAGGAAGATGTCCGTTACCCAGGTCGTGACACCGGACACCTATGACGAGGACGGGTACCCCATCGAGAACGGGCTCATGGACCCGAGACTTGGTGTCATAGACCCCAGTCTCAGGTGCAGGACATGCGGGGCCAAGGGCGGTGAGTGCCCGGGACACTTTGGAAGCATAAACCTGGCAAGACCTGTTATCCACGTGGGATTCGCGGATACAATACACAAGATCCTCAGGTCAATCTGCAGAAAATGCAGCAGGGTACTGCTCACAGAGGTCGAGATTGAAGAGTACAGACAGCGGATACTCGAGGCCATGGAGAAGGAGGAGAGCCTCACACCCATAATAAAGGAAATATACGCAGAGGCCAGACGCGAGAAGTGCCCCCACTGTGAGGAGGAACAGGAGGAAATAAAACTGGATAAACCCGTCTCCATAGTTGAGGGTGACTACAAACTAACACCCAGCGAGGTGAGGGAGAGGCTTGAGAAGATAACCGACGACGACGCACTCATCCTCGGAGTCAACCCGGAGGTTGCAAGGCCCGAATGGATGGTCCTCACGGTCCTCCCGGTCCCCCCGGTCACTGTGAGGCCATCGATAACCCTTGAAACCGGTGAGAGATCAGAGGACGACCTGACCCACAAACTCGTGGATATCCTCAGGATAAACCAGCGCCTCAAGGAGAACATGGAGGCAGGGGCACCCCAGCTAATCGTCGAGGACCTCTGGGAACTCCTCCAGTACCATGTGACAACCTACTTCGACAATGAGGCCTCAGGTGTCCCGCCTGCAAGGCACCGCTCTGGAAGACCCCTCAAAACCCTCGCCCAGAGACTCAAGGGTAAGGAGGGGCGTTTCAGGAGCAACCTCTCAGGTAAGAGGGTTAACTTCTCTGCCCGTACAGTCATCTCCCCTGACCCCAACATAAGCATAAATGAGGTGGGAGTCCCTGAGATCATAGCCAGGGAGGTCACAGTACCAGTCTACGTTACAGAATGGAACATAGACCAGATGAGGGAGTACATAGAAAACGGCCCCGACATCCACCCCGGAGCCAACTACGTTATAAGACCAGACGGCCGCAAAATAAGGATATACAATGAAACCAAGGATGTTGTCCTTGAGAACCTCAAACCAGGGTACATAGTCGAGAGGCACCTCAAGGATGGTGACATAGTCCTCTTCAACCGCCAGCCATCCCTCCACAGGATGTCCATGATGGCCCATGAGGTCCGTGTACTGCCATACAAGACCTTCCGTCTCAACCTGTGCGTCTGCCCCCCATACAACGCAGACTTTGACGGGGACGAAATGAACATGCACGTATTCCAGACCGAGGAGTCAAGGGCAGAGGCCAAAACACTCATGCGCGTCCAGGAACACATACTCTCCCCAAGGTTCGGCGGCCCCATCATAGGCGGAATACACGACCATATATCAGGCGCATATCTCCTTACAAGAAAAAGGGCTGTTTTCAGTGAGGATAAGGTCTTCCAGATCCTCAAAAAAGCAGGACTACCCCTACCTGACAGGAAGGGCCGCGACTGGACAGGTAAAGAAATATTCAGCACGGTCCTCCCTGATGACCTCAACATGGTCTACCGGGCCGAAATATGCAGGAAATGCGAAGAATGCCTTGAAATGGACTGCGAAAACGATGCCTATGTCGTCATAGAAGACGGGAACCTCATATCAGGCGTTATTGATGAAAAAGCCTACGGCGCATTCGCCGGTAAAATACTCGACCACATAGTCAAAGAATACGGAGCCGACACCGCCAGAAAATTCCTTGACTCTGCAACAAAACTCGCCATTGCAGGTATAATGCACGCCGGTTTCACAACCAGCACCAACGATGAAGAAATCCCACAGGAAGCCCGTGAAAGAATAGAAGCCCACCTGAAGAACGCTGAGGCCAGAGTCGACCAGCTCATCGAAGCCTACGAGAACGGAGAACTCGAACCCCTCCCCGGTAGAAGCCTTGAGGAGACCCTGGAGATGAAGATAATGCAGGTTCTGGGTGAGGCAAGGGACAAATCAGGGGAGATAGCAGAGAGCTACTTTGACATGGATGAAAACCACGCAGTCATAATGGCACTCACAGGTGCAAGGGGGTCAATGCTCAACCTCACACAGATAACAGCCTGTGTGGGGCAGCAATCAGTCAGAGGTGGACGAATAAGCAGAGGATACGATAACAGGACACTCCCACACTTCAAAAAAGGAGAGCTCGGCGCCAAGTCCCGCGGATTCGTACACTCAAGTTACAAGGAGGGCCTCGACCCCATAGAATTCTTCTTCCACGCCATGGGGGGAAGAGAGGGGCTTGTGGATACAGCCATCCGTACAGCCCAGAGCGGTTACATGCAGAGGCGTCTTGTAAACGCCCTCCAGGACCTCACAGTCAACGAGGACGGAAAGGTCGTTGACAACAGGGGAGTCATAATACAGACTAGATTCGGTGAGGACGGCGTTGACCCCGCCAAAAGCGACTACGGAAAGATCGTGGACCTCGACAAACTCGTAGAGGAAATAAGGCTCAAATCAAAGGGGTAAGGTGATTCTGTGCAGGAAATTATGGCTAAAATAGAGGATTACTCCTCAAAGAACGGGATCCTGCTTCCAGATCCTGTTTTGGACTATGTTGCCAGGATCGCTGAGGAGGAAAAACTGAAGGAAGCAGATCTTTATGAAATGGTGAGACTCTTCAGCAGGATCTCAGAGAGAAATAGAGGTCTTGGAGGCGACGAGCTCCTCGACGCAGTTGAGGACGAATACCGGCGCATCCTTAAGGTCCGGGAACTTGTTAAAAGGAAAAGGGCAAAGTTTCCGCCGGGGCTCATTGAAGAAATAGCCGGGGCTATGAGGAAGCACGACCTCAGCGACGATGAACTGGATGAACTTATAAGAAGGGTCAGAAGGGCCTATGAGAGGGCGAAGGTTGAGGCCGGTGAGGCGGTCGGGACAGTTGCAGCCCAGTCAGTGGGTGAACCAGGTACCCAGATGACGATGCGTACCTTCCACTACGCAGGGGTGGCGGAACTCAACGTTACCCTGGGTCTCCCAAGGCTCATCGAGATCGTTGATGCCAGGAAGAAGATATCAACGCCAACCATGAGCATCTACTTTGAGGGTGACCTCAGGTATGATGAGGAATTTGTGCGCAAAAAGGCCAATAAGATAGGTAAAAGCACCCTCAACGATGTCCTCAAAAACTTCAGCATCCAGTACGCAGATATGGCAGTGGTTGCAGAACTGGACGAGGAGAAGATCCTTGAAAAACACCTTGAATATGATGATATAATAGAAAAGGTGGAAAAAACTTTTAAGAAAGTAGAAATAGATAACAGCATACTGAGATTTGAACCCCAGAAACCCACCATAAGGGAGCTCAGGTTACTGGCTGATAAGGTGAGGAAACTCCAGATAAGTGGGGTTAAAAATATAGGAAAGGTGGTTATCCGTAAAGAGGATGATGAATGGGTAATCCATACAGAGGGTTCAAACCTTGGAGCTGTTCTTAAAGAAGAGGGTGTGGATAAGGTCCGGACGACGACAAACGACATACACGAAATAGAAACCGTTCTGGGCATAGAAGCAGCGAGAAACGCAATAATACACGAAGCAAAAAGAACCATGGAGGAACAGGGTCTCACAGTGGACATACGTCACATAATGCTTGTTGCAGATATGATGACTGCTGATGGTTCTGTTAAATCCATTGGAAGACATGGTATAAGCGGTGAAAAGGCAAGCGTTCTTGCAAGAGCTTCTTTTGAGGAAACAGGTAAGCACCTTCTTAGAGCAAGTATCAGGGGAGAAGTGGACCATCTCACTGGTATCATAGAGAACATTATTATAGGACAGCCTATACCTCTGGGTACAGGTTCCGTTAGTGTTGTGATGAAAGAAAGAAAATAGGAGGCAGTAGATGGACATAGATAGAGGAATACGAGTCGCTGTAGATACTGGTAATGTTATCCTTGGATCAAAGAGGACAATTCAGAGCCTCAAACTGGGTAAGGGTAAGCTGGTGGTAATGGCCAGTAACATACCAGATGACCTCAGAGAGGACATAGAATACTATGCAGAGCTATCAGATATTCCGGTTTACACCCATGAGGGCACCAGCGTTGAACTGGGGTCTGTCTGCGGTAAACCCTTCACGGTGGGGGCGCTCTTAATCCAGGATCCTGGTGATTCAACAATACTGGAAATGGTGGGGTAGGTTGCTGTGACCATCAAATTTACCACAAACGAGATAAGATACATTGCACTCTTTGAAAGCATGACCGGTGCAATGGTGAAGGACTGCATTGTGGATGACGAAAATGGCAGGGTAACATTCCTTGTGAAAAAGGGTGATATGGGCCTTGCCATTGGTAAAAAGGGAAGTACAGTGGCCAAGGTTCAGAAGGCACTTGACAAGGGTGTTGAGGTAATCGAACACTCCAGTGACCCTGTGGAGTTCATAAAGAACCTCATGGCACCCGCCAAGATAAGGAGCATCAGGATACTTCAGAAGGAAAACGGTGAAAAGATAGCCACAGTGGAAACCGATCCAAAGAATAAGAGAATCGCCATTGGACGTGGCGGACAGAACATTGAGAGGGCCAGGTTACTGGCCAGAAGACAGCACAACATAAGCAATATTATAATAAAATAAATCTTATAGGAGGAATCTTATTTGCCAGGACTATTCGCAGCAAAAAAGCTCAAAAGCAAGAGGCAGAAATTCAGATGGAAGGACACACAATACAAGAGAAGATCACTCCGCCTTGATGTTAAGGCTGACCCGCTTGAAGGCGCCCCCCAGGCCAGGGGGATAGTGATTGAGAAGGTGGGTATAGAGGCAAAACAGCCCAACTCAGCAATAAGGAAATGTGTGAGGGTTCAGTTAATCAAAAACGGTAAACAGATCACAGCCTTCGCACCTGGAGACGGCGCTATAGGCTTTATCGATGAACACGATGAGGTCGTTGTTGAGGGTATCGGCGGACCATCAGGAAGGTCCATGGGTGACATACCCGGTGTGAGGTGGAAGGTTACAAAGGTCAACAATGTTTCCCTCCAGGAAATGGTCAAAGGGAAAATAGAAAAACCTGTGAGGTAATCATTATGAGTTTAGTTTTTGATAAATGGGAACTGGAGGAAGTCAGGGTTGAGGATATGGGCCTTGCAAAGTACATATGCCTTGACAGCATCCTGGTTCCCCACACAATGGGAAGACACGTGAAGAGGCAGTTTGCAAAGTCAAAGGTTTCAATAGTTGAGAGACTGATAAACAAGGTAATGAGAACCGAAAGGAACTCAGGTAAAAAGAACAAGGCCTACAAAATAGTAAAGGAAGCCTTTGAAATCATAAACCGGAGGACCAAGGAGAACCCGGTCCAGATCCTTGTTAAGGCCGTTGAAAACACCTCCCCCCGTGAGGAGACAACAAGGATAAAGTACGGTGGTATAGGTTACCAGGTTGCAGTTGACATATCCCCCCAGAGAAGGGTGGACCTCTCCCTCGGATTCATAACCAAGGGTGCAATGCAGGCGGCATTCAAGAACAAGAAATCCATAGAGGAGTGCCTGGCAAACGAGATAATGCTGGCTGCAGAGTATGACACCAGAAGCTTCGCAATCCAGAAGAAGGAAGAGAAAGAAAGGATAGCCAGGTCCGCACATTAAGTTTACAGGTGGTTTTAGTGAGCAGACGTGCAAAAATGATTAGCAAGATTAAGGAGCTCATGTACCAGCCGGAATACATCCGTAACATCGGTATAGTGGCGCACATCGACCATGGTAAAACAACCCTCTCAGACAACCTCCTGGCTGGTGCAGGGATGATCTCCGCCGAACTGGCAGGGGATCAGCGTTTCCTTGACTTCGACGAACAGGAACAGGCAAGGGGTATCACCATTGACGCAGCAAACGTATCAATGGTCCACTCCTATGACGGAGAAGAATACCTCATCAACCTCATAGACACCCCCGGTCACGTGGACTTCGGTGGTGACGTTACAAGGGCCATGAGGGCTGTGGACGGTGCCGTTGTGGTCGTATGCGCAGTTGAGGGTATAATGCCCCAGACCGAAACCGTGCTGAGACAGGCCCTTAAGGAAAATGTGAGGCCCGTCCTCTTCATCAACAAGGTTGACAGGCTCATAAATGAACTCAAACTGGACGCCAGTGAGCTCCAGGAGAGGTTCATAAAGATCATTGCCAATGCAAACAAACTCATCAAGAACATGGCACCTGAGGAATTCAGGGACAAGTGGCAGGTCCGTGTGGAGGATGGAAGCGTTGCCTTCGGTTCAGCATACCACAACTGGGCCATAAACGTCCCGATAATGCAGGAGACAGGTATAAACTTCAACGATATCTACCAGTACTGTAAGGATGACAACCAGAAGGAACTCGCCCAGAAGGTACCCCTCCACCAGGTGCTCCTGGGAATGGTGGTTGAGCACCTCCCGAGCCCTGCCAAGTCCCAGGCATACAGGGTACCCATCATATGGTCAGGGGACCTTGAAAGCGAGGAAGGACAGGCTATGCTCAAAACAGACCCTGACGGTCCCCTTGCAGTTATGGTTACAGATGTGAGTATAGATAAACACGCAGGGGAAGTTGCAACAGGACGTGTCTACGGTGGTACAATAGAGAAGGGAAGCGAGGTCTTCCTTGTTGGTTCACACAGCAAGGCACGTGTCCAGCAGGTCGGTGTCTACATGGGTCCTGAGAGGGTCAACACCGACAAAGTTCCAGCAGGTAATATCGTGGCCATAACAGGCGCCAAGAATGCCGTTGCAGGTGAAACAATCTGTGACACAGGAAGGAAGATAAAGGCCTTCGAGGGTCTCGAACACATATCAGAACCTGTGGTTACAGTTGCAGTTGAGGCCAAGAATACAAAGGATCTTCCAAAGCTAATAGAGGTCCTCAGACAGGTTGGTAAGGAGGACCCAACAGTAAGGGTTGAGATCAACGAGGAGACAGGTGAGCACCTCATCTCAGGTATGGGTGAACTCCACCTTGAGATCATAGCCTACAGGATAAACGAGAAGGGTGTTGAGATAGAAACCTCAGAGCCCATAGTGGTGTACAGGGAAACGGTTTCAGGAACCGCAGGACCAGTTGAGGGTAAATCACCCAACAAGCACAACAGATTCTACATAGAAATTGAACCTGTCGAAGAATCAGTGATGCAGGCGATACAGGAAGGTAAGATAAAGGAGGGCCGCGTCAAGGGTAAGGAGATGGCAAAGAACTTCATAGAGGCAGGTATGGACAAGGAGGAGGCCAGAAGGGTCTGGGATGTCTATGAGAAGAACCTGTTCATCAACATGACCCGTGGTATCCAGTACCTTGACGAGATAAAGGAGCTCCTCCTTGATGGTTTCGAGAGTGCAATGGATAACGGCCCCATCGCCAAGGAAAAGGTGATGGGTGTTAAGATAAAGCTCATGGACGCCAAGATCCACGAGGACGCAGTTCACAGGGGTCCGGCCCAGGTTTTACCCGCCATAAGGAAGGGTATATTCGGTGCCATGATGTCTGCCGAGCCCACAGTGCTTGAACCCATACAGAAGGTGTTCATCAACGTGCCCCAGGACTACATGGGAAGCGCAACCCGTGAGATACAGAACAGGCGCGGGCAGATCGTCAACATGACCCAGGAGGGTGACATGGTAACCGTTGAATCCGTGGTGCCTGTGGCAGAGATGTTCGGATTCGCAGGTGATATCAGGTCAGCCACCGAAGGAAGATGCCTATGGTCAACAGAGAACGCTGGATTCGAGAAACTGCCAAATGAACTGCAGCACACAATAATAAGGGAAGTGAGGACCAGGAAGGGTCTAAGTCCCGAGCCATACAGGGCAGACCACTACCTGGGTTAACCCCATTAAACTTATATAATTAAAAGGAATATAGGAAATTACCTTAGACAAACAACACGTATAGGTGTTGAATCTAGATCAGGCTAAATCATCACATATGGAGGTATAATATGGCTAAAGAAAAAGAACACATGAACCTGGCGTTTATTGGACACGTAGACCACGGAAAATCCACACTAGTGGGACACCTGCTCCTCCAGGCAGGGGCAATCGCCGAGCAGCAGCTGGCTGACGGTGAGGACAAGTTCAGGTTCGTCATGGACAGACTCTCCGAAGAAAGGGAAAGGGGAGTTACAATCGACCTTGCGCACGCAAAATTCGAAACAGACAAGTACGAGTTCACCATCGTGGACTGCCCTGGACACCGTGACTTCGTTAAGAACATGATCACAGGTGCATCCCAGGCAGACGCCGCAGTCCTTGTGGTGGCAGTTGACGACGGTGTAATGCCCCAGACCAAGGAGCATGTCTTCCTATCAAGGACACTGGGTATAAACCAGCTAATAGTGGCCATCAACAAGATGGACCTTGTCAACTACGACGAAGAAAAATTCAACGCCCTCAAGGATGAGGTTGCAGCCCTCATCAAAACAGTTGGTTACAAGCCAAGCGACGTTGAATTCATACCACTCTCAGCCTTCGAGGGTGACAACATAACAACCAAGAGCGACAACACCCCCTGGTACAAGGGTAAAACACTCGTTGAAGCACTCGACGACCTTGAAGCACCTGAAAAACCTGTGGACCTTCCACTAAGGATACCCATACAGGACGTCTACTCCATCACAGGTGTGGGTACAGTCCCTGTTGGACGTGTAGAGACAGGTGTACTCAAGAAAGGTGAAAACGTCATATTTGAACCAGCAGGTGTCAGTGGAGAGGTCAAATCCATCGAAATGCACCACGAAATGATCGACCAGGCAGAGCCCGGTGACAACATCGGTTTCAACGTCAGGGGTGTAGGTAAAAACGACATCAGAAGGGGAGACGTTGCAGGACACCTTGACAACCCGCCAAAGGTTGCCAAGGAGTTCACAGCACAGATCGTCGTTCTACAGCACCCGGGTGTCATAACAGTCGGTTACACACCTGTATTCCACTGTCACACAGCACAGGTTGCCTGCACATTCCTTGAACTTGTGCAGAAAATGAACCCTGCAACAGGTCAGGTTGAAGAGGAAAACCCTGACTTCCTCAAAACAGGTAACGCTGCTGTTGTGAAGGTCAAACCAACAAAGCCACTGGTCATCGAAAAGATAAAGGACATCCCACACATGGGAAGGTTCGCCATAAGGGACATGGGACAGACAGTGGCTGCTGGAATGTGTATAGACCTCGTACCAGCAAAATAAACCCCATCCCTTCCCTTTTTTAAAGGAGGATTCAGATGCACAAAGCAAGGATTAAACTCACAGGGACAGACCCCGAAAAACTGGCATACGTCTGTGACCAGCTTAAGAAGATCGCTGAGAGGACAGGCGTGGACATGTCAGGTCCAATACCCCTCCCAACCAAGAAACTTGTGGTCCCAACAAGGAAATCACCCGATGGTGAGGGAACCGCAACCTGGGAGAAGTGGGAGATGAGGATTCACAAGAGACTTGTGGGTATAGAGGCCGATGAAAGGGCAATGCGTCAGGTCATGAAGGTCAATGTACCTGACAACGTCAGCATAGAAATAGAACTCAGGAGTTAAGTGGGGTGAAAACCCCTATAACCAAATTCAGGGACCAAAAACTATATAAATAAGAGTTTATCAATCTCTTTTATCTGATGCTGCCGGGATAGCCTAGCCAGGTAAGGCGCGGGACTTGAGATCCCGTGGAGATTCTCTCCGCCTGGGTTCAAATCCCAGTCCCGGCGCTTAAAAACCTTTTTCTGATGAAATTAAAAGCTTATTCTGCCGGGATAGCCTAGCCAGGTAAGGCGCAAGACTGGAAATCTTGTGGAGCT
>NZ_JBNASF010000004.1:0-86735 GCF_049720995.1 Methanothermobacter sp.
CAAGTCCGGGGATGGTCCCTGAAGGGTTGAACACGGCCAGAATGTCCCAAGTCCGGGGATGGTCCCTGAAGGGTTGAACACGGCCAGAATGTCCCTGTTTCCTGAGAAAACATAATTGAAGTGGAGGTTCACTGCAACCACCAGAAGGCAGTAACAGATCACAGGTCGCCGGAAGAGGGGCTGGTCCCGGAGAACTAGGGTCACCAGCATTACAACCAGAAACAGGGACCCGAAGACTCCCGAAGCAGCCACTGTATGCTCTCTGATATGGTTTTCAGGATATAGACCCACCATGATCAGGGAAAATGATGTGAAAATACCGAGGGCAATTCCAGAGGTTAGAACCCTCCTCCATGTGGAGATAGGCTTCCAGGTGGATAAACCCATGAAGAAGGGTATCAGTATTATTCCGTTACAATGCAGCCGGGTTAAAGAATACAGCTGCATATGGATTCAGATTCACGTTCCCCAGATTGCTGAGCCACTGGTACAGGGGGTTATAGGTCCCTGGATACATTGAGACTGAGGACAGTGTGAATACCATGAAAACGGTGACACCGAGAAATCCGCTGAAGGAACTTACAGAGATGTTCAGAGATCCCCCTCTGAAAACATTATTTCCTGCATCCCTTATTATTCTTTGAGTTCCTCCATCTGAATATAAGGTACAATGGTACTCCCCCGGTGATGAGGAGCACTCCAGCAATGAGGGTCCCTGCTGTGGTATTCAGGAGGAGGTAAATGCAGATAAGGACACCCAGGACACTCTTCACCGGAACAGCAGCCCCCTCCCTCCTCCGGAGTATTCCCAGTGAAACGCAAGTTGTTGCGTAGGGGAGTAAAAGGGTTAAAACAGATAGTTCAATGAGCCCGGCCGCTGTACCTGTGAGTGCAGCTGCAAGGGCCGTGAGGTTCTGGATGAGGATGCTGACGTGGGGTGTGCCGAACCTCCCGTGCACCCTGGACAGGGCACGTGGCAGAAACCCATCCCTGGACATGGCAAAGAGCAGCCTTGCAGTCGTGAGCATCCCTGCCTCCTCTGAACCTGCAATCGAGAAAACAGCGCCTGAAGTGAGTATGAGGGCCCCAAGTCCACCCATGAGGCTGTAGCCGGCAACCGTGAGGGGTGCGGTTGAGGCTGCAAGCACCCTCCAGGGTACAAGTCCAAGGATAACGGCATTGGTGAGGAGATAGAATAGCATCACAAAGACCATCCCAAGGGTTATGGCCAGGGGTATGTTCCTTTCAGGATTTTTAACCTCATCTGCAGGGACCGTTACAAGCTCAAACCCGACATACGCCCAGAACACCAGGACAGTCACACCACCAAGGGCCCCGAGGCCCATGGGTGCCAGGGGGGTGTAATTGCCGCTGAGGGTTGTCGGGTGGAGGGCAAGGTACACTGCCCCAAGGATTGCAAGGAGGAGCACCGGTGCCACCTTGAGGACCGTCAGTACATCATTCACCTTACCGGCCCTCCCAACACCGGCGATGTTTATGAGTGTGAGTGAGACTATGAAGAGGACCTTGATGACGGCCTCCCAGATGGAATTCAGGGGGATGAAGTATTCAAGGTAGTATACGAAGGCTATGGGGAACACCGCTATGGCGATCCACGAGGAAATCCAGAGGGACCAGCCGGTTAGGAAACCCGCGAAACGTCCAAGGGCCTCACCTGCATAGGCATAGGGGCCCCCGGTGACAGGGAGGATGCCGGAGGCCTCAGAGAATACAAGTGCAATCATAACAGCCATGAGGCCGGCCAGGAACCAGGCCAGTATTGAGGCCGGGCCAAGGCTACCGGCACCATAGGCTGCCACGATGTAAATGTCGGCACCCACTATGGTCCCGATTACAAGGTTAACCGTGTCAAAGAGGGACAGCTCCCTCCGCAGCTGGGGTTTCATGCTTTCCTTGGTTATTTAGGTATAGGTAAAACACTACTTGGTTAGATGATCTGATATCTCAAGGTATAGGTAAAACACTACTTGGTTAGATGATCTGAATTGTCTCATTATCTTTATTCCTTATTATGAATTTTCCATTCTCCTCATAGATATTCACATCCTGAAATGTCTCCTGGAATCCAGGTGGGGGGCCATAGCGACCATTGGAGACCCTCCTCCCGGTCATCCAGGCGACCTTATCTGCAACTGAACCCGAGGCCCACACCACATCATCAGGGGATGTATGGGTATCAATGTACTCCTTGAGGGGATAGTAACGGTTTTCGAATGGTATATCCACATCAGACCACCCTATATCTGTTAGAAGGAGCTGTTCGACAAATACCATGGTTGATGAGATGATGAGGATCCCCGTCACCATTCTCAAAGCCCCTGATGGATTCTCAAGTAACCTTGAACCTGTGTATCCACCCACAACCGCCAGTGGGAGTGCAACGTACTGCAGCCCCCTTGATAAATCATCAAAGAGGACCTCCGCAGTGAGCACCATGAGAATGTAGGCCATGAGGGGTCTGAACTCCCTCCCTCCCCTCACAAGGTAGAGTCCCGGGACCCCGAAGTACAGCAGTATGAGGAACACAAGCCAGCCGATACTGAAGTAACCGCCATTCACAGGCTCAGATGGGGCTCCCCTTGCTGTGAGGAAGTATGCCCACCATAATATGAGGGATGGGAGGAGCACCGTGAGCACCCTGAGGTTCCTCCTAACACCATCTGCCAGCACCACGGGACCCACTGTTATGAGTGCTATGAAATGGGTCCAGAGTGCAAGTGTCCCTGTCACCGCTGCAGAGAGACGGTCCTCTGATAGCAGATATACTGTGAGGACCAGGAGGACAGGTATGTAGGCTGCCGGCATTATAACTGAGAGGGTGTCTGGACGGGGAGATGCGAGTACCAGTGCCCCTGCGATGAGACCGGCCCTCCTCCCGTACCACCTGGAGGCCACCCATGAGGCCGTGAATACCGTGAGAAGTATCTGCAGCATGCACATGATGGAATGGGCAAACCTGACACCACCCAGGGTCCAGAGCCCGGCGAGTATAACATGAAGCAGGGGCGGATGTCCCAGGGGCCTCCCGGCGGGATAGTAAACCAGGTAGTCCCATGTAAGACCTCTTAGCGGTTCAATCATTATCTCCCTTGCCCTCACAAGGTGAAAGTCAATGTCACCATGGGTTGGAAAGAGGTAGTATGGTTTGAGGATGAGAAGCACCGCTATGATGATGAGGGGGATGTATGGCAGAAGCCGGTCTGGGATATACCCTTTGAACATTCCGCTCCCATCGTCGGGCATGGCAGATTTCATGGTAACCTTATTATACCTCTGAAATAAAAATAATTGTGGTGTTATTATGGTTACAAGTGAGGAGATGAAGAGAAGACTGGCCGAGAAGAAAGGTGAGGTGGCTCCAGCTTCCAGAACCACGACTTCAGCAGAAAAATTCTGCCCAAACTGCGGGAAGGAGTATGGGGCAGAATCAAATTTCTGTGACGAGTGCGGCACGAGGCTTGAGGAGCGAAGAGGAGCGCCTGCAGTCGAGGAGCATGGTGACGTGGTATACGTTACAAGCAACTATGTCCCGGGATACAGAGCGGTTAAGACACTTGGATTCGTTTACGGGCTAACAGTGAGAAGCAGGGGACTTGGAGGTCAGATAGGTGCCGGATTAAGGTCCATTGTGGGTGGTGAGATCAAGGAGTACGTCACCATGATGGAGCACTCAAGGGAGGAGGCCCTTGAGAGGATGCTTGACCATGCCCGTGAACTGGGGGCCAATGCGGTTATAAGTGTCCGGTTCGACTCAGACTCCATATCCGACATAATGCAGGAGATCCTTGCCTACGGCACAGCCGTCATCGTTGAGCCAGAGGAGTAGGCACAGCCCGGGATATCCCCTGATCGGGCAGATGACCGACCATTCAATTAAAGACCACAAACTATTTATAACATTTATTTATTATTCAATATTAAACGTTTACATGGGGGATTTTTTATTGGACATTTTTGATAGTATTGCACAGACCCTTGAGAATAGGGTGAGCTCAGGGATCGGAAGACCCTACTTCAGGTCAGCGAAATACAGGGTGCATGAATTCAGCACAGATAACTTCATACCCATTGAGGGGGGAGAGGAGCGTCTCATGGCCTTCATAGACGGCGGCAACAGCCCCATACTGGAGGGACCGGGCATATCAGTCCACCTAAACAGGGTTGCCCTGGGCCTCTTCAGGGGGGCTCAGAGGGTTCAGCCTGAGATGCCAGCGAGGATTGAGTTCTTCTCTGTTATGACCATAAACCCGGAGGAGGAGATGTGCAGATTCCAGATACACCCCATCAGGGAGGAGTACCTGGAATTCCTCCCTGATGAGGATGACATGCACCTTGAATTTAAAGACACTGACACTGTTGATGAGTCAACCCTCAAGGGCCTCCCCAGGCGTTTTGCAGAGTGGAGCATGGCACTGGGGGCCCTTGATGAACTGGATGCAGGAGATATTCTGGTCAGGGACGGATCACTGCAGGCATCATTCGAGAAGGAAAACAGCCACATCAGTAAACTCGGGGACAGGGCAGGGGACATCCACGTGGCAGGGCTCTCAAAGACCTGCACCCTCTACACCACCACTTCACTCTCACTCCTTTCAGCCATCGGAAGGCTCGCATCAGAGCAGGGCCTGAAGGGGGCCTGGTGCTACCACCCCATAGCCATCAGGACCGACAGGCCCACCACCCTCACGGCGGTTAAGCTGAACCCCGCAGGGAGGATATTCCGCATGGACATCCTGGGGGAATGTGAATCCAATGAAACACTGGACGTGACATCCGCCCTCTTGCTGAACGCAGGGGACGCATGCTTCCCGGGCTACCCCTACGGTCTGGTGGACGTGGACATGAGGGCCCGTGTCTCAGCAGATGAGGTTGAAATCTACAGGAGAAGAGTCCTATCACAGGTCAGTGATGGTAAGATCCTTAAGGGAATAAAGGATGAGACAGAAAGTCTTGACTACCACGATACACTTAACAGGTATGCAGGTGAGGATTGATGGAAATCGCAGGTCAGATAATAGGTGGCGAAACAGCCGCGGTACTCATAAGGCAGAAATCAGGTGAACCCATAGAACTGGGCGACCTCCTCGTCGCTGAGGGGGACGGCTACACGATACTCCAGGTCAAGGACCTGAAATACAGGTCCCAGATACCCCAGGGGATGAGGGAACTTGCATCCGGCTTCAACCTTGAGGGCTACAGGGGGGACGTGGAGTTCCTTGAACCGGAACTACGGAACTACATCATCGCAGAGGCCCGCCCCCTACTCCATGTGAGGGATGGGGAGCCGATGCTACCCAAACGCCTGCCGGGCTTCTTCAGGGAGGTCAAGAGGATAAGGGATGGGGACCTTGCCTTCCTTGAAAAGCCCCGCAACCCGGTATTCCTGGGAAATGTGAGGAGCGGCTCAAAGGTCCTTGAAACACCAGTCTACATCGACGCCCTGGACGCCATAACCCACCACATCCTCATACCTGCAACCACCGGTAGGGGTAAGAGTAACCTGGTGAAGGTCATGCTCTGGAGCCTGGCAGATATGGACCGTGTGGGCATGCTGGTACTGGACCCCCACGACGAGTACTATGGGAGGAACGAGCCTGGCCTCGGGAGGCACCCATCAGGCAATGTGGTCTACTACTCACCCGACGCACCGGTCGGCGGAAACAC
Organism: Methanothermobacter sp.; assembly: GCF_049720995.1. Lineage (GTDB taxonomy): Archaea > Methanobacteriota > Methanobacteria > Methanobacteriales > Methanothermobacteraceae > Methanothermobacter. The sequence continues at coordinate 5,686 of NZ_JBNASF010000004.1, forward strand.
CCTGGCAATAAATCTGAGGTCCCTGAGACCGGAGCACTTTGAGGGTATAATACCATTCACACAGGCACAGGAGCAGGCAATTGCAAGGTACCACCACAGCCACCGTGATGAATGGATCATCAAAATCGTTGAAGGGGAAAGAATTGAAAACGTGGATCCAAGAACACTGAGCGTCCTTCGAAGGGTCTTTGATGTTATCCTCGGAGTTTACCTGGATGAGGACACAGGTGAGATAAAGTCCCGTGGAGGTGTATTCCGGGATGTGGGTGGTGAGTCAGCCATAAGGGACATGGCAGGACACCTGGAGGATGGAAGGATAGTCGTGGTGGACACATCCAGGCTCATGGGTGAGGCTGAACTCCTTGTTGGGAGTGTGATATCAGGTGAGATCTTCAGGAGGTACCAGAAGTACAAATCCACCGGGGAGCTCAGGCGAAAACCCGTCATAGGGATAGTGATAGAGGAGGCCCCCCGTGTCCTTGGAAAGGAGGTCATTGAAAGGCAGGGAAACAACATCTACAGCACCATCGCAAGGGAGGGCCGTAAATTCAACATAGGCCTCGTAGCCATAACCCAGCTTGTGAGCCTCATTCCCAGGACAGTCCTTGCAAACATGAACACCAAGATAATCCTGGGGAATGAGATGGCCCAGGAGAGGGCTGAGATAATAGGAAGTGCCTCCCAGGACCTCTCAGATGACAACAGGGCAATAGCCAGCCTGGATAAGGGTGAGGCCATAGTGAGCAGCATATTCACAAAGTTCGCGGTGCCGGTGAAAATACCCCTCTTCGAGGAGTTCATTGAATCCACGGATTATGAGGATGATGATGGGGACATTGAATTCATAGGGTGAGGTGAACTGATGTACAGATTCGCGCACCTGTCAGACTGCCACCTGGGGGCACAGAAACAGCCTGAACTCCGGGAACTGGAATTCCAGGCCTTCAGGATGGCCCTGGATGATGCGCTGGAGAATGATGTCGACTTCATGCTAATAGCCGGGGACCTGTTCCACTCCAACATCCCGAACATGGAGACCGTCAAGAGGGCCACACTGGAACTCAGGAGGGTCAGGGATGAGGGGGTCCCCATCTATGTCAACTATGGCAGCCACGACTACAGCCCATCAAACACCTCCATGATAGACATACTGGAAACCGCGGGGGTCATAGAGAAGGTTGTGCGCCCCATCCCCGGAAAGAAGCTGGGACTGGATTTCACGGTGGATGAGAAGACCGGGGCAAAGATCACGGGCCTGTCAGGGAGGTCAAGGGCACTGGAGGTTGACTACTTCAGGAACCTTGACAGGGAGGCCCTTGAGGCCGAGGACGGCTTCAGGATATTCCTGTTCCACAGCGCCATAACCCAGTTCAAACCCGTGGACCTTGCAGAGATGGATTCCATCGACCTCAACCTCTTTCCCCGTGGCCTGGAATACTATGCAGGGGGCCACGTCCACAGGAGGGGCTGCTACATGGAGGAGGGCTACGGCCCAATAGTATACCCTGGGGCACTCTTCGGTTCATACGCAGGTGACCTTGAGGAGAACGCCAGGGGAGAGGAGAGGGGGTACTACCTTGTTGAATTCAGGGAAAGGGCAAAGGCCCCACAGTTCAGGGCAATAAGGCCCGCTGAATTTGAATACATAGAATGTGATGTGACAGGTAAGAACTCCCAGGACGCATTCCTCCTAATACGTAGAGAAATGGGGGAACACGATGTTGAGGGCAGGGTTGTGATGTTAAAGATCAGGGGTGAGCTCAGCTCCGGGAGGAGCTCGGACATAGATTCAGCATGGATAAGGAGGGAACTTGAATCCAGGGGTGCCCTTGTTGTCCAGATCAACAGGCACGGCCTTAGCACCCGTGAGATACAGAAGGTGAGGGTTGCCGAGAGCGACATCCCTGAACTTGAGAGGAGGATCTTCAGGGAGAAACTCGCAGGACTCGACATCAGAAACACCAATCTCGTGAAGAGGGGCGATTCCCTTGCGGTTGAGCTCCTCAGGAAACTTGAGGACGAGATCGCCCCCGGTGAAAATAAGGGCGAATATGAGAGGAGAATCATTGAGGAAGCAGAGGCTGTTATGGGAGTGAATCCAGATGATGATAACCGATGACTTCAGGATGGATGAGGGTGCTGGCTCCCTCCCCAGCTGGTTGAATCCAGATGATGATAACTGATCCCGTGGTGATGCTCTTTGATCATCAATTCACTTGAACTCAGGAACATAAGGAGCTATGAATCAGGAACCGTCGAGTTTGATGATGGAGTGACCCTCTTTGAGGGGGATATAGGTTCAGGTAAGACGACGCTTCTACTTGCAATAGAATTCGCACTCTTCGGGCTGGGTGACCAGAGGGGTGACAGTCTTCTGAGGGCCACATCAAATTCAGGTTCGGTCAAACTCACCTTCACGGTTGATGGTGCAGAGTACACGATCTACAGGGAACTTAAAAGGACCCCCTCAGGGGTGCAGCAGGGGGAACTCTACATCAGAACACCCACCGGCAGAAGGAAACTATCTGCAAAGGAACTGAAGGCCGAGGTACTTAACATCCTGGGTTACAGGGAACCCCTGAATCCAAGGGCCAGGAGCAGGATATACCGCTACGCGGTCTTCACCCCACAGGAGCAGATGAAGAGCATAATAGAAACCGGGAGCAGGGACCGGCTTGAAAGGCTAAGGAAGGCCTTCGACCTTGAGAAGTACAGCAGAGCAGCGGATAATGCCAAGTTGCTTTCCGGGAAAATCAGAAGATCCGCAGAAAGCCTTGAGAATAAATCCTACGACCTGGAGGATAAGAAAAGGGAACTCAGGAATATTATCAGTGAGAAGGGGAAAATGGAATCTGAGAGGAAAAAGCTTGACGCTGAAATCAGGGAAATCGAAGCAGAGATCAGCCAGCTGAAACTGGAACTTAAAGAACTCCAGAAGGAGGAAAACAGGATCCGGGCAGCGGAAGATAAGATAGAATCCCTTCAGAATGAAATTAAAACCCTGATTTCATCCTCAGATCGTCTCAGGGAGAGAAACAGGGAGATAGAGGAGAATTATAGGAAATCCATGGATGAACTTCAGAAGTGCCGGAGGATGAGGGAGGAGCTTCAGGAGGAACTTGATTCACTCAGAAAGAATATTGAAGAGATGAAGGATGAAAGAGAATCCCTCAGAGAGGACTACGAAAAGTTCAGAGATGCTTCTACCAAGCTTGAAGGCCTCAGTAATCAACTTGAGATCCTCTCAGATATCAGAAACAATATGGAACTTGAAATCACCACAATTCAGGGTGAGATTGGCGGCCTCAAATCAGAGATAGGGAAACTGAAGTCCCTTGAGGATCCACGGTGCACTGAGGATGAGGTGAAAGCTGAGATAGCTGAACTTGAGGGCGAGGTATCGAAGCTCCAGCGGGAGCTGGGCGCCATATCCGGGAAGATAGAGGACTACATGTCCATCAAAGATATTGGTGTCTGCCCCACATGTGACCAGGACGTGGACCCTGAGTACATAGACGATAAACTCAGAGATGCCCGGAAGAGGAAAAGGTCAGTTGAATCCAGCATAAATAAGCTTAAAGCGAAAATCGAAAATAAAAACAGACTCCTCGATCGTGTAAGAGAATACACAGGGTCCCGGGAAAAACTCAGTAAACTCACTGAGGACCTCAGGAAGAAGAAAGCCGAATGCGCTAAAAAGCAGGGGAACCTTGAGAACAATGAGAAGGAAATCAGGGAGATTAAATCAGATATAAACAAAAATGAAAGGATAATCAGTGACCTGAAGGATGTGGAATCCCGTTTCAGAAGAATTGACGGGGATCTGGAAGCCCTCCGTGAGGGGGAGAGGGAATGTTCAGGCAGACTTTCGGAAACAGATTCAAGAATAAGGGAACTCCAGCGAAGAATCCCTGAACTCAACCCTGAAACCAGTGAGGAATACAGAAAGAACCTCCAGAAGATCAGAGAAAACAATGAAACCATCGCTGAAAGGGAAGCGGAAATAAAGGAAAACAGGGAGGCACTCAAAAACAGGGAGAAGGTGGAGGCCAGTATACAGGAGATCAGTGAAAGGCTTCGTAAACGTGAAGAATCAAAGGATGAGAAGAAACAGATGATAGGATCAGTTGAGGGGAAAATCGAGGAAAAACAGTATCAGATCGAAAGGCTTAAGGCTGAAATTGATGAAAAGAAGAAACTCAAAAAACGGGCCAGTGAACTGAAGGACCATGTGACCTGGCTTGAATCCTACTTCATCCCTGCCCTCAGTGACATTGAGACCCATGTGATGGCACAGATAAACCATGAGTTCAATGAGAGGTTCCAGAAATGGTTCAGGGTCCTGGTGGATGACCCGGATAAATCGGTGCGGGTTGACGAGGACTTCACACCCATCGTGGAGCAGGACGGCTACGAACAGAACCTTGAGTACCTCAGTGGTGGTGAGAGGACCAGCATAGCGCTTGCATACCGACTCGCCATCAGCATGGTGGTACAGACCCTGACCGATGTGAGGTCAGATATACTCATACTGGACGAACCAACAGATGGATTCAGCAAGGAGCAGCTCTACAAACTCAGGGACATCTTCGATGAACTTGAGGCCAGACAGATAATCCTGGTATCCCATGAGGAGGAACTTGAAAACCTTGCAGACCACATATACCGGGTTGAAAAGTCCGATGGATTATCAGCCATCCAGCAGGCGGGTTAAATTTTTAAAAGCCCATAGATACCTTTATTTCGATTTTTGAGACTTTGAAGAGTCCTTTAGATTTATATAAGTCTTTAAAATCATTTTAAATTCAAATTTCCATTTTAATGTTGCTTTTAATTTGTTGAACATTCTGGTTCTTCTTTTAACATAAATAAGCTCTATAAGTGGCTCTTTATACAGGATTTATCTTCTGAATCTCCATTCTATCGGGGAGCCCCTCTGCCCCCAAACCTTAAATGGGATTCCATGAGGATCCCTATCTCCAAATAAAATGGGATGGATTCTCAGAGAATATACTGATATTAGAAAAGGATTCTGGTGGCTTTTTTTGATTAAAGGAGCTCTCAGAGCTTTTATTTCATGGAAACATTTATATACTATGATGATGTAACAATTGACTCAGTGTCCTAAGCGACCTGAAGGGTTAGTATTGGACATGGAGGCGATAGAATTACGCGATTCAAAGCAGTCACAGTGCTCTTTGCACTGATGTTCACGGTGGGTTCAGTGCCCATCAGTGAGGCAACAAATACTGAAACAGAAAACGCAAAAATAGTGGCAAAAACACATACCATAAAGGCGGAACCTGTGAAGGTTGAAGCCGCATACAAGTACAAGAAATATAAAAAGACCTACAGGAAGAAGGTCAGGGCTACATACCGTACCAGTGTGAAAAAGAGGTACTCCAGATATAAGTACTACAAGAAGAAGAGGGTACGGGCAGCCTACAGCACCAGCACGTACCGCTATGACCCGAACATAGGGGACTGCTGGGCTATGAGTGAATACTTATATAAAAGACTCACATCAGCCGGGAAGAAGGTGCGTATAATACAGTACGCCACTAGCATGTCCCCAAGACACCGCACAGTACAGGTGTACAGTGGCGGAAGCTGGGTGGACTATGACTACAGTGGCTACAACAAGATATACCACCCCACATCAAGGAAACCCGGCATGTTTGTGGTTAAATCATCGGCCTAAAGAGGCCAACCCCCTTTATTTTTTCAGATTTGATTCTTATCTCTGGATTCATCATATCATGATGTTTCCATAACTTTGGTTTTTTACTCTGGTTGCTGTGTCAAGGTTTGATTTTATGGTGTTTCAATAACTTTGGTTTTCACCCTGGTTGCCGTATCAATCATTCAGGGTTTGATTCTTATCCTCGGGGTTAACCGCATCCTCAATGGCTCCCCCTATGCAGTGGGGGTTCCAGCCAACGATCTCGGAACTAACAGATTCAAGCTCCACCGGCACATTCTCAAGACCATATGGCCTCACGGTTATTATGGGCTTAGAGAGTTTCACAGCCCTCTTCACATCATCCATTATTTTTTTCTTCATGATTCCCCAGAGACCAGCAAGGATTATCACAGCATCTGCATCCTCGAGATCCGTCTTTCTCCACCTGTGACCTGAAAGGTCAAGTTTCTGTCTGAAGACACGGTAGTCCTCAATGTCACCCTCTGTTATGTAAAGCCTGACTTCCATATCAGATTCTCCAGCATCACCCACTTCACGGATTCTCCGGCATAATACTTGAAGGTAGCATCAATTAAAATGCATATCAGAGCACCCTCCTTGATTCAAGGAGGGCCTTCAGCTTACCAGGATCATGACTCCTCCTCCAAAGTGGAGTTTTGTCCTCACCGTATACACTGAGGTTCTCCTCAAATGTCCTTCCACCATCGGAACGGTAGATCACACCCAGTGGAAACTTCCCTGAACCGTAACCCTCAAGGGACTTCTCAAAGGCAAGCATCCTGTCGGATGTGTCATGGTCAGTGTAGTAGGTGTTCTCACGGAACCACTGGAATGTATTGACACGGTTGAAGGTCACACAGGGCTGGAATATATCCACAAGGGCATAACCATGGTGTCTGATGGCATCAGCAAGAATCTCCCCTGTCCTCTCAATATCACCAGCAAAGGCCCGGGCAACGAAGGTGGCCCCCAGGGCAATGGCAACCGCAAGGGGGTTGAAGGGCTCCTCAAATACACCTTGAACCTGCAAAGGGGTCCTGAAGCCGGGCTGACTGGTGGGGGAGGCCTGCCCCTTTGTGAGACCATAGACCATGTTGTTATGGACTATATTTGTTATATCAGGGTTCCTTCTGATGGCATGCATGAAGTGATTGCCGCCCTCACCGTACATGCATCCATCACCGCTCACATCAATAACGGTGAGCTCCGGGTTCACAGCCTTTATTGCCACAGCAGCCGGGAGGGACCTCCCATGAAGACCGTTGAAGTAATTGCACCTGAGATACTGGGGGAGCTTCCCTGCCTGACCTATACCTGAGACAAGAACCAGCTTCTCAGGTGGTATATCAAGATCTGCAAGTGCCATCTTGAGGGCACGGAGAATCGAAAAGTTACCGCAACCAGGGCACCAGGCCACGTCTGCCTCAAGGTCATAGTCCCCGGGTTTCATGCAAGAACCTCCCCTATGAATTTCCTTATCTCTTCAACACTGAAGGGCATACCATCATACTTGTTGAGACGATGGTCAACCTCAAAGCCGGCCTCAAGTTCAAGTAGATCAGCAAACTGTCCCCGGTAATTGTTCTCAATGGTGGCTGTCACCTCAAATGAGCCGAGAAGCTCACGGGTGTAAGGTGCCAGGGGGTAGACCTGACTGAAGTGCACCATGGTGACCTCAGCATCGGATGACCCGATGGCCTCCCTCACAGGCCAGTAGTTTGAACCCCAGCATATAACTGCACTGGAGTCATCACCCCAGACCTCAGGGGGAATGGCATCATCCCTGAGCATTTCAAGGCGCAGATTCCTCTTCTCAACCATTCTCCTTCTTATATTGAGGTCCTCTGTTATGAAGCCGTCCTCATCATGTTCATCTGAATCAACACGCACAAGCCCCTCGCCGTAACCTGGAATCCCCCGGGAGGAGATACCGTCCTCTGTGAAGCTGAACCTCCGATAGCCGGCATCCGTCTCAATGATATGATGCTCCGGCTCCACTCTGATTTCAGGTTCAGGGAGATTGTAGTAGAGGTCCGCCAGGTACTGGTCTGAGAGTATGAAGACAGGTATCTGGTACCTGTCTGCAAGGTTGAAGGCATGGGCCGCTATTTCAGAGGCATCCTCCAGTTTTCCGGGGGCGAATATGGCCCTTGCAAACTCCCCTGGTCCGGAGTAGAGGGCCAGGTTCAGGTCCTCCTGGGCTGTCCTCGTTGGAAGCCCAACCGCCGGTCCCGGACGTTGACCGATATATATCACCACCGGAGTCTCTATCATACCAGCAAGACCTACGGCCTCCTCCATCAGGGCAAATCCACTCCCAGAGGTTGCAACAAGTGACCTGGCACCTGCATATGACGCCCCAAGGCACATGTTTATGGCTGCAATCTCATCCTCAGCCTGCTCAAATACCATCTCAAATTCATCTGCATTCTCTGCAATGAATATCTGGAGGGGACTTGAGGGGGTCATTGGGTAGGAGGACATGAACCTGCAACCCCCTGCTATGCACCCGATACCCACGGCCTCAGTGCCATTGAGGATCACGTGTTCCCTGACAGAGGGGTCAGGGTCAACGGAGACTCTCAGGTGGTCCCTGAGTTCCTCACCCAGTTCGTAACCTCTCCTTCCAGCCATGAGGTCTGCATTGAGGATCTCGGGCCCCTTGCGCTCAAAGAGTGACCTTATGGCATCATCAAAGACACTCTCCCTGACCCTGAAGAGACGGGCTGCGGCGCCTGCAGCCACAACATTGGCGAATATCCGCCCCCCCAGCTTCTCAGCCTCCTCAAGTATGGGCAGGCCCACGGCATCCTCCTCACCAAAGCTCTCATCTGCAATAATCAGTGTCCCGTTGATTCTCTCCCTCAGGTGGTCCACTGCCCCGGGGCTCAGGGCAAAGAGGACATCGATACGGTCCACAAATGCCCTCACAGGCTCTGATGAAACCCTTATCAGGGTGGAGTTTTCACCGCCACGCACACGGGACATGTACTCCTTGGAGGAGAATATATGGTACCCTGTGGCCATGAAGGCCCTTATAAGGAGTGCCTCAACGGTCTGTATCCCCTGCCCGGCCTCACCGCAGAGGACCAGTGCAACATCATCCATGACCTCCTTCATTTAAACATTCACCCCCATTCTCTATTTTCATATTCTTTTTCAGGTGGCCCCATCAGAGGAGCCTCCTGAGGTAGCATCTTCGCTCCCTGTTCTTCTCAAGGTACTGCTGGTGGTACTCCTCGGCCTCATAGAAGGTACCTGCCGGTTCAATTGCCGTCACAATCCTTCCACCGAACCCTCCAGACTCCTCAAGTTTCCGCCTTGACTCCAGCGCCAGCCTCCTCTGCTCATCGTCATGGTAGAATATCACTGACCGGTACTGCTCACCGACGTCAGGGCCCTGCCTGTTGAGGCTTGTGGGGTCATGGATGCTCCAGAAGACATCAAGGAGTTCGCTGTAGCTTACAAGAGCAGGGTCAAAGGTGACCTCAACAACCTCAGCGTGTCCTGTAAGTCCGGTGCAGACATCCTCATAGGCTGGGTTTTCCATGTGGCCGCCCATGTACCCCACACGGGTGGATACAACACCCCTGACTCTCCTGAATGCGTCCTCAACTCCCCAGAAGCATCCGGCACCGAAGGTGGCCTTCTTATATCTCTCCATAAATTTCACCTACCTGATACGTTACTATATGGCCCCCTCCCTGGTATATCGGGTCTTTCAGGCCATTCATGTCACCTACCCTGATACGTTACCACGCACCTGGGCCTGGTCTGCGGTGAACCTGAAGGGTGAGCCGCCACCTCCGGCTATTGAGAACGACATGATTACACTTCCAGTGGGGTTCTTACGGTAGTCAAAGGGGCCGCTGATGGTCCAGGAGTAGGTCTGGTTTCCAATCTTCAGTGTCCACCTTCCCCTCTGGCCTATGCCCTTTAGGTCATCAGCACCTCCCATGGGGTCACCGACACCACCCTCCACCGTGAAACTGGTGCCGGCGCTCATCCGTCCAAGGTTGAAGGTCCTGCTTGATCCTGGCTGGAGGAGGAAGAAGTAGTTTCCAGGGTCCCCTGATATGATGTGCCGGCTGCCCCCATCTGTGGTGTTATTGGCCTCATAGATGAACTTGCTCTTCGACGGACCTATATTGGTTACTGTGAGCTTCACCTCAACTGTCTCGTTACCCGGGACCTTGAAGTAGGAGCTGTATATGTAGAGGGCTGCAACCGCGATTATTATGATGGCTGCGAAAAGAAGTATGTACTCTGCACCCCCCTGTCCACCTCTATCCTTCATTATCATGTAAGATATATATTGTATGATTATTTATATAAAACTGAGGTGTGACAATGGGACCCGGGGCAGCTTCTGAAACTCCGCCTGTGAGCATGGAGGTTATATTAACTGCGGCGGCCGTGACCCTTGCGGTTGCAGCGGTCATCATACTGATTTTATTTATAGGTAAACGCAAGAGGTCAGGGAAGGAAGAGGAAAAACCTCTCAGGCCAGAGGTGTCAAAGAACGAGGATATAATATCCCAGCTCAAGGAGGAATACGGGGTTTCCGATGATGATTCAGGGGACGATTAAAAGTTAAGATCGGTGAACCAATGAGGGTTGCGGTGCTGGGACTTGGAGCTGAAGGTTTGAGGGCAGTTGAGTCACTGAAGAGAAGGGGTCACAGCGTATATGCAAGTGACATACGGCGTGAAATCCCTGTAAACCCTGAGGGGGTTGACCTTGACCTTGGCTTTCATGATACAGGGAAAATAGAGGCTGCAGATGCGGTTGTAATCAGCCCATCAATGATAAAAACTGAACTCATGGAGCGGTTCAGTGATAAGCTCCTCTGCAGGGTCCTTGAGGGCCACAGAAAACCCAGAACCATCGCGGTCACAGGGACCAACGGCAAGACCACAACCGCCACAATGATAGCACATGTACTTGAATGTGCAGGTAAGAGGGTACTTCTTGGCGGGAATGCTGGCGGAGGATTTGATGGCTACACAGAACTCCTTTTAAGGGCATCTGAGGAGGAATTTGACTACCTTGTGGTTGAGGTCTGCGATATGACCCTGGAATTCGCATCAGAGTGCTTTGACATTGACCTCGTTGTCCTCACAAACCTTGGCGAGGACCACATGGACTTCCACGGTTCAATGGAGAACTACAGAATGGCAATGGCAGAATTCCTGAGGGGAAGGGATGCTGTAATCGGCCCCGGGGATTCAGATGAAGAACTCAAAGAGGTCCCCTCCAGTCTCAGGACCTACAGTGAGTACACCGGGCCCCTGAGGGTTGAGGGCGGATTCAACAGACTGAACGCAGGGGCGGCATCAGAGGCCCTCAGGTATCTGGGTGTTCCAGAGGATATCATAGGGGATGGACTTGCCAGTTTCGAACCTGTGAGGGGTCGTATAAGGTCATTCATCATCAACGGGGCATCCGTTGTTGCTGGTAAAACCGACAACCCCCATGCCCTGAGGGCCGTACTCTCAGAATCAGAATTCGATGTCATGTTCATCGGAACACCCCGGAGGTCAGAGAAGTGGCGCCTCCACATCCTTGATGAGGTCGCAGAGTCACCCCCGGAGGTCCTTGTGATATTCCCGGGGCTTGAGGACACGGTTGACATGGTAATGGAATACCTTGAGGGTCTTAAAATCCCATCAGAGGTCATAACAGTTGATGAACCTGAGAAAATCCCCTGGATGGTCCTTGAGTTTTCCAGGAAATACAGGAGAATCTTCGTGGGTGGAAACGGGCAGGACAGGATAGCCACGGTCCAGGAAAAACTCGAGGAGATCTCCTCCTGTGAATGAACAGCATCACCTGCGTAAGTGGTATATATGAATAACCATAATAATAACTGGACTGCATATTTCTCTAAAAGCCAGGAAACCTGGATTGATCATAAACTATTACTTCATGGCATGCATACCTTAAATTAAAACAGATCTATGGGTGCATAAATTGATCACGAACATGAAAGTGCTTGTGCTTGGAGCTGGAAACGCTGGCAGACCCGCCGCAAGATTGCTGAGACACCTTGGAAACAGTGTACTTGTAAATGACGTCAGGGAACTGGATGAACTACCCCCAAAGGCCAGGAAGAGGATAGATGAGATGAAAGATGAGGGTGTGAGATTCAGGTTTGGGGGTCACAGGATTGAGGACATGCTATGGGCAGATGCCGTCTTCGTATCCCCCAGCATACCCCCTGATGCACCTGTACGTGATATGCTGGGGAGTGTGGAGAAGGATCTGATCCACATAACAACCTCAGACATAGGTAGGGTCCTCAACCAGCTCATAGGCATCCCCATGGTGGGAGTTGCAGGTACAGACGGGAAGACAACAACCACCAACATGATAGACCACATACTCTCATCACGCCACAGGACGGTGTCATTCTCATCAATCCAGGACTCACTGGTAATTGAGGGACTTGTTGAACTCGTGGTGAATGGTGATGTGAACAGCAGGGACATGGCCGTATTTGAACTCCCACATGGAACCATAAGGATGGCTGATGGCCTTGAGATAGTGGCCGGGGTAGTGACAAACCTCACACCAGACCACATGGATGAGTTCAGGGACTACGATGAATACATTGAGAGGAACTTCTCAATAAAGAACCTCATAGCTCCAGGAGGTGTTCTGGTACTCTGTGGGGACGACCCGGTCATCGCGGGGCTCCTGGATGACCTTGAGGTTAAAAGTGTGGTTTATGGGCTGGGGAATGGAAGGACAGTTGAGTTCATGGATAGAACCTTCAGCGGCTCAGCAGAACCACAGGTAAGCGCATCGGATATAGACCTCAGGGGTCTTGAGGGCTCAGAGTTCACCCTGAAGGTATCAGAGATACCAACGGCCCTCTGCAGCACCTGCGGATCCCTGAACTGCGCGGAACATGAGGGGGTGGTCCATGCCGGTCCCCTCACAGAGAGGATAAAACTCAGGGTGCCGGGCCTCTTCAACGTGGAGAACGCCCTTGCAGCCATAACCGTTGCACTGGTACTCGGATTTGACATTAAGGACATCAAAAATGCAATAGAGGAATTCAGGGGTATAAAGGGTAGATTTGAATTCATAGATCGGGTTGAGGGGGTCCCTGTTTACATGGACGCAGCACACAACCCTGAGAGTATGGAGAAACTTTTTGAGGGCATTGAATTCAAGGGGAGGCTGATAATAAGCCTGGATAACCCCGACACCCTCACAGTGAGGGACAAGTACAGGATAGGTCAGATACTTGGTGAAAAAGCCGATGTATTGATTGTGAGCGGTAAAAATGAGACAACAGGTAAGATTGACATGGAAGCGGCCTCTGAGGTTGAAAGGGGCGCTGGCAGGGGTAAAACCATAAAGACCGATAGTGTATATGATAGCATAAGGAGGGCACTTGAAATCGCCGAAAAGGGGGATACGGTACTCCACCTCGGCCCCGGGGTTGTCAACGCATATGACAATGTTAGGGATGATATTGAGAGGGCCATAGAGTCAATGAGGGACTTCACGGTTGTTCTTGGAGGCTGCGGGAATGTGGGAAGCCTCATGGCAAGGAACCTCCGGGCAAGGGGTTACCGGGTCGTTGTCTCGGATCTGAAGGAGAGTACACCCCTCGAGGATGTCTTCAGGGGTGAGGGAATAGAACTTGACCTGGGGGGTCACAGCATGGAGGTCCTCAGGGGCGCGTCCACCATAGCCATCACACCAGCCCTGGAGAATAACAGGAGGGTTCTTGACCTCATCAGGGACCTCAACGCTGATGTGATAGGTGTTGAGGACGTCCTGAACATGTGCCCCGTTGATAAACCTGTGGTGGGGGTCACAGGGACAAATGGAAAGACCACAACCACGGGTATCCTAAAATCCATAATGAGGGCTGCCGGAAAGACTGTGCCAGAGCACCACCTCAACATACAGGGCAACACTGAACTGGTACCGGCCCTCCAGGCAAGACTCCCTGGGGACGTGGCTGTGGTTGAGATAGGGACATTCGGGAGGATGGGTGAGATAAGGCAATCAGCCCTTCTATCAGGGGTCTCAGTGGGCGTCATAACCAACATATCAAGGGACCACCTTTCAGGTGGAAGGAGGTTCTCTGATTACATTGAATGCAAGAGGGAGATCATTGATACAGCGGAGGTTCTGGTACTCAACGCCGATGACCCCATCGTCGCATCATTCGCAGAGGAACTGAGGGAGGAGAGAGCTGTGCTCTATGGCATCCAGAGCATGGAGTCATCCCAGGTCATGCCTGAGGGCAGGGAATGCCCCAGATGTGGCAACCCCCTCAGATATACCCGCAGAACCATGGGGCACCTGGGGGATTACCTGTGTGTCTGCGGCTACCGGAGACCCCAGCCTGAGGTTATGGCCCTGGAGGCATCAGCCACAGGATTCAAACTGGTAATTGGATCCGAAATGAGGGATGTGAAACTCAGGGCACCGGGGATCTTCAATGTCTACAATGCACTGGCAGCCGCTGCCGCCGCATGGTCCCTTGGCGTGAATATGGATGATATAGTAAGGGGAATTGAGTCATTTGGTGGTGTGAGGGGAAGGTTCCAGAGGCTGATGGACTCACCACGGGTTATACTTGACTACGCCCACAACCCGGCCGGTGTGAGGGCTGTGATGCAGGAACTCAAAGGTACCGGCGGAAGGCTGATAGTCGTGAACACCGTGGCATCTGAGAGTGGAATAGATGGTGATCTGGAAATCGCATCACTCCTGAAGGATGCCGACACCGTTATACCGGCATCCTATGCTGCAAGGAGAGCCTCAGATATCCTGGGTAAGAGGGTGGTCCATATAGAATCCAGCAGAAAACGTGCAGGGTCCGGGACCCTTGGAGCTAACCGTGAACAGGTTGAGGAGGCTGTAAATAAGGCCCTTGAAATTGCAGAACCAGATGACACTGTACTCATAATAGGTGAGGGGGGATTCAGATATGCAGAGGATTATATCAGTTAAACACATCATTTTGCTGGTGATTCTGGCGGCTATCATAACAGCATCGGGTGCATACATCGAGGGAAGCGTTGAACCCCAGCACCCGGGGGAGATAGCTGCCCTTGAGCCTGGAAGCACGGTACTGAAGGGTCAGGATGTTATCGATGAATCCCGGGTGAGGAGCGTCCCTCTCATACTCCACCCGGACTACCTGCTTGATGAATTCAACTACATGGACCCTGGAAACCTCCTCCAGGCGGTCCTCACAGGGGCTGTGCATGTCCCGATATCTGAGATGACCTCAGGGATAGACCCATCAGGGAGATCCACTGTGGATGGTCCGGGGGTGCTGAGGGTTTCAGGGGATAAACTGGTGGTGCAGGAGCCACCGGTCTTCCTCTGGGCCTACAAGACACCCTACACCTATGGTGTGAAGAGAGAGAATGGTATGGATATCATTGAGAACGGAAGGAAGGTTAGATTTGTCCCGGCAGATAGTATAGGTAACAGCACCGTCCCCCACAGGTACAGATCCGTTAACAGGATAAAGAGCTGGTTCAGAAGGGCTGACGAGGGGGACGAGATAGTCCTGGACTACCAGCTATCCAACTTCAGCGACGGCAGACTCCCTGTTCCACCAGGGATGATAGAGAAACTCTTTGGTGGGGATGTTCTTGACTACATGGAGAACTACCCCTCAGGGGCGCCTGTAATGGTGTACACAGGGGGCCACAGAAAGGTCCTGGTATCAACTGCAGTGAGCTACCTGGGCTCATACCCCCAGTACGATGATAACAGGAGGGCCTTCAATGCAAGGGCATTCGCTGAGGCATGGAATGGCACTGTGATTCCACCTGGAAGTGAGGGTTCAGGTAAGGAGACAGTCAGGTTCACTGCATCAAGGGACCCTGAGGCCCCTGGCGGATACGCCTCCCACGGCTCATGTCCACCTGCAAGGGCACTCAGGGCCGTTGTAACTGATGCAGGGATGCCCCTCCCCAGGGGCATGACATGGGAGTTCCATGCGGTTCTATTCGGCTTCAACCCGGCGACCGGGATAAAGGTCAGAAATACCGGAAGGTACCCTGTACTCATTGAGATGTGGACGACGGGTTCAGGTGCAGGTACAACCATATACGCCAGAATCTACAGGCTTGAACCGGCATAGGTGGTGGGATTGGTCTCAGCGGTTGTTACAGCGGCAGGGAGGGGTAGCCGTATGTGCAGGGACATGCTGGAACTCGGCCTTGAACCCATCCACAAATTACTGCTCCCCCTCAACTCAGTTACTGTAATAGAAAAGACGGTGGATTCCGTGCTCAGGGCAGGTGTGGATGAGTGCATCGTGGTCACAGGCCACCATGCAGGGGAGGTGGAGGCGGCGATATCAGGTATGGATGTGGAGATTGTGAGGAACGATCCTGCTGAGGTTCCACTATCAGCATCACTCCTAAATGGTGTTCTCGCTGCTTCGGGTGAAATCATACTCTGCGTGGCAGGTGACCAGCCGGCGGTATCCCCCGGGACCATGGGGAGAATCAGTGAACATGCGGATCATGAGACGGTTTCGGTACTTGCAAGGGGAAGCAGTGGCTGGCTTGAGAGTGCTGAGGGCCTCGGGATGCCCCTTGCAGCGAGTTCAGAGGTCCTTAAAAAATATCTCCCCCTGGGTGATGGCAACATAAATCCGCTGCTGCGTTTGATGGTGGATGATGGCATCAGACTGTACGGTGTTGAGGCATCAGACCCCATTGAACTTGTAAATATAAACCACTACAGTGATTACCTCAGAATAAGGGGTTATCCTGGGGTTTAAACCACTGCTGTGATTACCTCAGAATAGTGGAGTTAAAATAGCTGAAGGAAGGGTCTAAAACTAGATTTAAAAGAAAAATAGGAGACCGTACACTAGAATTCCTTTTCCTCGGTCTCCTCTTCAAGAAGATCCAGTCTATCCTCAATCTCTTCAAGGAGCTTACCCACGTTCCTGAGGATCTCAAGGGTGTCATAGATCCAGTTTATAACAAGCTCCTGGTCTGCCTCACCCTCATACTTCTTTATCTTCTCCTCGAGGTCAGCAACATCCTCAAGGATCCTGAAGGTCTTTGTCTCAACCACAGTATCACCCCCTTTATTTTTGGATTGAGCCTACTGGCTTATGGCCTCAAGGGCATTGACAACACACCCTATGTTCTCGCCGTTGAGTCCCACGATGAGTTCGTCGTCCCTTACACCGGCGTACTGCCTTGAACCGCTGCACCCCATGGTTATATTTGGCCTCTTCCTCATGTAGGGCCCTGCAACTGCGTCTGCACAGAGTGACTGTATACCTGAGAAGTCAGCCTCCACGCGGCCACCGAGGGTGTATACGAGGGCCTGTGAGATCTTCATTGCCTGGGCAGGGTTGCAGATGATCACTATGACGTCAGGGTCAAAGGTTGCATCCTCAAGGGGTGCGTACACTGCGGCGTAGAACCTGAGGTCAAGGGAGGGTATCCCATCAAAGGTTCTCTTGGCGGATGCAAAGCTTGCAAAGCGACCAAGGTTGTAGTAGAACTCCCCTGTTTTGACCTTCTCTGGCGCCTCATCTATTCCAAGGGCATCTGCACCACCCTTGCATGCCTGGGCCTCCGCCGTTGCATAGAATGATTTCCCTGCAGCAGCCATCTGGACCATTTCACAGTGCCTTGCAGGCTTCTCTATTTTTTCAACACCCTCCGGAAGGTCATCCTCCCTTAGAACGAGTTTTATCGCCACCGGGGACTTCTCAAGTCCAAGGAGGGTTTTCAGCTTTTCTGATATCTCATCATATCCATTCACAGCGCATACATCAACCACAAGATCACCTCAATCAATAATCTTCACGGGTTTACCGTACTGGCGTTTCTCGAGATGGCCACAGTCGCGGCACCTGTAGATCACCAGGATGAAGTTTCCTGATTCAGGGTATGTCTCCTCAACCTCATCTGCAACTCCACCGCAGACACTGCACCTCACCCTTTCTGGCTGATCCATTCTGTAGTGTATCATCAGAACCACAATGTAATATTATGTAAAAAAGAGTTATATTAATTTCTCGGTCCCGGTGTTCCTGTCATGACCCGGTACTGATCTTCTGCTTCCCTGAGTTTTTTGCTGTTCTGTAGAGGAGGATCTCTTAAGTTTATGATGGGATGTCAGTGGAGTCAAGGGTTCTTACAAACTCCCGGGCATGTTCCAGGGTTCTTGAATAGTCCTGGTACATGTAGTTCTCATAGAGTATGGCCGGTGTTCCCCCCTGAATTATGGGTTCAGTCACATAGGCGGGGCTTGTCTGTGACTCAGGGAAGTGGTAGGATAGCCAGCTGATTCTGGATGCGAGTTTCAGGGCTATCAATCTGCTTTGCTCATGGGGGAGTGGTGTGAAAACGAACCTCTTCATACCATAGTTGCCCCTGTTGGAGTGCACATCAACTGCCAGGCTGTAGTTGCCCCTGGCTACATCTGGGACCACGTATCTTCGTGCAAGGAGCTGTCCCGCCATCCTCCCCCTTTCGTAGTCCTCAGGGTTAAGTGTAACGTTGACCCGGTATACGAAGTACACGTACCTCAGTTTTTCCTGGTTCTCCTCAAGGGCCTGCAGTATTGCCCTGTGGGAGTCCCTCTCCAGGGGGTGGACCCCTGTTATGTAGGCTATTTTCACCTCTGAGTCCCTGTTACCGTAGGGTCCAAGTTTCTCAACTGTGCCCATCTTATCTGAGCCAAGAACCACAGCTTCGTTCCTGTTATCTGTACTGTGGAAGGAGGGGTTCAGAAGGTAAAAAGTGATTAAAGCTCCGGTGATTATAAATGGGAGGATCAATTTTCTCTGCATGGTGAACTTCCATTGGTATTGATCGTAAGAACTCTGTTCACTCAACGATGTTAGGTTCCTGTAAAAATAAAAGGTTATTCAGACATTTATAACTTCTGGTAGAGTCCCTGTTCTCCTGTATTCAACAAGAACCTGTCTGAAGATCTTCCTTGCAAGTGATGGTGTTATGTCGGGGGATCCCTCAACATAGATACCAACATGGTTGGGGCTTCTGCCATTGGCGTCCATCCAGGTGTATGTGCGCTCCGCCATATCTGTGTATTCGCTCCTTGTAAGGGTGACGGTATCCATAAATCCATAGGGGTCCTCAGGTCCACCGTATTCACTCACATGAATCTTTCCTGTCTCATTGGCTTCCAGCATCACAATCCCCCTTGCAAAGATGTACAGTAGCTGGGGGCCTGTGAAGTTGAATCCCCTGTACGTCACTGTACCGTTACCTGAGTCCATCTCTGCAAGTTCAAGAACAGCCTGAAGGTTAAGCTGGTATCCATCTGAGGTTTTTTCAACCACTGCATCTTTTGTCTCTACAGGCATGCTCTGGGGTATGAACTGTATAACAACAGCTACGGCAAGAAGGAAAAATGTCATGGCAGTTAAAATAGGTATATTCCTTTCATTCATATAAACACCCCCTTTGCACCAGCGAAATTCAATTATACTTTTTAAAAAAATGAATATTGTTTTTAAAGAAGAATATTGAGAGGTTATCCGCTGTACCTCTTACCTGTCTTTTCAACAATGGCATTTGATATGAGGGGTATGGTTCTTTCGGCTTCTGTAACGGTAATATATGTGGTTGAACCACTGTATATGCCGTAAATTATGACCTCATCGTTTTCGTAGATACCGTCAAATGCACCCTCTACCATAATATCATTGTCATAGGATCCTATGGGGCATACCCTTATGCTGTCTGAACTTGACTGAACAACATAACCCTTTGTTTTCACGGGTGTTCCCTTTGCTATGGAACCGCTGTAGAGTTCAGATATGCTTACTTCCTTAGCCTTTTCTTTTATCTCTGCGCTGGTCATGTAAGTGCCTGTAACTTCGCCTGTGTAATCTGTTGATTCGTCAGGTGTCCCCATGGAGGTTATAAAGATAAGAAGGACGATTCCTATACAGCATGCGCCTCCTATGAGCCCTATTTTGGACTTTGATCCCAGTTTACTCCACCAGCTGCTTTTGATACTTTCAAATTCTTTTCCGCATTTTGCGCAGAATTTGGAGTCTTTCTTGTTTTCTGTTCCACAATCAGGACATTTCAAAACAATTACCTCCTATAGAATTGTCCATATGAAGTACTTAATTGCCTTTGTGATTATTCCAAGACCTACACCTGCAGGAACACCTGTTGAGAACCTCAGAACATTGTTGCTTTCCCTGTAACCGAGTAGCTGTGTGAATCCATCAAGGAATGTTGGAACTATCATAATGAATGCTGAGATTATCAGAGTGATGTCATATTCAATCACTGTGAGGTAAGCGTATATGAAGTATGCGAATGCACCAGTGTAGATTCCAGTACACCTTGAACATACAGGAAAGTAGTGACCTCTTACTGAAAATGTTCTCTCTGGTTTCCTGTGGCACAAGTACCTTAGCTTCATATGGACAGCACCATCTCTACTAATTATTCAGTAAGCATGGTATTGTATTTAAATGTTTACTTTTTTCATTTACATTAATAAATTTTTTAATGATAGTAGGACAATTTTCCATCATGGATTCTCTGCCACCATCCATTAACTTCATTATACCTCATGACATATGATGGCGCAATCATGATAAGCCACGCATCACATGAAGGGTATGGGCAATTTTGGTGTAATGTAATGGGTAATATCCATCTTTTCAATGACACCCTGCAGGATATCCAGTGATTCAGAATAAAAAAGGAGCCATTTCTGAATGTCAATCTGTTTAGAGGAAAATATATATAGAATAATCAGAATAAGATAACACCATATGTAATGAATTGTTTTCCCTGAACAGATCTTTGTGATAGGAAAACTTAAGGGAAGTGATAATAATGGATACAACACTTATATCCACAATATACTCCATTGAACCGGTGATGTTCTGCATAACACAGTTCTCACCAAAGAAGGTTGTGCTGCTCAAGGAAGATAAGGCGCCAAGGGAGAAGGAACAGGTCGAACAGGTCCTCAGAGACACTCTGGGTAACTTCGTTGAGATAACGACCTTTGAGACAAGCCTTTATGATGTTGTCACCATTGCAAGGGATATGGTTGAGATCATAGATGAGGAAAGGGCCAATGGAAGGCGTGTCGTGGTTAACATAAGCGGGGGCAGAAAAACCCAGGCACTCGGCGCACTCTTCGGCTGCTACGCCAGGAACCATGATGTTCAGCGCATAGTGTACGTGACCGAGGAGGACAGCGAACTCATAGACCTCCCCATACTGAGCTTCGGAATATCCAAGACAAAAAAACAGGTCCTTGAGGAACTCAAGGCCGGTGAAACATCTGTTAAGAACCTTGCAGTCAAGATAGGTATAAGCAGGGGGATGACCTACAACCATATAAGAGAACTCCGTGACATGGGGTTCATAGACCGTGAAAAACTTGAAATAACCTCTGCAGGCGAGCTTGCAGTCCTTTAAATCATTTTAATGGACACATCTACTATAAGGAACTAAAGTGTCCTCAATGCCCATAATCTCCTTAAACACAACGCAGGATTTTTTTGGAAGGGAAAAGGAGATCAGGGAAATTAAGGAAGCCCTCAATGACCCGGGATTTGTGGTCGTTACGGGTAAGATGGGCTCAGGAAAAACCGCTATTCTCAGGAGAATCCATGAGGAGAACCCCAATAGAACCACCTTCATTGATATGAGGTGCACCGATGTCAGGAAGACCCATGAGGGCATACCAGACTTCAGGAGGATAACGGTTCTTGCAAGAACCGTGGAGTGGAATGTACTCCTTGACGGTGCGCCACCTGAAAAATCTGCCTTCACAGATGCATGGAAGATGTCACAGATGCATAATATGAGGTGTGCGGTGGCAGTGAGGTACAGTGAAGGACTTATCAGAGATATTCAGGAGGAACTCCCCCTGATGTCTGTTGTTGAGGTGCCACCCCTCACAGAAAGGGATACAGAGAGGTACATCAGGCTCAAGGCACCGGGTTTCAGGGCCGTCAGGTCTGGAATAGAATACATCCATGAGGTCACAGGGGGCATGCCTCTATTCATTGACAGCTTCCTGAATGTGCTATCAGATGGAGTCATATATGGTCCCGCGCTCCTTGAGGAGAACTTCAATGCCAAGTTTCAGCAGATAGCCTTTCCATGGATCGCTGAACTGAACCGCTTAACACGTGGGGAAAAGGATATATTGAGTCTTTTAAAGGAAGGTCCCCTTGGAGGAGATGAAATACCTGCCAGCAGCAGAGAACTTGAGGAACTTGAACTCCGGGGCCTCATTGAGCTTCATGGGGATGAATGGAGTCTCGGTTCAGAGCTCCTCAGAAGGGTCATTGTTGAACTTGAGAATCAGACTGGATGTATCTAGCTTCCATTTAGGATCAGACGGGATGTATCTAGCTTCCATCCAATAAAAAAAATAAAATGGGGTTATCTACCCCTCCAGTAACCGAATCCAACAAGCAAAACCAGGCTCACAACGCCCAGGAGCGCGTAAAGCGGCACCTGACTCTCTGATGATCCGCTCCTGGTTGAGGCTGAAACCTCGTAGGCTTTACCTGATTCAGCCCCAGTTCCTGTTTCAGTTGCGGGCGTCTGGCCCTGACTTTCACCCATGGAACCTGATGATTCACTGTATGATGCGCCTGATGAACCTGAGGGTCTCTGTCCTGTTCTCCCGGCGCTCTCACCGTTGCTGTCTGAATCTGAATGGACTGGATTCTCTGAACCTCCTCCCGGTATGCTGACTGATGCGCCTGTTGCAGCTGCAAGGGCTGCGGCAAACCTTTTGAGGGACGCCTGGTTGATGGAGGAGACCTTAACAACCCAGTTATTGAAGACAATGTTTGCGCAGGTATGGTGGCAGCACACAACCCCGTACTGCCCTGCAAGTTCAATGTAACGGTTTGCAAGGTCCCTCAGAACAGCCTTATCTGCATTACAGATGTTCCGCCTTGCAGCCTCAAGGACCCATGCGATCATTGACTGTGTTGCAACAGCCTCATAGTCATTTGATACCCGGAAACGGTCACTAATAAGGTTTCTGGCAACCTGGTCCCACAGTTCATTGCTCACAGCGCCAGTTGTAACTGCAATCCCAAAGAGGTTCCTGTACCTTGAGGCGTATTCCAGCCAGCCGCTGGGTGAGCTGAGGAGTGAGTCCATGTAGCGCGGGTTGAGCAGCTGGGATCTCACCTCAACTTCGATCTCCTCTGCAACGGTCCTCACGGTAACCGTGTTCCTGTTCCGTATATCCACCAGTGCGGTATCAGGGTTGCCGCCGAGGTGGCGTGATGCAAGGACCATTCCACCGAACCAGTCATAGTAGTCGTCTGTGTCAGTGAGCCTCCAGGTGCTGTCCAGGTTCTGCGTAACAAGGTCCACCTTACCCAGGAGGTACTGGAAGGTGCCCCTGTTCTGCTGTATATCCACGCCCCCCGGGGTTGACCTCCAGGCATAGGAGACCCTTGAGAGGTAGACATCTGCAAGTTCAGCGCTGCTATTCCACCTTGAGGTTGCCGGTGTCATATCTGATACGCCTGTACCCTCAAGTACAAGGCCCCTGAGTCCGAATACACGGTCCAGTGAGCCGCATTCACTGTAGTGCCTCTTAACATAGTTTTCGGTGTCATCTGCCTCTGCAGCCATCCTAACAGCGGCGTTCATGAGGTCTATCCAGAGCTGGTTACCGGTAACGGCAGTTACAAATACGTCGATGCGTGGTCTTGGTATCTCAACGCCGTTCACCGTGATCCTGAGTTCTGATGCATCCATCAGGACAGGTTCAGGTTTGACGTCGCCGTTGGTGTTCCACTGGGGCTTGACCCCAAGGAGGTACATGAACTCTGCGATGGCAATCCCATCGGTCCTCAGAAGCTCGGTACCCCACATCACCATTCCGATGAGTTCAGGGAATCTGCCGTGCTTCATGTAGTACTCTGCAAGGAGGGTGTCTGTGATTCTCTTAGCGGTCTCCCAGGCGGCCCTTGTTGGCATCTTCCTGGGGTTGGTGGCGTAGAAGTTGGCTCCGGTTGGAAGCACATCACACCATGCAGGGTCACCTGCAAGTCCTGGCCTCACAAAGCCGCCTCCAAGGGCTGAAAGCAGGCTCTGCCATTCGGTGTTTCCACGTATCTTCCTGATCGTCTCATTGATGAATTCAAGGTCCGCACTGTTTATACCTGCAGGGACAGTCCCGTTTATTATGTTCCTGATCCATGTCCGTGCAAGGTCCTTAACCGAGGCTATATCGTCACTGTATCTCAGGGGGTCCTTGAGCATTTCACTGTAGGCTGGCCTTGAGGGGTGAAGGGTTTTTCTGATGTTCTCCAGGAACTCGGACCTTGATGATGCTATGGTGAGCACCTCTTCCACCAGCTCATCACCCTCAAGCACCCTTCCAAGGCTGTGGAGTCCCAGGGGGATTATGTCTGATTCTATCTCATGGAGACTGAGATGAAGCCTCTCAAGGGCATCTGTGAAGTTGCCTGTCATGTTGAATCCCATCTCTGAAGCCTTCGATCTGATCTGGGACTCAAGGGCCGGGAGTATCTGGCTGTTACCAACCTTGAGGGCGTTCTCGTACTGGTGGATGAGGTCATGTATCTCAATGAGTTCACCGTAGAGGCCGCTCTCAACCATGGCAGGGGTCATGTGGTCTATGATGAGGGCGCAGCTGCGGTCCTTTGCCACCATACCCTCCCCCGGGTTGGAGACTATGTAGGGGTAGATGTTTGGTATTCCTGTGAGCTGGAATGGCCAGTCATCCTCCATGAGCCCTATCATTCTTCCTGGGAGGAACTCCAGTGTCCCGTGGGTTCCAAGGTGTATCATTGCATTTGCCCTGAAGACGTTTTCCATCCACCTGTAGAAGGCTATGTACTGGTGGTGCGGTGGCAGGTAGGGGTTGTGGTAGTCTGTGACCTCGTCCCAGCCACGTGCTGGCTGGACCGTCACGAAGATGTTCCCCAGCATTATACCAGGTATCACGATGCTGCCGTTCACCGTCATTATGTTGCCTGGTGCGGCCCCCCATTTTGATGTGACCTCTGACCTGAGTTTTTCGGGGAGTTTGCTGAACCATTCCAGGTATTTCTGCACATCAAGAAGCTGCCCGCTGGCCTGCAGTTCCGCCTTGTGCTCCATCACATACCTTTCAAGGAGTGGCTGGGCCCACGTACCCTTATTACCGAACTCTGAGATGATCCTGTAGAGTTCATCCACGCCGGGTATCCTTTCGACCCTGTAGCCACTTTCATTGAGCTTAACAAGGAGATCGTGGAGGCTCCTGAAGACGTCAAGATATGATGCCGTAAACCCATCCTTACCTGGCGGGTAGCTGTAGAGTATCACCGCGATTTTCTTCTCTGAATTGTCAAGTTCCCTGAGTTTAGCCCATCCATCTGCGATTTTAACTATCTTCTCCACTCCAGGCTGCAGTGTGATCTCATTCCCAGATGCATCGGTGCAGGATACAACGATGGGTGAGAAGACACCCTCGAATCCGGGTATCGTGAACTGCCAGGTCCACTCGTACTGGGCGCCCATGGGGTTTGTGAGGCTTGAGTTGCTGTAGAGCTGCACCCCCTTGATCACGGGGATGTTGATCCTCTCAAACTCTGCAAGCGCTCCGCCTGATGGCAGGTTGGCGTAGTTCAGTGACCAGGAATAGAGGGATATGACTGCGTCTATGCTGCGGTTCAGGGGCCCCTTACCGTTAACTCCCAGTGTGAGCTCCTCAAGGAGTGAACTCACAGCAGGGTTTGTGGCGCCCTGGTAGAGGTTGAAGATGGCCCTTCCATGCCTCTCCGCCTCCCTGATTATGGCGTCCACTGTGGGTGATGACCCATAGCTTACAACCACCAGGAAGGGTCCTCTTATGTTTTTGTTTGCTGTGTACCATTCCTCGAACTGTCTGTAGACATCCGCCCTCTGGTTCTCTGCCCAGGATGAGAAGTTCTGGTCCATCCACCTGAGGCTGTCATATGGTGGAATGAATCCAGGGTTGCCCTCTATCCAGGCCTTTATTCTGGATCTTTCTGCAACCACACTCATCACCCCACAGTCAGGGTGGTAGAGTCCCCAGTCTGGGGCTGCCATTACCGGTCCCTGATTGTTCTCAACCGGGTTGAAGGTTGTCTCGCCGAGGAGATACTGTATGTACTTTATCATGTTCTCAAGGTTCTCCCTGGTTGCCCCTCCTGATGCAAGGGCGTAGTAACTTGCAACGTAGGTGTTCTCCACTGTATCCGGTGTGTCATTTCCAGGTGTTCCGCCCAGGAGGTTCAGTCCGGTTCCGCCGTAGGGGTCGCTGTCTGTGTCTGTTGGGTAACCGAAGCCCGCCGCTATCATGTTCCTCTGGTTCGCGGGACTCCTCAGTAGGTAGGGGTACCAGGAGTCACCCCAGCCTGTCCCGGGCATTGCCATGTCCAGGTAGGCGAAGTTCACGTACTCCATTATCCAGTCGTTTGCCGCTGATGACGGATCCCACATGTCATGGTAGATTATCCTCCTATTATCCATTGACTTCAGTAGGCGTCCCTTCTCAGGGACCGAGCTTATGATGGCTATATCCGGCATGAATGTGTGGTTCAGGGTGCAGCTGGAGTTTATGGTGTATGTCACCGGCCGGTAGGTGTGGTAGCTTATCCTCACCTCAACAGGGAATCTGTCACTGAATGTAACCCTGTAGGATCCTTCTGCTGCTGTTAATGTTTCATTGAGAACCGAACCATTGTATATCACGGTGATTGTGGCATTCTTCACTGGCAGCGCGTCCTGTAGTGTGGTGTACCCTCCTGATGTTTCATTGTAGATCTCCTTTATGTGTCCTGAAACCTCCGCTGCACTGGCTGTGCCTGTCAGTGCAACTGCGAGTATCACTGCCATTACTGTGATGAATCCTTTAATATTTTCACCTCCCTTTAATTCTATTCAGGTTTACTTTAAGGGAGGCAATATTTAAAATTAACTTTAATTATTTTAAAAAAATTTTAAATATGCTCACCCGGATGGTCACGTTAAATGCCTTTGATGATAATAAATAGGTTGATGGGTTTTCAGTTATTTTGCAGGGCTTTTCAGCTGTTCAGTGACAATAAAAGAAGTTAATGGGGGTTTCAGATTATTCAGCAGGGATTTTTTAGTTGTTCACTGATAATAAAAGATGATTGGAGTTAAATGTAGTTGTTGTTTCTCATCATGGTCTCGGCCCTCTCCCTGTAGCCTCTAATTCGCCCGCTATCATCCTGTAGGTTGAAGAACACCGAGTGTATGACCTCACCTGCATGTGTGAGGGCTGAGCCCACAAGACCCTCGGAGGTGTACCTGTGGTCTATCCCGTAGCCGGGGGATGGGTAACGGTGTTCATCTGAGTTCATGATCCTCTCAATGAAGTCCTCATGGTCCACAGGGTCGTATGTGGCCTCATCATGGAGCATGGCCTCGATTGCATAGCTCTTTATTATCTTATCATGGAGTTCCCTGTAGACCGAGCTTCTTGATATAAATTCAAATCCCGCAATTCTACCGTTGATTGCAACAAGAACTCCTTTCTGATCCTTCACGGGTTTGAATGGTTTTTTGAATTCCTCCAGTGTCTTTCTCTTCTTTCTGTAGGCATCTGCCATCGCACCTGTTTTTGAGGTTGAGCCTGTCCTCCTGTGTAGTCTGTTAACTTCATCCCATACGCTGCTCTGGCGTGCGCAGTAAACCTGCAGTAACTCTTCCTGGTTTCCGATGTTGGTCTCCCGGATATCCTCAAAGTTGTCACGGATGACATTCTCATCTGTGACGGCATAATCTATTTCAGCCCTTCTTCCAAGGTTCTCAAGGTTCTCTGTCACTGTCCTTG
This sequence comes from Methanothermobacter sp., assembly GCF_049720995.1. GTDB lineage: Archaea > Methanobacteriota > Methanobacteria > Methanobacteriales > Methanothermobacteraceae > Methanothermobacter. Next base: position 33,230 of record NZ_JBNASF010000004.1, read on the forward strand.
TCTTGGTAACCCTTACATTGAGTGCAGCGACCCTTTCAGGGTCCCTGAACTCCTTTGAGGTGTAGGACCATCTGCCCTGCTCCACGCAGCTTACAGGTATTATGGTTTCTGACTTCTCAGGCACCAGAACGGTGGCGTTGGCCACACGGTTCTGCTTGGCACCCTCAAGTTCCTCCCCATCAATTATGAGTACGGGTTCAGCAGCCCGGTTAACTGCAAGTACCTTGGTTACTGAGCCATATTCGTCAACCTCACCTATACTTATGAGGTCATTGCTCATGGCCTCTTTGAGTGTAATGTAGTTCTGGCTCCCCTCAGGTGCCCTTAGCGGGATGACCTCCATCTGACCTGAAACCTGGGGTTTGAGGAACTCCAGGCTTCCAAGCCACCTCTCAGCTATCTCATCCAAAACATCACCTCTCAATGTTAATAGCCAGATAATTCACTCTGACTCTAGAATAGTATATGTAAATTATTGAATATAAATACTTTTACTGGATAATCTAAAATATTTTATTCAACATGAGTGAAATATATGTTTAATAAAATAATTGCATTTAAATGTGGTATTCTGAAAGATTTTAAGTGTTCACATGGACGCCCTTTGATTCTGGATTTATTCTCTGAGAGCTTCTAAGCATTTAATAAGAAAAATAAAGGTATTCTGAGGGTATATCAGCTGTTATCCCTGAGGGCGGTCCTCAGGTCCTCAACAGGCACATCGTATGTTTCACAGACCCTCTGAAGCCATGCCATTGTCGATTCAGGTGTGAGGGACATGGCAACCCTTAAGAGCTCTGCAAGGACCTGAAACTGTGGTAATGTGGTATCAAGGATTTTTACAAGTGATCTGAAAAGTTTAAAGCATTTTCTGGAGTCTGATATGAATGAGCTCAGGGTCTCCTGGTATTCAAGGGCATCCACGTCCCTCTCATCATCCATCATAATCGTGGGTGTGAAGATGTCGTACTCCCATCTGAAGAGTCCAAGGATGAACCTCCTCTTATCCTCTGCCCCCTCAAGGTAGTCTGATATGAGGGATAGAATACCGTGGGATACTGCTGAGGGGCTTGCCCTCGTGTTACCTGTAATTCCAAGGTTTGCCTCCAGCAGTTTCTTCAGGGAGGTCTTCATCCAGCCGCTCTGGGGGTCTTCGAGGTCATTCACTGTGGCCTCCACAACCTTCCTCACCTCAAAGGGCTTTCCTTGAGGTCAAAGAAGTGGGGGTACCTTAATTTCATTTCCATCTTCATTTCCTCTGCATCATATTCCCCAGGCTCTTCCAGGATCTCCCTGAAGGCCTCGAAGAGGATCATATCCCGTAACCGTATGTGGGACGTCCAGTCGGTGAAGTATTTTATCCGGATGTCTTCCGCTGTTTTTCGTCCCATGGGGGTTTTCAGGAGGGAGGGGTGATGTTTCAGGAACTTCTCCCATCCCTCAAGGCCTGTGTATCCTGATTTCAGGATTCGCTCTGCCTCATCATTATATTTCATGCTTTCAGATAGGTCCAATATACCACCTCTAAAAGAGAGCAGGAGGTCATTCACCTCAATATACATGAATATTCTAAATAAAACAACTCTTTATGTAGAACTGTATATGTATATAATTCATATAAAATTTTTCGGTTATGTTAATGAAAAGAATTCGGTTATTAACTCCTATGATTAAAAAATGTAACAAAACCCTTTTCTGAGATTCATAAAAAATAGGGGTGAGTGTCACGTCCTCAACTGCTGCTACCCTTAACCGGCTCCAGGGAGTGGGAAAATTGAAAACCATACCCAGTATGGCGTAGAGTGGAGTTTCTATGGTCCCTGAGCTACTTGCCGCAGCCTTTTCTGAGACTAAGAATGCGTTCTCACCCCCAATAACATGACACTCTGATACCCCACCCATGGATCTGATGCGATCCAGCCTACCACTTCTGTGTGCTCTAGGGTCGATGGCAATTCCTGGGAGGCTCTCGGTGACACAGCATATTGCACCCATCACCGATGACAATATACACCCCCTCCACCTCCTGAGGTCGATTACACTGGCGCCGATACCCGGCCTGATGTTTCCATCTTCAGCTGTTCACATCTGAGCCAGGAAGAATGCTGATACCGGGTATCCCGCCGGTATCTCCAGGATTCACATGGAAAATTAAATACCTGGAGCATTGCTTAACTAAATCAAGGTGAACTTGTAATACGCCCTTATTCAACAGAAAAACTATAAATGTAAATGGATACCATAGAAGTAACATCCAGGTGGTGGAGTGAATGGACGGGGAGATCCAACTCACAGATGAACAGCGCAGGGCTGTTGAACACTTCACCGGCCCCATGCTGGTTGTTGCAGGGCCAGGGGCCGGGAAGACAAGGATCATAGTTGAGAGGGTGGGCCAGCTCATAGAGAGGAGGGGGGTTGATCCAGGGAGCCTCGTGGTGATAACCTTCACAAAGAAGGCGGCCGATGAGCTTAAGGAGAGGATACTGAGGCGTGTGGGTTCAAGGGCAGAGGAGATGCAGATATCCACCATACACTCATTCTGCAACCGCATACTCCGCATGTACCCTGACCACCACCCCCTGGGTTCCCACTTCCATGTCCTGGATGAGGAGAAACAGCTCATGTTCATCTACGACCAAAGGGAAGAACTTGGATTGAGAAACATCCCCAGGGAACGATTCATCAAACTCCAGGCCTTCTTCAGCGAATGCCAGGAGAACATGATTGAACCTGAGGCCCTGCTGGAATACCACCGCTCCCATGGTTCAAAAAGGATCGATATCGTCGCTTCAGAGGCATATGGTAAATACCTCAAACTCATGGAGGAAAAGAGGGTTCTGGACTTCTCAGGAATGCAGTGGCAGGTCGTAAAGCTCCTTGAAAATGAGAAGGGGATCCTTGAGGATCTCAGGTCAAGGTACAGGTTCCTCATGGTTGACGAGTACCAGGACACAAACCCGATACAGGAGAGGTTCCTGGAGCTCCTTGCAGGTGATGAGAAAAACATATTCGCAGTTGGGGATGAGGACCAGAGCATCTACGGCTTCAGGGGGTCTACACCAGAGAACTTCCTGGGCTTTGAGGACAAATACGATGCAGAGGTTGTGATGCTGGAGAGGAACTTCCGCTCAGTCCCCAGCATAGTGGACATCACCCAGAGGTTCATGGAGGGGTACAGGGACTACCCCAAGACCATAAAACCCGTGAGGAACTCAAAAAACAGGGTCTTCATCCTCGACAACCCCACCCACCAGGATGAGCCACGCAACATAGTCAGCATAATAAGGTCCCTTGTGGACCACGGTGTCATACCCCATCAGGGATACGTGACCCTCCTCTTCAGGAGCGTTAAGCACGATGCAGCCGAGATAATGAATGAACTCAGAAGGGAGGGCATCCCATTCAACGTCTACGGTGAGGGTGGATTCTTTGACAGGGAGGAGATACTCTACATAATACAGCTCCTCCACCACACCAGGAGTGTAAGGCGGAGGATAATAAAGAAACTGAGCCCTGAAAACACCGAACACTTTGAGAGCGACTTCATGGATATAACAGGTGAAAGCATTGAGATCATAAGGGAAATGGATGAGGAGGACTTCAGGTCACTCAGAACCCACACTGAATTCAGGGAGGCTGGATTCACCGATCAGGATGATATAGAAAAACTCGTCGCCCTCAACAGGCTCATGGACAGTGACCTAGGCGTCCTTGGAAGGTACTATGATATCCTTGAGATCAGCAGGTACCCCCACAGGCTCCTTGAGAGGGGTGATGATGAGTCAAGGGAGAGGCTCTACAACCTTGCAAGGTTCAGTTCAATAATCAAGGACTATGAGAGGGTATCATCAGAGCCCACCGTGGAGGGCCTCATGGAGTTTGTGAGGATGGCGATGAATGGAAATGTTAAGAAGTACGACCAGATCCTCCTTGATAACCCCTTCTCGGTCAATGTCATGACAATGCACAGGGCAAAGGGACTGGAGTTTCCTGTTGTCGTAATCTGTTCAGTATTCAATGGCAAGCTACCAAGGAAGAATAGATATGAACAGGAGGACCTCTGCATCCCTGATGAGCTCAGAGAGAGTACTGGAAGAGGTGATGTCCTTGAGGAGAGAAGGCTCTTCTATGTGGGAATGACAAGGGCCCAGGACATGCTCATAATCTCTGCGACAGAGAATCACCGGGGAAGAATGGGGTATTCGCCATTCATAGAGGACCTCCTATCAGCTTCAAGGATAACAAGCGATAAACTGGGGAGAATAGACCCTGAAGATGCCAGAATAGAGGTCATAAAGAACAGCTGCCAGGTGGAGGATATTGAATCCATGGAGATCTTCAGGATGAGCTTCACGGAACTCAACACCTACCTCACGTGCCCATTCAGGTACATGATGCTCTATGAGTACGGCTTCGATGTTCCGTCAACCATGAACCAGCTCTATGGTATGGCGGTCCACGAGTGCCTCAGGAGGATAAACAGGCGCCTCATGAGGGGTGAGGCCATAACCGATGGCTACATACATGAACTGGCATCTGAGACCCTCAGGGATATAAATTTAAGCAGAGAGGCATTTGATGCCTTCAAATCCAAACTGAAACGCTACATTGAGGATATAAGGTCCCGTGCAGCCAGGATAATATCTGCAGAGAAACCATTCAGCATACTTAGGGATGGTTTCATGCTGACAGGTCAGACAGACCTCATCATAGAAAACTCTAATGGTGGCCAGGAACTCGTTGACTTCAAGGCAATGACAGGGGAGGGTATAGAGTCAACGGACATCTCTCTCCAGCTTGGACTCTACAGGCACGCCCTTGAAGAGGACTTTGATGGTTTCCTTTCCTACACCTTCGAGGATTCAGAGTGGCATGAGATAGAGCCCCTGGATGATGTTGAAGCGGTTCTCATTGAAGTTGCAGGCAGGGTTAGGAGGGAGGAATTCCCTGTAAGGAAGAATGATTTCTGCAGGTGGTGCACCTTCCACTCCATGTGTGAGCATGTATCAGGGCTTTATGGGACCCTTTAGGTTCACTGCTTCACCCTGAAGGAATATGTTACAAGGTCAAAGTTTTCCTTCTCCATTTCAAAGTCATCCTTATCTGCCCTGCATATCACGGCATACCGCCCTCTGGGGGTGACCATCACTGTTACCCTCACCATGCTGCCATTTTCAGGGTAAATGAACTCAACCCCACGGTAACCGTTCACTGTGACGTTTCTTTCTCCGGTGAGATTATCGGGTGCAGGGAACCTGTAGTCAGCCCTCAGCTTTTCGACCGTGACCATGGTCCTGAGGTCCCCGCCAGGCTCCGAAACGGTGACGGCATACTCATAGCCCCGTTCCACCTCATATGGTGGTTTAATGAAGGAGACCTGCCTCCAGGATGCAGGGTAGTGGAAGATGATCTCATGGTTCTCAAAGACCCTGTAGCCTGTGGTGCAGCAGGATACAGATACAACGATAAGAAAAAGGATGGGGATGAGCCTCATCACCTCACCCGGATGCGGATACAGTGATAAGAAATGATTGGAGTGCTCTCATCACTTCACCTGGAATGAATAGGTGATAAGGTCAAAGTTCCTCTGTTCAGAATCAAACCTCTCGGGTGTTGTACCGCAGAGTATGACGTAGATCTTCCCGTTCTTCTCAAGCCAGGTCGCACGTTCCTTTTTCTCCACACCATCCACGGTGATGGTGTGTATGTTCTCATATGCGGTTACACCGTCAACGGTGAGAGTTCTCTCAGAGATCAGCCTGTAACCCGGTTCCCCTGAAAAGGCCCGGTAGGTTTCATCATAGACGTCCTTAAGGGTCCTCCCTGATGGCAGCGGAATGCTCTGTATGATGACCAGGGTCTCAAGGTTACCTGACTCATCCACCCCTGATGGGTCAGCGACCGCTGCAATGCTGTTTGGACTTGAAACCGTCAGGTTCTCTGAGGTCCAGTTTGCAGGGTACCTGAATGATATCTCACTGTCAGAGTACGTCCTGTATGGCACCTTCGGGACCGTATTGTTGCCCTCGGTTGTGACGGTGCAGCCTGAGACAGCAACGGCCACAACGATGAGGAGCAGGAAAAAATATTCCCTCATATAAAACCCCCCTTTCTCTGTACAGTTAACTATGTATCCCATTGTGGATATATAGAGTGGGTGTGATACATCCTGGATATCTTGTTTCGAGTCTTGAGGAGTTGGGGGCCTTTCAGTGTGATTGAAGGAACCATTACATCCTGGATATGGGGACTGAGAACAGGGTGATAGTGGGGTGTTATTGATGTTGATGTTAACGTCAAATACCGTTGAGGGTAAGGTTATAGGCAGGTACCATGGTATCGTGACGGGGGATGCGCTCATAGGGGCCAACATATACAAGGACCTCTTCTCGGGTGTGAGGGACGTTGTTGGCGGCAGAACGTCAGCATATGAGAGGGAGCTTGCAAGGGCAAGGGAACTCGCCCTATCCTCCATGAGGGAGGCGGCCGAGAAGCTGGGAGCAGACGCAATTATAGGGGTGAGGATTGACTACCACAACCTGGGGGGTACAATGGGTAACACGATCCTCGTATCCGCCACAGGGACAGCGGTGTCCCTTGAGGAGTGAATTGGGGGTGCTGCCCATGGGGAGGTACATGTGGGCCCTGGTTGCGGTTGCAGCGGGCCTTGCAGCGGGCCTCTTATCAGCCATTCTCTCTGTCAGGTTCCAGCTTGTGATATTCGGTTTCAACATCATGTACATAGTATCACCCCTCCTCGCGGGATTCGTTGAGTCCTACATTGCAGGGAGGAAGTACGGGGCAAGTACAGGTGCTGTAAGTGCAATACTGGTCTTTTTTGCTGTGAACATCTATGGCTGGTTCTTCCCGGCTGAACCCATCGAGTGGAATGTGTTCACGGTGGGGGGCCTGATGCTTGCCTTCCAGGCGGCCTTCCCCACAGCAGTGAACTTCCTCCTCGCAGCGGTCATAACATACCTCCTTGGACTCGCAGGTAAGGGTGTGGGTGACCTTCTGGTGCCAAAAAATGGGACCATACCCCTTGGCTATGATGCTGGAGGTGAAATGGCCGGTATAGTCGCCGGGGAGGCTGTGGGAAAACCTGATGAAATCACTGAACTTCGAAGGCTGGCTGTTGAGCGCATGCTGCGGGATGCTGAGGCCATGGGTGCGGTGGGGGTGGTTGACATCGATGTTGAGGTCACGGTGCTCAGGGGCCTAGGTGGGGAGGTTCTCGCTGTGACAGCCACAGGGACAGCGGTGAAGGCTTAGGGGTTTTTTCTGTGTTTTTAGGTGTTGTGTTTTTCAAGCATATCCTGCTTAATTTACGCCTTTTTAGGGTTGCTATTCATCTGCGTTTTTCAAGCATATCCTCTATTCTATCAAGCCTCATCTCGAGTTCATCCAGCTTATCACTGAGCCTTCTGAACTCATCCCTACGTGTGGATTCCATCCTCTTCTGCTCCCTCTGAAGGGTCTCAAGGAGGGTGGAGGTTGCAGACGCGGTTATGAGGCTGGTGGATGCAATGGCACTGATCATTATGATCACACCGGTCAGCCTGCCAGGGACTGTTACAGGTATGATATCACCGTAGCCAACCGTTGTGATGGTCTGGAGGACGTACCATAGGGAGTCCTCATATGTCCTCACAAGGGGGTTCACAGGACTCTCAACCAGGTAGAAGAGGATTGTGAATACGAAAAGCACAGATACAAAGAGACCGAGACCATATCCCAGGCGGCTGGTCCTTATGAACTCTCCAACGGACCCTGCCAGGTCCTTGAATGCAATGAAAAGCCCCGCAACCTTTATGAGGTTCAGAACTGCAAGTATGACAGAATCAGGGTTCATCCCCAGGAGGTTCACACCGATGAAGTAGAAGGGGATCATCACAAGGGGAATGTTCCACCTGTCACGGACAGCTGGCTGGAGGATGTAGGCTGTCACAACCGTTATGCTGGTGAGGAGGTCCAGGATGACTATCCTTGAGAATGTCCCGGGCTGAAGAGGAAGGAATATGCTGACAATGAGTGATAATCCATCGAGTCCAAGGAGAAAAAGGATGATAACCTCAGACATTACTCTGAAACCTTTCTGAAGATCTTTCATATCGGAACCCCCCTTAAGAAAGCATGGACCAGATATTAATTTATCTCATGGATTATTTATAACCTTTCACCGGTGGAAAATGAAATTTTTTCAGATTAAACCCCCATTTAATGTTTTGAATAAGTAATAACAGAATATTGATGTCCTGAACAAGTAATAACATGATATTATCCACCCATTCATGGAAAAACTTTAATAGGGTGAGTTTCCATAATCTACTTTTTCTTCTGGAGACTTTCACATGAAAGAGTGATAACAATGAAGGTGACAGTTTACGGTGCCGGTAATCAGAAATTGTATACTGAGGAACTGAACCTCCCTGAAAGGTACGGTGGGGAGGCTCCATACGGCGGAAGCAGAATGGCCATGGAATTTGCACAGGCCGGACATGATGTTACACTTGCAGAACCTGTAAGGGATGTCCTGGAAGATGATCACTGGAGTCTCGTGGAGGAAGCAGGTGTAACGGTCACAGATAACGATAAGGAGGCCGCAGCTGAAGCCGATATTGCGGTGCTCTTCACACCCTTTGGAAAGGGAACCATAAGGATAGCCAGGGATATACTCCCTGAGCTACCAGAGGGGGCGGTTATAGCCAACACCTGTACGGTATCACCTGTGGTGCTATACTACGTCCTCGAAAAGGAATTAAAAATGGAAAGAACAGATATAGGCGTGTCCTCAATGCACCCTGCAGCTGTTCCAGGGACACCGCAGCACGAACACTACGTTATAGGCGGCAGGCCCACAGCGGAGCTTGACATTGCAACAGATGAACAGATCGCAAGGTGCGCCGAACTCGCAGAAAGCACAGGTAAGGCGGCCTACATAGTCCCGGCGGATGTGACCTCAGCGGTTGCAGATATGGGCTCCCTGGTCACTGCGGTGGCACTTGCTGGTGTCCTGGACTACTACTATGTGGGTACCCAGATAATAAAGGCCCCTGAGGAGATGGTTGAGAAGCAGATACTCATGACACTCCAGACCATGGCATCCCTGGTGGAGACATCAGGTGTTGATGGAATGGCCAGGGCCATGAACCCTGAGCTCCTGGTGAAAAGTGCAAGGTCAATGCACCTCCTGGATGAGCAGGAGGAACTGGACGCAGCCCTCAGTAAGATCTCCCAGCTCAACGATGATGTCATGAAGTGGATAGAGGGCGCCAATATTAAACACACGGACCTTGTGGCTGCCCAGGCCCTCACAGGTGAGCTGAAAACCCTGATGGGGGACCGTGCAGCTGAGGGTACAATAAGAAGGTGCATGAGGAAGATGTTTGAATAGGGGGTTTGAAGTTGATAGGGAGGATACTCAAGGACCTTGGAAGGGTGAACGGTGTTAACGGATCCCTGGTTGTTGGAAAGGATGGTCTCATAATAGAGAGTGAGGTTTCAGGTGACATCGACGCGGAGCTCGTGGGTGCGATGGCCTCAGCGGTCTTCGGTACAGCCGAGAGGTCTGCTGAGGAGATAAAGCATGAGCCCCTTGAGCAGGTCATGATTGAGGGTAAAAGGGGTAAGACCCTCATGATCGATGCCGGTGAGGGGATCCTCGTCGTGATAACCGATGTGGATGTGAACCTGGGAATGATCAGGATAGAGATGAAGAGGAGCTCCGAGAGGTTAAGTGACCTTCTCGGATGATACTCCCTTTTTTTGAAGACTTCCTTTATTTTTCTTCAGCTATCCTCATGATGGCCCTCTCCATGAAATCACGGAGTCTCCTCTCATCTGCACTGGAGTACCCGGGCCTCATGGGAAATGCACCCACAGATGGAACCTCTCCAGTTTCCTCATTGAATAGCACCTTTTCGCTGCCAGGGTAGAGTATGTAGGCTCCCATGCTGTGGAGTATGGCGTCCTTGTAGGTGTGCATCTTGTAGACATCCCCATCCCTGTACCGGTTCTCAAGTTCCTCCCCGGCATCCCGGAGGTCGATATCATGGAAGTCCTCAGGGTTAACGGCTGACCGGTACTTGGCATCAAGGTGGATGAAATAGGTGCACTCCCCCACATCCACGAGGAGTGAGTAGTCCGGTCTGAAGGGTAGTGAATAGGAACTGCAACGGGTATTCCTGCTGAACCTCCAGTTGTAGGACAGTGCGAGTTCCACATCACCCATACTGAACCTCAGCACAGACATACCCCTCCTGAGCCTCACACCCCAGTCCCCGAGGTCGAAGATATCACATGGGTTAACGGAGTCCCCGGTTATATCCTCAAGTATTCCTATGAGCCTGAAGTAGCACCAGTACTCGTAGAGTTGGCTGAGCTTCCTCTCAAAGCCCCTGATGGTATCCTCCAGTTCATCCCAGGTGAACCTCAATGAGAGATCCAGCATGAAGAAGTACCTGAGTATATCCCTGTATCCCTCCCTCTTCTGGAGAACCTGTGAGTTGAGGGGGAGGAGACTTAGTTCACCCACATCCATGAGCCATCGGGCCGATAGGAACCCCCTTATATCATCAAGGAACCCATACAGGGAGTCCCTTATGTAGCCCTCAGGGGCTGTTTCAAGTAGCCTGAGGATCAGGTCCTCAAGTGACTCAAGGAAGTACCTGTAGAATCGATTCTCGGGAATGTCAGGGGTCTCATGGAGCCTCACCTCGGGGAGCACCCTGAGGATACCCCCCTCAATGCTGCCAGGGTTGGAAATCACCGACATGATCTCCTCAGGGTCGAGGGTGGCGGCCAGTCCCGCAGGCACCAGCTCCACCTCCCGCCGGAGACCCGATGCGTACATCTGATTTATGTGCTCTGCCGCAGCATGGAGGTTCTCAGGCCTGAATATATGCTCAAGGATGAGGAAGTCCTCGTAGAGTGTTCTTGCAGAGTGATCATCCACTGTGAACCTCTGGAATATGGGGGAATCGGAGTTCAGTATGAGGGAGGTTATCTCATCTGAAAGGTCTGAGAGCATTGCAGGGTACTGTTCATGGTAGTTTATCTTCCTTGAGCGCACCTCAACCGGTATCGCCTCATGGAGGTCACCGGAGGAAACACCAAGGAAGGACTTGCCGGCGTAGCTCCTGAAGTTGAGGAACCCCACTGCCTTCTTTTGGAATTTGAATCTCAGCTCCTGGAAGACACCATCCCTCTTCAGGGGAGGGGAGGACCTCACATTCATCTGACCCCTCAAAGAGAACATGGTACTGTGTCTCCTCAAGTAGCATGATCTCTGAGAGGTTATCATAGTATGGGCAGTGTTCGATTGGGTTGAGACCCGGCCTTTCAACCTCAGGGACGTTTATGAGCCTCACAGTGTAACCGTTAACCTTGATGGTCCTTTCAGGTATCTCCCTGGGGGCCGAGCCGCCCCTGATCTTCAGGGTGCCGATCTGAAACTCTATGATGACCTCGGAGTCCATCTTCAACTACCTTATGAATGATACGTAGCGCTGGATCCTGAGTGTCTCCACCATTTCCCTGAGTTTATCCCCGGATTCAGGGAATCTCCCCCTGCAGTGCTCCCTCAATTCATTGAGGGTGTCCCTCAGGAGCCTCTCAGGACCATGGATCTTGGGGAGAATCTTCTGTTTGATCTGGGCGTCCAGGTAGCGCTCCCAGTTTTCCCATTCTGCGGGTCTTCCCTCGTATACCCATGCGGCGTGCATGAATTCCATTACCTCGGTGGTGACCCTGAAGCCGAAGTCAAAGCCTGCCCTCTGGAGTTTTTCATGGAAGAAGCTGAGTTCATGGATCAGTTCATCCCTGATGCCGCCCAGGTCCCTGGCTTCAGGGGTTTCATGGTTGAGGGGGTCCTCCAGGAATTTCAGATCCCCGGCAGGTTTTCCAGGTTCCTCATCCTCCAGGAGGTATTCCCGGGGGTTCATGGTCCTGAATTCTATGGTGTTGGCACGGTCAAGGACCTTGGGTGAGAACATGTAGGTTGTCTCATCCACGTTCACGGTACCAACAACCAGGAGGTTCTCAGGGATCCTTATCTCTGAGTCGAAATCACATTCAGGGTCGTCATGGAGGGGCACGGGTTCACCACTCTCGAGGGCAGAGAGGAAGTCTGAGAAGTAGCGTTCGACGTGTGAGAGGTTCATCTCATCGAGTATGAGGATGTGGGGATTTTCGGGGTCCTCTGAGGCACTCATTATGAAGTCCAGTGCAGGGGTGCTCTGGTACTTACCTGTCATGATGTTCAGGTAACCGAATATGTGCCTCTTTTCGGTCCAGTTGGCGCCCACAGGTACAATGAGGTACCTCTTCCTCTCAGGGGTTGAGATGTACTGGCCGTAGAGCTGGGCGAGCTTTGTCTTCCCTGTCCCTGAGTTACCTGTGAGGATCACGAAGGGTTTCACCTTGAGTGAGAGGAGGAAGTTCTCAATGAGTTCAGGTTTGAAGTGGTATCCCTGGAGGTTCAGGTAGGTGTAAAAGTCTGTTCCTTTCCCGCCCTTGATGATTATCTCACCGTTTTCATCGATGATATCCTTGTAGATGGGTTTGAGTTTTTTGTAGATATCCAGAAATTCTTCAAGGTCAGATTTCAGCTCGTCATTTCCTGGCAGTTCACTGGAGGGATAATATCTTGCTATGATATTTCCTGCTTCATATAAGGGCCCATATCTTGATTTACCCAATGAAATTTCATTTAGATACTCCGAATTTTTTATATGGCTTCTTAAAGCTTCTGCACGTTTCTGTAGTATTTCATCTGCATTCTTGTAGGTGTTTTTAATGTCTGTTACTCCCTGATGGAGGGATAAATACACGCCTTCCATGTCCTCTTTGAATAGATATACTATGTAAAACCCTTTTGAGTAGTATCTGTTACATTTTTATCCATTATAGCTACCCATGGTATCACGGCCCAGTTTCCTTGTCCAGCGGATCCTCTTATGGAGTAATCTGATTCTGAAACTATCTTTTTAAGTTCATTGGGCAAATCTCTGCGTATTAATCGTGCAAGGGGATGACCGGTGAATTCTTCCCTTCTTGCATCTTTATATTCACCCAGGACCCTCTGAAGTTTTTCCCTCAGTTCAAAGTTTTCCATCTCTTTTATCCTTTTAACCTCATATACAAAGTCCCTTATCTTTTCAGGGAGGTTTTCATCAATTTTCCCTATTAAAACCACTTCTTCTTCCCGGTCACCATCAATGACCTTTATCCATTCCCCATGATATCTTTCTTTAAAGATTTTTTTACTATAGTTGCCTCCAAGTTTGCCCCTGTGCACCACGTAATGGTTTCCAAGGGGGTCACGTGCTATGGCAGCCCCGATCCTCCTGTCTATACCCTCAGGAGGAAAGTTTATCTCACAGACGATAGTCCTGTTTTCACCCTCAGCAGGTTCATCCGTCCCGAAACTGTTCCAGTACCTGCTTCCCTCGATAAAACGGGTCATGTACCTATCTGGAGGTCTGATATCCAGTAAATCTTTCCCTTCTCTTCACCCCCCTGGAAGCCTGCTCCACCATCAACGACCCTGTCAGCCCTTTCAGTAAGAATACGTTTCATTCGCTCCTGAAATCTCTCTATCTCTTTCCCATCAGATACTATTCTCAGATTAACATACTCAATCAAGGAAGCCACCCAAATTTATTTATTTTATTATCCAGTATTTAATCTATGATGAATTCAAAAAGGGGCATTGACAGATACTCCACATTTGGTCTGAGGGATGAATGGCTGCCATCCATCTTTCTGTGGGGGGAGGAGTGGACTGAAAGGAATAACCTCGGTCCCATCCAGGTTAAGGCAGTTGGGTCCTGGCTTGAGGACGCCGGGCTCGTATTGGAGAAAAGGGTAACGCCCCTCTTCAGGAGAATCCGTGATATCTACTTCATGGAACCTGAATCAGCCTGGCAGATAATATGGACAGAACTGTACCATGGTTCCCCTGCAGTTAGAATATTCTGTGACAGTGTCGTTTTCGACGATTACCTGGGTCAGGATGATATTACAGCTATACTGAAGGCTGAAGAGCCCGAATTCAAAGAATCAACCCTGAAAAACCCTGTCTTAGCCATCATTAACATGTTTGACCATTCCCCTCTGATGGGGAAACTCGTTACTTTCAGAGGAAATAAAAGAGGCAGGAGGATTAAAAGGGTTCACCTCAATGATCCTGACCATCATGTGGTTGCATACTGCCTTTACAGGCTTTCAGAGGAGCTGAAAAAGAGGGAAATAAAGATAAATGATCTCTTAAAAGGTGAAGTCCCTGGATGTCCACTGAGGATTTTTGGACTGGAGGAGGAACCACTAAAGCGTTTGATTGAAGAACTGGAGGATTATGGGCTCGTGAATATTGCCGATGGGGTTATCCACCTTAAAAAAACACCATCCACTGAGGTTCTTGACAGCTATATAACATTCCTCAAAACATTTAACACTGAGAGACCGGATCTGACTCCTGATGAGATCATATTAAGGGAGAAATTACGTGATGAGATCATAGAGAGCCCTGAGAGGTTGTTCGGTGAAAGGATCCATGACCTTTATGGTTTCATAAGGGGCGTCTCACTCAGAGAACTCATCACAGTGTTTGCGACCTCAGATCGTGGGTTAACCTCAGAAAAGTTCAAAGGAGCCGGCCCGTCTGTAAATGTTCTTATTCTACTTAAAATCGGCGACACAGATTTTAAAATCAATTTTGATGATTTCAGGAACGTCATTGTCATCTGCCCGGATGTGGCCCTTGCAGGGGAGAGGTTTGAGCTCCTGCTTGATCACATGACACTTGCAGAGACCATGGATGAGGGTGAGCACAGAAGGATCGCAGAGAGGATAATCGCGACGTGGATCGGGGATATGATGCAGTCAGGTTTCCGGTGGTACCTCAACGGCGAATCAGGTGTGGGTGATAGGCTCTACGGTGTCAGTGAGCTGATAAACAGTGAACTCTCAAGAAGGATTTTCCCCCTTGGACCTGAGAATATACCTGAGATACGTGGAAACATAAACATCTGGAAAAACGGGAAGGAATATCCAAGTGTTTTCAAAATATTCTTCCTCTCAAGAAACCTTGATGAGTTCAGGAGGAAATCCAGCAGTGGTCTATTCAGGTTTTTATCATACCTTCTACGTGACACAAATGGCGAATGGATTGTGGATGAGGACCTCAATCTGAAGGCCGGCACATACCATCCTGTTACGACAATGGTGGAGGGCACCGTTGAAAGGCTCTCGAAAAAGGAGAACGTTGATCTTGTTGAGGAGCTGAGATTCCTCTCAGAACCACCATATGGTCTTAAGGGGGATATGATAGGGCATGCTATAGTTTCGTTTATTCTAAGGACTTTTAGAGGACATCTTGTTAAGTATGGTAAAGTACTTGGAGATGATGCTTTTGAAGAAGTGAAGAGAAAGATATTTGAGATTTGGGCTGAGGGGTAGTATATAATTAAGTTAATTATATATAAATGAACTAATTATGTTACTATCATGATAGAAATTAGAGAAATGATTGAAAAGATTGTTGAATATTATGAAGATTGTAATAAATTTAATAAAATTATAGAGCCTATCATAGTAAATATGAACTCAGATGGAAGTTTTGATTCTTCTGAGATTCTTAACCGTCTTGCATATACAATCATTGATCAGCAAAGAGACGTTTCATCGGTAGTTATCCCCATTTGGGTAACTCTGATGTATCTTGGAGTTAACCATGAATTCTTATCCAAATCCGAGCATGCTAGTGAACTGGTACAATCTGTTCTTCAGGCCTATGGTCATCAGCAATATCACACACGCGAAGATCTCGAACTTGCCGGTAAAAGAGGGGCTTCTAGAACGGACGCATTTATTGATGTATATAAAAAATATGATCCTGATTCATTCTTGAATTTTATTATAAGTCACAAAAATAACATTGAAGCGATTTTCAAGGAGTTAAATACTCTAAAATTCATTTCTTACAAATCAGCTTCCTTTTTTTGAGAGATATTGAAGGTATAGAATATGATATTCTTCCAGTTGATGTTAATGTTGCATACTCATTTCAACTAACAGGTCTTTTTTTCATTAGAGAAGATGGGATGCCACCCTTTGAGACCATAATTGAATCTGTTGTAGGAGTATCCAAAAGAAATGATCCGGGAAATTACAAGAAAATATCTGATAAGATGCTCAGATCATGTTTTGAAGAGGGATTCAATCCACAACAGATAAATAGATACTTTTTTCTTTTGGGTTCTGATTTCTGCCAAAACCTTAAATGCACTCAATGTTTTTTAGCAGATTACTGTTATTTTAACAGTGAACTTTCCTCTGACCAAAAAAGGAGTTTCATTGAAAGGCTTAAATCCAGGAGATGATATCATGCATGAAACGAGACTGAGAGATATCCTAAGTGTTGATTCAAACCTTGAAATTCTTTCAGGCATGATAAATGAAAAGATAGGCGCAGATCATGAATTTAGATTAATATCAAAGGAACTTCCCCTCCCAATAGATGTTATTGGACTGCAGAATAGATACTGTGACATTGTTCTCGCCGAGGAGGAACAGAATATTTACATCCTTGAACTAAAAAATGCTATAAGATCCATTAAATCTGTGGAGTCTCAGGTTCTAGAATATAAAGATCTCATGAAAAAGACCCTTGATTATGTTAATAACGATGGTAAGCTTTTTTATCAGCATAAAATATTTTTAAAGTATTTTGAATATGTTGGATTAAATCCTGCAAAAATAAAGAATATAATTCCATTGATTGTGAGTGCGGCTCCAGTCAAAAAATCTCCTGAAAGCAAAGAAGAAGTCAGGTGCTTATATTTCAAAGATTTGGATAAATTAGTCAATAACTATAGTAAAAAGAGGATAAGTTTATTCAAATCCACTTATGAAGTCTTTTGGGATAATAAAATTCGAAAAAAAGTTGATTTATTGATAAATAGATATAGAGCAATGGAATTTGTACCTTTGGTTTATGAGTATTTTATTCTGAATAATGGCGAAAGCCATTTGAACCTTGTTTTTGAGAGTTTAAATAATTATAAAAAGGAATATGTTAATCTGGGAGAAGTAAAGAAGGATGATATGTGTCAGGATTTACCGGCGGTTTTCCAATTCAACTTTGAACCGGAAACTATCTTTGAAAAGGTCCTGGCTAATCATAATGCTGATGAAAATGAAAAGAAATTTTCAATTCAAATTTTTCGAAGTGGACTTACAAATCCTATAATATACCTTGAGAATGATAGTAACTGGTTCATACCTCTGATTCAAACAAAACCGGTTACCTTTACAATTGACTCAATTATGGTTAATGATGTAATAGCATTTGACGCCAGAGAGAGAAGTTCCGATAAAAATCTTTTTTATGATGATGTAATTCTTTTGGACAGGGGAACGTATACTATTGAGAAAATTGAGGAATATGGGGTATTCTATTATCTTTTAAGACTCAATGGGAAGGAATGTAGCTATGAATTTAAGGTTTACTCCCCAAAGTTTAGAAACATCGATGAATTACTTCCCTACATGAATCCACAAAAAGTTAAGGAGGTTTTAAATAATATTAAGTTGTCTAAAGGATCTGAATATTTATTTAAAGGAAATAATGGTCAGATAGAATGGATCAATAGCAAAATGAAACTAATTTAAGTCTTTTTAGTGAAAGAGTAATCCCTGATTAGATTTTCACTCTCAGTATAGATCCTGGAATATAGTGATAGTTATTCACTCTTCAGGCAGTTCTATTCCGTAATGAGCAAGGCTCCTTGCAATGAGGATCGTTGCAATGACTGCAAGGATGGTCACAATGAGTGCATAGACAAATAGTCCTGTGAGTTCATTGCCTGCCTTAAAGAACTGTGTTATCAGTGCCTTTATGACCTCATTCCAGGCAAGAGCCGCTATCAGGCCGAATGCAGTGGTTATAAGTGCACCCATGGTCTTAAGAACTTCGAATTTGAATTCCCCCATTTTATCACCCCCCTTAAATTTAATACTAATTAATTCTTCATGTCTTATTATTTCAGGTCCACTCATATGGGTTGAACTCAGATGGTGGAATGTACATGACCTCCGCATATCCCCTCCTGAGGAGTTCCCTGTTCATGTTGACCCCGTCAACGTAGACCACAGCGAGGACCCTCCCGTATTTATCATGCCTTTTCGCATCATCTATATCGAGCTGCACGGTCCTTGAGAGGCACATTGATTGCATGAAGTCCTTCGCCTCCCTGTAGCCTGGCTCACCCCTCTCAGGGGTGTTGACACCCACGAGGCGTATCCTCCCCGTACCTGAAACATCAATGGTGTCACCATCAACAACGTAGGTGCAGACACCGCTGGCATCATATTCACCTTTCCCGGAGGCATTACCTGTATCTGAGTTTATGTAATCATCTGGACCCACATCTGAGTAATTGCTGAGGTCCCGGTATTCTGATTCCTCTGAAACACACCCGGCCACCGCAAGAACAGCAAGTGCAAGGATAATCACAGCCACTCTCCTGATATTAACACTCCCCCTCTTCACTGTTAATAATATGAGTTTACATGTATATATTGATTTTGAATCATGGGGGGATGGACCCATGAACTGAAAAACATTTAATAGGATCGTCCCCCAATTCTATTAACATGGTTAAAATGGTGCTTGAGAGGTTCACGAAGGACTGGCGCTTCAGGGATGCTGTGGAACACATTGAAACAGTCCCAGCAAGGCGCGCTGAATACGCCGAGGTCAATGATCTCCCTGAAAACATCATGAAGTACCTTGATGGGCACGGCATCAGACTCTACCGCCACCAGGCCAAGGCCCTTGAGGCCATAAGGGAGGGGAGGAATATCCTCATAACAACCCCAACGGCCTCAGGGAAGACCCTTGCCTTCAACCTCCCCATAATGGAGACCCTGACCCTTGATGGGAGTGCAACAGCCCTCTACATCTACCCTGCCAAGGCACTCTCAAGGGACCAGCTGAAGGTTCTGAGGCAACTGGAATCTGAGCTTGGAATCACACTGAACCCGGCAACCTATGATGGGGACACCCCCAGGGATATGAGGCCATGGATACGTGAGAACTCACGGGCAGTCCTCACCAACCCACACCAGCTCCACCGTGTACTCCCCTGGCACCACCAGTGGAGGAGGTTCTACAGTAACCTCAGGTACGTGGTGATAGATGAGGCCCACCAGTACCGCGGCGTCTTTGGATCAAGTGTGGCGCTCCTCATAAGGAGGCTAAGGAGGATCTGCAGGCATTACGGTTCAGATCCCAGGTTAATCCTTGCAAGCGCAACCCTGGCCAACCCAGATGAGTTCTCAGCTAAACTGACCGGCCTGGATTTCCATGTCATCTCAGGGGACACATCACCCTCAGGAGCCAGGCACTTCGTACTCTACAACCCCTGCAGTAAGAGGGGGGATCCATCGGCGCACCTTGAAACCTCATCCATACTCACCTACCTTGTTCTGAGGGGTGTTCAGACCCTCTGCTTCACGGTTTCAAGGAAGATGGCTGAACTTGTAACCCGGTGGACCCGTGAACAGCTTGACAGGGAAAACAGGAAGCTCATTGACCGTGTGACATCCTACAGGGCCGGTTACCTTGCGGACCAGAGGAGGATGATAGAGTCCAGACTCAGATCCGGGAAGCTCCTTGGTGTAACCACCACCAATGCCCTGGAACTGGGCATAGACATCGGGTCACTGGACGCTGTCATAATATCAGGCTACCCGGGAACCATGATATCCACCTGGCAGCAGGCAGGCAGGGCCGGGAGGAACAGGAATGATTCCCTTGTGATCCTGGTGGCATTCGAGAACCCTCTGGATCAGTACATCATGAAGAACCCGTCATTCATCTTTGAGAGGCCCCATGAGAACGCCATAATCAACCCTGAAAACCGGTTAATACTCAGGAACCATACCGCCTGCGCGGCCTCAGAGTTACCACTCACCCTGGACGACTTCCTGGACTACGGCTTCAGCATGGCGGTGGCAGGGGAGATGCTGGGAGAGGGCGAACTTGAAATCTCACATGGGGGACTGGTGTGCAGCGACGACCCCCAGTTCAGGTATGGCCTGGATGACATCTCATCCGAGACATTCACGGTGATATGTGATGGCCGGACACTTGAGACCATGAGCCGCTCCCAGGCATACAGGGAGGCCCATGAGGGTGCGGTGCTCATGAACCACGGCAACACCTACATAGTGAGGGACTTTGATCTGCGGAAGAGGAGGATAACCGTTGAGAGGAGGGACGTGGAGTACCACACATCAGTCCTCAGGGAGACAGAGCTCAGTGTGATCAGGAAACTCAGAAGGAGACGTTTGGGAAGCCTTGAGGTTAACTTCGGGGAGGTTGAGGTTACAGAGCACTACACCGGTTACAGGGTTATGAGCTACAGCAAGGTCATGGGGAAGAGGGACCTGGACCTCCCACCCCTCAGGTTCAGGACCAGGGCACTCTGGTTCACAGTACCAGAAACCCTCAGGGCGAGGGTTGAAGGGAAGTACGGGTGTGATGAAGCATTTGAGGGAGGACTCCACGGGGCTGAGCACGCCCTCATAGCACTGTTCCCCCTCCATGTGCTCTGTGACAGGATGGATATAGGGGGACTGTCAACCCCATGGCACCAGGACACACAGGAGGCAACGGTATTCATCTACGACGGCTTTGAGGGTGGAATAGGACTTGCCGAGAAGGGTGTTGAGGTCTTCGAGGACCTCCTTAAATCGACACTTGAACTCGTAGCATCCTGTGGCTGCAGTGACGGGTGCCCATCATGCATCTACTCACCAAAATGCGGTAACGACAATTCACCACTACACAGGGACGCCGCCGTAATGATACTTGAACACCTCATGGGCAGGGTCTCGGGGGTTGCTGAGGAGGAAAGCAGTGGGGAGACCCCTGATGCCCTGGAGGAGGTTGAACTCCTATGCAGTGAGGGCAGGCTCTCTGATGCCAAGCTGAAGCTGCATGAGATCCTCGAGGAGGAACCCGCCAATGCGGGGGCATGCTACCTCATGGGGGCCATCCTCAGGGAACAGGGGGAGGCTGAGATGGCAGATTACTTCCATGAGAGGGCCAGGAATGGAATGCATTGATATGGGGGATACTGGATGTTTGAGAAACTGAAAGGAGACCTCATGATGAAGTACGAGGGGGTGGAACTGGAGGAGGCCATTGGGGCATCCAGGATTACCGCTGCGGGTAAGGAGGCGTTTGAGGTATCCTGCAGCAGGAGGGTGAGGTTCAGGGTTCGCGAATCAGCGGATGACATCCTCTCCGACCTCAAGCTCCTCAGGGGTGTCGGGCCGGTCACCGAGGAGAGGCTGAAATCTGAGGGGTACCTCACGGTTCCCGACCTCCTTGCACATGAAAGGTACAGCCATGAGGCCTCAAGGGTCCTTTCCATGATGGAATCAGGGGATGTGTACGGCCTGAGGTGTTACCTCAACGCCTCAGCATCAGATGAGAGGGTGCTCGGTGCACTGGGACTCCTTGATGGTGGGGTGTTCACCTTCCTTGACATCGAGACCCTTGGGCTCTCAGACGAACCTGTGATACTCACCGGCATGGCCTGGATTGAGGATGGTGAGATCCATGTTAGGCAGCGCCTCGCCCCTGAACCCTCCATGGAGGCCGCCGTCCTTGAGATATTCCGGCACATCCCATCTGACTCTGTTCTTGTAACATTCAACGGGGCAAGCTTTGACATCCCCTATATAAGGAGGAGGTCAGAGATCCATAAACTGAGTAACCGGCTGGAGCAGTGTCACATTGACCTCTACCATGTTTCAAGGCGCCTCTGGGGTTGCAGACTCCCTGACTGCAGGCTCTGCACGGTTGAGAGCCATATCCTGGGTCTGAAGAGGGACCTTGATATTCCAGGGGCATATGTGCCTGACTACTACCACACCTACCTCTCAACAGGTAACCCGGGACCCCTTGTACCTGTGGTGGAGCACAACAGGGAGGATATAATCAATATGGCCCTTATACTCTCACACATCAACGCCGGGTCCACTGATTGAACGGTTATGATGCTGATGGGGATTCTGGAAGTGAAAAACCCAATAAATAAATATTCCCTTTAACATAATATCTGGTGGTGTTCTACATGGATATCCTGATTCTTGTAAACCGGCTGGCCGGGCTCATCCTGGGGGTCATGATAATAATCTCATGTCTCAGGATAATCTCAGAGCTGAGGTCCAGGGAACTTGCGGTCTCCATGCTCTTCCTTAAGAGGCGCGAGTCCAGGATCATATCTGCATCCATATTCCTATCATCGATCTTCACGGTTCTTGTGGGCCTCACATTCGTGGGAGGACAGTCAGAATTTGTGGTTGAGGGCCTGCTGAACCTGAACGCCCTCTTCCTCCTTGTGGCTGTTGGCCTCCTTGCCTCTGTTATGGGGGGTGATGCCTGATGTTTCCGGGATGGCTCATCATGATACCACCCATCCTGACCCTGTACTTTGCATTGAGGATACTCCTCAACAACCTGAGATACAGTGAGGCGGCCCTGGGAATGCTCTTCTCCAACATCAATGAGACCACACTCCTTCTGAGGGTATTCGCTGTTTCAATGATACTGTTCTCGACCACACGGGTGATGGATCTCATTGACCTCCTTTACCCCATACCCTGGAATGATGAGATAGTAGCCGCCACCATATGGGTGGTTGACATCATCCTTGTATATGTCTTCTACAGGGTTGCCGCCACAACAGCACCCCGGGAGAAGAAGATCTGAGATGAGTGCAGAACCAGCTGCCGATGGTCTGAGTATAAACATGAATGGAGGGCCTGCTGCTTTCGGTGCATTATATAACTGTTGAGGGAGAATCTGAATGGATAAATCTGCAAGGAAGATCATCGAAAGAGAATTTGAGAACCTGAGGGAGAAACTCCTTGACCTCACAATGCGAAACCAGCTCCTGAACTTCAGGCCAAGGTCAAGGACGGTTGAGGTTGTGAACCACGACCCTGAATACATATACACCTACCTTGTCCTGAACGGGGGTAAGATGAAACTGGCCCCCAGGAGGGAACCTGAAGGGGAGATTGACCATGGTAACGACATGGAGGAACCTGACAGTGAGGTGGATGCCGGTGATTACCTGGTGGACCCTGAACATGCACCCGATGATGAGAATATCCTCCTGACTGACCTCACAGAATCCGAACTCCAGAGGAGGCTCTTCTACATCAACCAGAGGGCCAGGACGATGATCCAGGAGCAGGGCTACAACATACTCTACCTTGCCCTGGGCTTCCTTGAGTGGATGGCCGCAGATGAGCCTGACATCAGGAGGGCGCCCCTGATTCTTGTCCCGGTGGTCCTTGAGAGGCGCAGGGCTGGCTCATCATTCTCACTACGCTGGGATGGCAGTGAGATCATAACCAACATGTCACTCCAGGCCAGGCTCAGGGAGGAGGGAATAGAATTACCCGGGTTCACGATGCCCCAGAGCCCGGCAGGCATCTCAGAGTACCTCAGAAAGGTTGAGGATGCGGTGAAATCCATGGATGGCTGGGGGGTCACCGATGAGGTCCAGCTGGGTTTCTTCTCATTCACCAAGTTCCTCATGTACATGGACCTTGACCCTGCATCCTATTCAAACTGGGATGAGATCGTTGAGCGCCCCCTCCTCAGGGCCCTCTTCTCCATTGAAATCGATGAGGACGATGGGGAGGTGGACATAGACAGCATCCCCTACGAGGACCTCTACCACGTGGTTGACGCCGACTCATCCCAGATCGCGGTTATAGAGGATGTCAAGGCCGGTAAGAACCTTGTGGTTGAGGGTCCCCCTGGAACAGGGAAGTCCCAGACCATAGTGAACCTTATAGCCGAGCTAATGGCCGCGGGAAAGACCGTGCTCTTTGTGAGTGAGAAGATGGCAGCCCTCGAGGTTGTGAAGAGCAGACTGGACTCCATAGGCCTTGGAAGGTTCTGCCTTGAACTCCACTCCCACAAGGCCCGGAAGAAGGACGTCCTCAATGAACTGGAGTCAACCCTCATGGAGGCCGAGGCAGAGAGACCTGATGCTGAGAGGGAGTTCAGGAGGGTGGAGAAACTGCGCGATGAGCTCAACGAGTACAGGAGAGCCCTCCATGAGCCGCTGTACAGTATACAGCTTTCACCCTTCCAGTTATTCGGGATGAAGGAGAGTTCAGAGAGGTACTTCGATGGGGACCTCCCATTCGTAAGGATACCCTCACCTGAGACCATAACCCCCGATGAGTGGGACGAGGCCCTCGTGGAACTGAGGAACCTTGCAAAGCTCGCCGAGCTCCTCCCACCCCTACATGAGAACCCATGGTCAGGCACCGATCCCGGGATGATGCTACCCTCAGATGTAAGGGAACTTGAGGTTCTCCTGGAGTCAGTAATTAAGGTTACCGATAGACTGATTGCTGCACTCAGGGAATTCCAGGACAGGTACGGATTCAGCCCAGTTAAAACGGTCGGGGACCTTGAGAGGCTCGGTGAGGTTGTCTCTGTGGTTGCAGAGTCACGCCCCTTCGACCTTGGTGTTCTTGAATCGGAGATCTGGGACCGCTACAGGGCCGATGCCTTCACCCTCCTTGATAAGCTTGAGGCCTACACACACAGGAGGGAGATACTTGAGAGGTTCCATGAATCTGTCCACAGCGCGGATCTGGAAGCACTGCTCAGGGAGTACCTCAAGGAGTCGTCCAGCAGGATAAAATTCCTCAGCGGAAGGTACAGAAAGGTAAGGAATGAGATAGATGCCCTCTACGTTGGAAGGGCCCCCGAGAATGACTATGAGATTGTGGAGGATCTTGAGAACCTTATTGATGTCATGAGCCTCAGGGGGGAACTTGAAAGGTACAGTGGTGTGGCTGAGAGGTTCTTCGGTTCAATGTGGAACCCTGAAAACCCACCCATCCAGGACTTGAGGGCCACCGCAGAGTGGATAGTCAGGTTCAGGGACCTCCACAGTAAGGGCCTCATATCAGAGAGGACACTCAGCTGCATCTCGGATGGCCTTGATGGTGATAGGATTCTCTCTGAATTCAATGAAATCCTCAGAATTCACGGTGAACTTGAGGATAAACTCTCAAAGCTACAGACAAGGATAAACACCCATGCCCATGTGATATTCAACTCCCCCCCTGAGGAGGTCCCGTTCCGTGCCTGGAGGTCAAGGGTTAAGGCCTGGAGGGATGCCCTCAACCTCCTCCCCCTCTGGTCCCAGTACCTTGAGAAGAAGAGGCTCTGCATGAAGACCCGTGGCGCGGCATTCATACCGCTCATAGAGTCCGGGATAATCAGCATGGATGATATAAGACCTGCAATGGAGGGTAACCTTGCAGATGCACTCCTTGAGAGGGCCTTCAGGGATATACCCGCCCTCTACACCTTCATCGGTGACCTGCATGAGGCCAGGATAAGGGAGTTCAGGGAGCTTGACTCAAGGATAATCGAGCTCAACAGGAAGAGGCTCATATATAAGCTCAACAGTAACATGCCAACGGTCTTTGGCGGGGCGGCTCCGGACTCTGAGGAGAGCATCCTCAGCGGTGAATTCACACGTAAGAGGGGGCATATGCCCCTCAGGAAGCTCCTTAAACTTGCAGGTGGCGTTATAAAGAGAATAAAGCCCTGCTTCATGATGAGCCCCCTCTCCATTGCACAGTACCTTGACCCCAGGAGCAGCGAACTCCAGTTCGATGTTGTGATATTCGACGAGGCATCACAGGTTAAACCAGAGGACGCGCTGGGGGCATTCCTCAGGGCCAGGAATGCTGTGGTTATGGGTGACACCAATCAGCTCCCACCAACAAGTTTCTTTGACCAGATGCTTACATCAGAGGAGGACTCTGAGGACGTGGCCACAGCGGCTGATATTGAGAGCATACTCCACCTCTGCAAGAGGAGCTTCCCTGTCAGGATGCTCAGATGGCACTACAGAAGCCGGCACGAATCCCTCATTGCGGTGTCAAACCAGGAGTTCTATGACAACAGGCTCCTGGTGTACCCTTCACCCTCAAGGGAGGATGATGAACTGGGACTCCACCTCAGGTACCTTCCAGACACGGTATATGAGCGTGGGAGGACATCATCAAACCCCCTTGAGGCAGCAGCCGTTGTTGAGGCCATAGAGGAGCACTTCATGAGGTACGGCACATCAAGGAGTCTCGGTGTCGGTACATTCTCTGTTGCCCAGATGAACGCCATCCTCGAGGCCCTTGAGGAGAGGTTGCGTGAGAATCCTGAGCTTGAAAGACTCATAAATCAGGAGACCGATGAGCCATTCTTCATAAAGAACCTTGAAACCATACAGGGGGATGAGAGGGACGTTATCTTTATCAGCGTGGGTTACGGCTTTGATGAGAACGGACGGATGTCCCTCAACTTCGGGCCCCTGAACCAGGAGGGGGGTGAGAGGAGGCTGAACGTCCTCATCACCAGGGCCCGTGAGAAGTGTGTGGTGTTCACCAACTTCAGGGCATCGGACCTTAAAACCGGACCAGGAACCCCCTTCGGTGTCAGGGCACTTAAGAGGTTCCTCAGGTACGCTGAGATAGGTGTGCTTGACTCAGATTCTGCAGGCACCTCACAGGGCCTCTTTGAGGATTCTGTATACGAGTTCCTGGTTGACAATGGATTCGAGGTTGACAGGGGCGTTGGCTGTGCCGGTTTCAGGGTTGACTTTGCGGTTAAGGACCCCGATGATCCTGGCAGGTACATTGCAGGGATCCTCACCGATGGTGAGATGTACAGCAGGGCGGAGGTTGCAAGGGACCGTGACAGGCTCAGGGAGGAGATCCTGAGGAACCTGGGCTGGAACATCATCCACCTCTGGTCCTCGGACTGGTACCGCAACAGGGATGAGACACAGAGGAAGGTTGCAGATGGACTCTCTGAGATAGTTGAGAAAACAAGGAAATCTCGGGAGGCAGATGAGGCTACTGAGGTGGAGGTTGAGGAAGGGCCAGTTGAGGTCCATGACCCTGACACACCTGATGTGGTTGGGGAGGGTTCATCTGGATCCACTGTTGAGGAAATTTCATCTGGATCCACTGTTGGGGAGGGTTCATCTGGATCCACTGTTGAGGAAATTTCATCTGAATCCGCCGTTGGGGAGGGTTCATCTGGATCAACCATAGAGGAGCAGGATTCAGCAGAACCAGTGGAACTTCCTGATGAATCCCGGGGGGAGTCCGTTGCCAGTTACATTGAGTACAGCACCGATAAACTGAAAAAACCCGACGACCTCTACAAGAACCCCACACCGGTGATATCATCTGTTGTGAGTGAGATAGTATCAATGGAGGGTCCGGTGCATGTAGAGGAGGTTATAAGGCGTATAAGGGAGTCGTGTGGGCTTAGAAGAGCAGGGAGAAGGGTGAGGAGCATAATAAACTCTGCAATTGAGATGGCTGAGAACAACGGCAACATCAAGCGAAGCGGTGACTTCCTTCTCCTCACAGAATCCATGCCTGTCACCGTGAGGAGGAGAACTGGCAGGATTGACATCTCCCTCATATCCCCCATGGAGATCGAGGAGGCTGTGAGGATAGCCCTGAGGTCCACATCAGATATGGATGAGGTTGTAACGCGGGTCTCAAGGATGTTCGGCTTCAAAAATACCAGCAGGAAGACTGCCACAGGTATCAGGAAGGTCATAGAGGAGATGACCAGGAGGGGTGAGGTTGTGGTTGAGGATGATAAGATCAGACCAGGGTAACGTCCGGATACCGGAACCATTCAAATTCGCATGGAGGCTTATATGAACCCCTACTCAATCATATCCCTGCTGGCATCTGTGATTGCATTCTACACATCCGTATTCATCTACTACAGGAACCCCCGGAATAACCTCAATCTGCTCGTATCGAACCTTGGTGTTGCTGTATCATTCATGGCCTTCACCGAGTTCGTCTACCGGACGGTGGCGACACCAGGGGATGCCATGATATGGCTGAGGCTTAGTCTCCTCTGGCCCATCATCCCGGCGATTCTCCTCCACACAGCCCTCACCTACACAGGAAAGAGGGTGGGTAAACCGGTACTTGCAGTGATCTATGCACCCGCGATTGTATTCATATTAACGGGACTCATGACGAACCTGTTCATTTCCGGTCCACTACTCACATATTATGGCTGGACCTACGCCCTCCCGGAACCCCCTGTGGTCTTTGCACTCTTCTCGCTCTGGACCGTTACCGTGACACTGACTTCGGCAGCCATCACATTCAGGGACTACCTGAGATCTGAGGGATACAGGAAGAGGGAGTCCCTTTACATATTCACAGGTCTTTTCGTGCCGCTGATTGTGAGCTTCACAACCGATTTCATTTTCAGGGATCTTATGGGGATGGTCTTCCCTGAGTTCACCCAGACAATGCTGGCCCTTGGCCTGCTCTTAATAGCCTATGGTGTCTGGAGGTACGATTTTCCGGAGCTCTCACCTGCCATCGCGGCGAGGAGCATAGCTGAGGTGATTCCCAGCTTCCTCATCATAACGGACCTTGAGGGTAGGATTACAAGCTGCAGCAGGAGCGTCCATGAGAAGCTATCCTACAGCTCCAGAGACCTCAGGGGTAAACCCTTCTGGAACCTCTTTGAGCCATCTGACAGGGAGATGCTGAGGGAGCTGGTCTCGGGTTTCAGTTCATCTGAAATGGAGACCCGGATAATCTCAGCGGACGGAAAGATGACTGACGTTCTCCTCACAGCATCCCCCATCAGGGGGCGCTTCAGGGAGCCCATTGGCTTTGTATTCATTGCAACGGATATAAGCCTGCAGAGGAGGGCCACAGAGAGGCTCCGTGAGAGTGAGATGAGGTTCAGGGGAGTTGCCGATAACATCTCAGATGGTATCGCCATAACCGATGAATCAGATACCGTGATCTACTGGAACCGGGCACTTGAGGAGATAACATCCACTGGAAGGGACGATGCTATGGGAAGGAAGATTCCTGAGATATGCTCTGAGGTGATCCTTGAGGCCCGTGGGGATGACGAGTTCCTGATAGAGGGTGAAAGGGTGGTTCAGATCTCAAGGTTCAGTATCATGCCCGGCCTCAGGGCTGTACTTGTGAGGGATGTTACAGAGGCCAGGCGCTATGAGGAATCACTGATATCCGCCCTCAGGGAGAGGGAGACCCTTATAAGGGAGATACATCACCGTGTAAAGAATAACCTGCAGATAATATCAAGTCTCCTGAACCTGCAGAAGCCCTACATAAAAGACCCTGAGGACCTCAGGATATTTGAGGAGAGCCAGACCCGTATAAAGTCCATGGCCATGATACACGAGAGCCTGTACCAGTCGGAGACCCTCTCAGAGATAAACATGAGGAAATACATCTCACGCCTTGTAACCGAAATCCTCTCAACCTATGGGGCCTCAGGTATCGTATCAGACATCAAAGTGGAGGAGGTGAGCCTCGATATTGAGGTGGCGGTGCCGGTGGCCCTCATAGTCAGTGAGCTTGTCACAAATTCAATAAAGTACGCCTTCCCTGATGGTAAGGGGAGAATCATAGTGAGCTTCAACCTCTGGGAGGGGGTGTACCTTCTGGATTACAGGGACACGGGTCAGGGGCTTCCAGAGGATTTCAGTTCAGGTTCATCGGATTCACTGGGGATGACCCTTGTGAGGGCCCTTGCTGATCAGCTTGATGGTGAACTTGAAGCCTTCAATGAGGGAGGGGCGGTTTTCAGGATAACCTTTCCTGAGAGAAGTTCCTGACGCTGTGATGGAAAGGACTAAATTATCAGGGGACATATATGTACATGGTGATAACATGATCCCCTATGGACGTGAATTCCAGGTGGCCCAGCTCATATCCACAGTTATAACCGGTTTGAGTCTGATCTACATGGTGAGGGTCTCTGCCCATGACGGCAGATGGATCCAGATGACCATCGCGGTTTCACTGCTCTTCGTATCAACTGTATTGGGTTTTATGAGGGAAATGATGGCATTTGATCTTATGAGAACCCTTGAGTGGTTCTTCATCATGCTTGCAGCTGCAGTGTTCCTCTATGCCTCGGTGAGGTCCAACAGAAAGCTGGAGGCTGAGACATGATAATAATCCTCCTCAAGGCAGCGGCCCTCATATTCATAACCCTTGCAGCGGTGGTTTCTGTGAGAAACTACATGCTCACGAGGTTCGCGTCGGGGGTCTGGGGATTCGTGTCCATGGGACTTGTAAGTGGCGCCATAATCATAGCTGTGAGGTTCATAAAGGAATTCATACCCCTCATTGAGCTTGAGGTGGTTAAGATCTGCCTTCTTCCAGTTATGATGGCATTCATCCTTGCAGCGTCATTTGAGCTTAACAGGGACATACTGAAACCCATCTAGTTTTACTACAGTTATAGGGGTGCTCTGATGCCTATCTAGTCCTCATCTTCATCTATCCCCTCTAACCTTGCGATCTCATCAACCCAGTCAAGGCAGTAGTTCTTCTCCTCGGCCCTCCTTATGAGTATTATTCCCGTCACAGCCCCAAGAATACCGCCTATGAGATCCGTGAGAAGGTCCATCATGGTATCGGTCAGGGGGTCCATCACAGGGGACCCCTGCGTTGGGCCAGTGGGGAGGAAGTGTTCTATGTGCCTGTAGAGGTGGTGGTCGTAGCCGTACTCAACCAGTTCAAGGAGGGCCCCTATACCCAGTGTCACGAATATTATGAGGAAAGCCATTATGAAGAGACTGGTCCTTATCTTTCCGTATACGTAGGCTGTGTACATGAGCATCATCCCGATGAGGGCCACTATGAAGGGGACTGTGAAGTGCATGAACTTGTCATAGTAGGCTATCCTCCCGTAGAGGCCGAAGGTGTTGCCAAGTACATACTCCAGTGCAACCACGGTCAGGAAGAGGATCTCTATCTCAACAGGGATGACGCTGAGACCATCGGGGTGTCTGAGGGCCGGGAGGTACACCACGGCCACCGCAAGAAGCGTCATGAGGCCGAAGACCTTTGTACCCCCTGCTCCGAAGACAACTATTATCACGCCCATAGCCACAAGGAATATCCTCATTGCCGTAAGCAGCTTCCTCTTCCATGAACCGTTCTCTCTGCATTCATCCATACTTCAACCTCTCTGCTATCCTGCCAAGCTTTTTCCCCTGCCGGTTGGAATGACAGCACCCAGCGCCCTCCCCTCTGCTATCATTGTCCCGCTGAAGATGATGTCCCTGAATTCACCCTGGGGATATCCTCCTTTGAGTAGGGTCCTCTTCAACAGGGAATGCACCCCTCAGGACTGATTCATACACATGGGGGTTATTTGATTCAATAAGCCTTATATCTGTGGGTGAACTTTCACAGGCTCACGGCACGATTATATAACCTGGAAAGAGAGGGTCCTGGGGGGATCCTCATTTCCTTTCTCTTCCTGATTATGGTGGAATATGATTCAGTGAATTTCTGAAGTGACTCAATGGCCTCTGCCTCAGGGCCAGAGGGGTGATTTTTCCTGGTTCATCAAGTGCTCCGCACATCCATTTCATATATTCTCTTCAAGGGAGTCATTCAAGCACCATGTGTTTTGAATACCCTTATTTCTATGTAATCTGTTCTGAATAAGCTTTATGAGGTTCTTCCTTTTTTACTGGGAAAAAAGTTTATTGAAAGATGAAGATAGTATACAGGGTGATCATCATGAATGTGATAAAGAGGAGGGGTTCAAGGGAGTCCTATGACCCATCAAAGATACGGGCCGCACTTGAGAAGGCTGCCATTGATGCAGGTTACAGTCCTGAGGAGAAGAGGGAGATCATTGAGAAGGTTTACCAGACCGTTACAGAAAGGATAGAGGGTGAGGATGAGATCAAAACTGATACCATACGGATGTGCCTTTTAACTGAGCTTGATAAGTGCGAGCCCTACATTGCAAGGTCCTGGAGAAGATTTGAGAAGAAATATAAGGGTTAGGGTTTTCTGAATTTCATTTTTTTAGATCTGGGAATTGGTTTTGTAGTGGTTTTGGGGGGGTACAGGTGATGGGGAACTGCAGTTGCTGATCTGGGAATTGGTTTTGTAGTGCTCCACCCTTTATTTGAAGGTTTAAGGTTTAGGGCCTCTCATCGCATCATTTTTTTATTTGTGTGATGTGACCCACCTGATATCGACATGTATATATATTGCATATAGATACATGTATACCGCTAATGGAGGTTTTAAGTATGGAGAAAAAATACGTTGCCATGGTGGCTCTTATTCTGGTGATTGCCGGAGCGACCATTTATGGAATTTTAAACAATGAAAGCAAACAGATACTTAGAATATCCACCACAACAAGCCTTGAGGATACCGGACTTCTTGATGCAGTTGAGGCTGCATTTGAGAAAAGATACCCCAATATCGATGTGCAGATAGTTTCAGGTGGAACGGGTATAGCACTTGAGCGCGGAAAGAGAGGTGATGCAGACCTTGTGATAGTCCACGATAAAAAGAGGGAGAAAGAGTTCATAGAGGAAGGCTACGGCCTTAAGAGATACCCCTTCGCCTACAACTACTTCTACATCGTGGGACCCGAGAATGACCCCGCTGGTGTGAAAAATGCGAGTACAGCAGAGGATGCATTCAGAAGGATACTTGAGGCCGCAGAGAAGAACCCCTCTGTTAAATTCGTATCAAGGGGGGACAACTCCGGGACAAATTCAAGGGAGATAAAGATCTGGAAGAACATAACAGACTACAACGCAACCGTCAATGGATCATCATGGTACATTGAAACCGGCAGCGGAATGGCTGACACACTCCGGATTGCAGACCAGAAGGGGGCCTACACACTCACAGATTCAGGCACATACCTTGCCTACAGGGACAGGATCAAACTTGTAACATACCTCACAGAGGACAGATCCCTCCTCAACGTCTACTCAGCAATACCCCTCAACCCCTCAAGGGTTAAGGGTGTAAACAGTGCAGCTGCAGAGAAATTCGTTGACTTCCTCATGAGCAATGAATGCCAGAAACTTATATCAGAGTACGGAAAGGATAAATACGGCCAGCCACTCTTCACAGCCCTCTTCGGAAGGGCTGAACCAAAAAGCTGAAATATGAACAGGGATATTTAATTCATAAACCATAAATCTTTTAACTATTTTTTTTTTCATGGCTTTAAGGAGAGGCTGGGGATTGAACGAGATAATCACAGGATTCATAAGGGCCCTTGAGCTCATGGCATCACTTGACCCTGAACTCATGGATATAACCGCAAGAACACTCATGGTTTCCCTCTCATCAACAGCCCTTGCATCTGCAATTGCGGTACCCGCAGCAGCAATGATTGACTCAGCGGAATTCAGAGGGAAAAGGGCGCTCCTCAACATAATACAGACCCTCTACAGTATCCCCACAGTACTCGTGGGCCTCTTTGTATTCCTCCTCATATCACGCTCAGGGCCCCTGGGTCCACTCAACCTCCTCTTCACACCTGCCGGTATGATACTGGGCCAGACCATACTCATACTTCCACTGGTAACAGGCTTCAGCATCACAGCCCTCAGGAGCGTTAAACCGGAGCTCAGGGACCTTGCAAGATCCCTGGGTGCCACCGAGTTCCAGGTTATGCTGAGGGTCCTGGAGGAGGCAAGGTACGCGGTCATGGCCGCAGTAATCCTGGGATTCGGGAGGGCAATCTCAGAGGTCGGGGTCGCGATAATGCTTGGTGGTAACATAAGGGGCTTCACAAGGGTTATAACAACCGCCATATCCCTTGAAACCTCAAGGGGAAACCTTGAACTCTCAATAGCCCTTGGTATAATACTCCTCATAATATCCCTCGCCGTCAACACCCTGCTGAACCATTTCCAGGAGAGGTGATAAAATGAAGGTGCATGAAATCCATCCAGAGCCGGTCTCCACACAACCGTTACCGGAGGTTTGATGAAATGAACGTGCTTGAACTCCATGGTATAAAAAGGGTCTACAATGGTGTGAGGGTCCTGGATGATGTGAATCTGGAGGTCAGGGATGGTGAGACCCTGGGGATCATAGGCCCTACAGGGGCAGGGAAGTCAACACTGCTAAGGATAATCAACCTCCTTGAAAGGCCGGACTCGGGTGAGATAATCTTTCAGGGTGAAAACGTCGCTGAAAAGAGGGAGGTTGATGTCAGGAGAAGGATGGGTATGGTATTCCAGAACACCCCTGTATTCCGCGGTACTGTGGGGGAGAGCATCCTCTACGGCCCCCATGTGAGGGGGATGAAACCAGAGGCCCGGGAGGTCCGGGAGGTCCTTGAACTGGTGGGCCTTGAGGACGCCTCAAGGAAAACCACTGAACTATCAGGTGGTGAGAGGCAGCGCCTGGCCCTTGCCCAGGTACTCATAAACCGGCCTGAACTTGTGCTCCTGGATGAGGCAACATCGAGCCTTGACCCGGTATCCACGAGGAGGATGGAGGAGGTCATAGCTGAGCTTGATGTTACAGTGGTACTCACAACCCATGACCTCATCCAGGGGCAGAAGCTCTCTGACAGGATCGCCATACTCAACAGGAGGATACTCCAGGTGGGTGAACCATGGGAGGTGTTCAGGAGGCCGGCGAGCCGGTTCGTTGCAGAGTTTGTGGGTGCAGAGAACATCCTCAGGGGAAGGGCGAGGGTAACCCCTGACGGTGTAACAATCATAGAATGTGATGGTGTGAGTATCTACTCGTCAGAGAAGGCTGAGGGTGTGGTTTCGGCCACTGTGAGGCCCGAGGATATAACTGTCTCCTGGGGGAGGGTGGAGTCAAGTGCACTTAACCAGCTTAAGGGTAAAGTGAAAGCGATACGTGATTCAGGCTCCCTGCAGGAACTTGAGGTGATGTGTGGCGGTGAGATGTTCACTGTCCACATGACAGCAAGGTCACTCCATGATATGGGGATCACCACAGGTTCAGAGGTCTGGCTTGAATTCAAGGCATCAGCGGTCCATGTAATCAGATGAAGCGCCTCGGGTCGGTTTCAATGTCCACTAACACCGGTCCATCTGTTCTGAGGGCATCTGAAACAGCCTCCTCCAGTTCACCCGGTTCAGTGACCCGGATTCCACGACCACCACAGTTTTCAGCGAACCCTGCAAAGTCACAGTTCTGGAGTTCTGTCTGCCAGTTGGGGAAACCCTCAACCCGCTGCTCCTGCATTATCATCCCGAGGCTCCGGTTGTTGAGTATGAACACCCTCACAGGGAGACTGTACTTCACCGCGGTTAGAAATTCCGCCATGACCATGGAAAAACCCCCATCCCCTGTTATACATGCCACCTCCCTATCAGGGAACTCAAGCTGCGCCGCAATTGAGGCTGGAAGCCCGAATCCCATTGAACCAAGATACCCTGAGAAGAGGAGCCTCTGGGTGCCCTTCATCTGGAAGTTCCTTCCAAACCACCAGCCGTTCTCACCAACATCAAGGGCTATGATGGCCCCATCATCAAGGAGTTCACTGAGAACAGCCATTATGTACTGTGGCCTTATGGGCCTTGAGGATGGGTCAATTTCAGATTCAAGAAGCTCCAGCCACCCTGCCCTGAGTTCCCTGAGCTCTGCCCTGTAGGAATCCCTACTCCTCTCACGGGTCATGGAGAGAAGCCCGGGTACTGTGAGTGAGGATCGACCCTCAAGGCCCATCTCCACGGGGTGGCGCCTTGCGATCATGAGGGGGTTGGTGTCAATTTGCAGGATCCTGCCAGGGGGTAGCTGTGTGAGGTCAGAGAAGGACGACCCGATGACAATGAGGAGATCTGATTTCCTGACAGCATCGGCCGCTGCAGTGGACCCGAGACTCCCGTGACACCCCAGGTAAAGGGGGTGATGGTTATCAACAACCCCCTTTCCCCTGAATGTGGTTACAATCCCGGCACCTATCCTCTCTGCAAGTTCAACAACACTTTCAGCGGCTTCAAGCGCCCCGAAGCCCGCGATTATTATTGGACGCTCTGCAGAATCAATTAAGGATGCAGCATTCTGTAACTGGCTTCTGGGGACGGTCACGGATACCGGCGCAATTGAGCCGGCCAGCGGCCTCACATCTGCACTGCACTCCATTGTCTGGACGTCCCTCGGGACGTCAATATGTGAAACGCCCTTCTCAAGGATGGCGTGTTTCAGGGCCTCCCTCACAATCTCAGGGGTCTCATCAGGGCTTATGAGTGTCATGTTGTACACTGTCAGGGACTCGAAGAGGCTGCGCTGGTCTATCTCCTGACTTGCACCTGTACCTATCCTGTAGGTTTCAACCTGCCCTGTCACAGCTATCACTGGCGCCCTGTCAAGGGCCGCGTCCAGGAGCCCTGTTATTAGGTTCGATGCCCCTGGGCCAGCCACGGCCATGCAGACCGCGGGGTGCCCTGTGAGCTTACCATAAGCGGATGCCATGAATGCCGCCGCTGCCTCATGGCGCACCTGTATGTACCTCACGTCACTGTTCCTCCGTATGGCATCAACAAGTCCCAGTGTTGAGGTGCCCGGGATCCCGAAGACGTACCTCACACCCCAGGCTGCAAGCTGTGCTATAAAGACATCCGAGACCGTCCTCCCGGTTTCCATGGAGCTGGACTCCAGCCTCACGAAGGCATCCTTTGGTGCGTTACACACAGGGCAGCGCCAGTCACCCGGCAGGGAGTCGAATTCGCCCTCATATTTCTCATGGAAGATGTAATTGCATACCGTGCACCTGAAATCTGCCATCTGAAGCCCTCACTTCACCCTGAGGGTGCCCACCACAGGGAACCTTTCAAGGAGTTCCCTCCCATGGGGTGCGTCCTCCAGCTCATGGGTGAGATCCCCTCCTGCCCTGTGGATGACCTGGTGGCGCCCATCCCTCCAGAGAAAGCTCTCTGATACATCGTAGACCCTGCC
This sequence comes from Methanothermobacter sp., assembly GCF_049720995.1. Lineage (GTDB taxonomy): Archaea > Methanobacteriota > Methanobacteria > Methanobacteriales > Methanothermobacteraceae > Methanothermobacter. Next base: position 70,109 of record NZ_JBNASF010000004.1, read on the forward strand.
GTCAAAGGCGACGTATGCGGGACCTGAAATCCCATCAAATTTTCTGAGCTCCTCCGGGGTGAATTCCCTCATTCCAACACCCGGGGAGAGACTATTCAAGGAATTTCCTCACAAAGGGTGAGGTTTCACCGCGCCTCATGAAGTGCCCTGAGGGACCCTCACCCAGGAACTCTGAGAACCATGACTCATGCTGTATCTCCTCGTGGAGTATCGAGAGTGCGAGGTCATAGGTCCTGTGGTCCTTACCGGCTGTTATATTGCATATGTGGGTGTACTGCCTCACAGCGCACCTCTCTGCGGCAACAAGGACCTCCAGTATCTTCATCGTGTCCGTGGTCTTCTCGGGGAGGTACGCCGGGGGGCAGCCTGAGATATCATGGAATTTCGTATATCCTTGGGACAAGTGCCTCAAAGTGGTTCCGATCCTCTATCCTTGCAGATTCCGCGATCTCCTTTATCCCCTCACCATCAAGGCCTATCAGGTTGGCCCTGAGTATCGTGTAGTAATAGAAGGTTGTGAGTTCCGCCGCGGCGTTCTTCACAAGGAGTTCAACGAGTTCATCCACATCCATACCTGAATTTTCAACCATCTCACGGGTAACCCGGGCCATACTATCACCTCTGAATATTATGTATAACATCCCTAATAAAATGTGATAGTGAATACCCTTCCAGATCAATTTCTGAAAAAATTTCAGGAAAGTGCCAGGTCAAGTATCATCATGAGAACAAAACCCAAAAGGGCGGATACCGTTGCAAGGTCCGTGTTACCCCCGCTCTGACACTCAGGGATGATGTCCTCTATTACAACGAATATCATGGCACCCGCAGCAAAGCCAAGGGCATATGGCATGACCCATGAGAATGAGTAAACCAGAATAGCGCCGGCAACTCCCCCGAGGATCTCAACGAGACCCGATACCTGGCCATAGGTGAAACTCCTCCACCTGGATAGGCCCTCACCCCGGAGGGGCAGGGAAACCGCGGCCCCCTCAGGGAGGTTCTGTATGCCTATACCCAGGGCCAGGGTGATTGGGGCTGCAAGTTCACCTGTGGCTGCAGCGGCCCCGAAGGCAACACCAACCGCAAGCCCCTCAGGGATGTTGTGTATGGCAACAGCCAGGAGAAGGAGCCTGTTCCTCCTCCAGGTCGTGGGGAGCCCCTCTGCATCCTCAGGGTCGCATCCAGGGTGAAGGTGGGGCATGATCCTGTCCACACCTGAAAGGAAGAGCCCCCCTGCAAGGAAACCAAGGGCCGGCGGTAACCACTCAGCATACCCGTTGAGGGCTGATAATTCAATTGCAGGAACCAGGAGCGACCAGAAACTTGCAGCAATCATGATACCCGCTGCAAAGCCAAGTGAAGCGTCAAGGAGTTTCCTCTCAGCCCTTACAGGCAGAAAGACCAGGGCCGCACCTGCAAGTGTCATGAGCCAGGTGAAGACAGTTGCAAGGAATGCGTTGAGGATCGGGTCTGCAGGGTTCATTGTAGAGAGTATGTCTGTGGTAACCTAATAAAGTTACACGAAAAAAACATCCTGAGAACTCAGTGCCCTGGAAAACATTAATTAGTCACCACCGGTTGTTGCACTGTTCCCGGGGGGAAAACATTAATATACTCACCACCCAATCTATGAAACAGTCACGATGACAGGATCACTCTGCAGGAAAGGGGAGGCGTGTACAGAGAACCAGAAGAGGGCCGTTAAGAAGACCGACGGGCCACTTGTAATTGTGGCAGGACCCGGTGCCGGGAAAACAAGGGTTCTTGTTGAGAGGACAGCTTACCTTGTTAAGAGAAAGGGGGTTAGCCCTGAGAATATACTCGTTATAACCTTCACAGAGAAGGCAGCCCATGAGCTGAAGTCAAGGCTCATAAACTGCGTTGGACTGGACGCCGAACTCATGCAGATATCAACCATACACTCATTCTGCAGCACCATACTGAGGGATCACCCTGAGGAACATGACCTTGGAGCAGGATTTGAGATCCTGGACGAGGAGTCCCAGCTGATGTTCCTCAGATCGGTCTTCTACAGGATCGGTCTGAACAGCTTCATGAAGATGGGTGAGGTCCATGAGGCAATAGAATTCTTCAACAGGTGCACCGAGAACTGCGTGGACCCGGATGAACTCATGGAGGCCCTCAAAAAACGTTACCCTGAGAAGAGGAGATACCATGGCATGGCAGCCTGCTACGGCCGCTACCTCCAGGCCCTGAGGGAAGAGAAAAAGATAGACTTCCCTGGACTCGAAAAGGAGGTTTACATGCTCCTTGAATCAAACAGAGATGTCCTTGAATCTGTCAGAAATAAATACCGGTACATAATGATAGACGAGTACCAGGACACTAGCCCCATCCAGGAGAGGATATTCAGGAAAATAGCAGGACCCGAATCAAGCATATGCGTTGTTGGGGATGAGGACCAGAGCATCTACGGCTTCAGGGGGGCCACCCCTGAGAACTTCATAAGGTTCAGGGATGAATACGATGCAGATGTGGTGTTCCTTGAGGACAACTTCAGGTCAAGGGCAGGGATAGTGCTCACAGCCGACAGGTTCATGAGGGGGGAGAGGCACTACCGGAAAACAATAAAACCGGTCAGGGATGGCGGGACAGACGTGGTGATACTGAAGAATCGCGACGTCAACTCTGAGGCCCGGAACATAGTATCCCTGATAAAGAAACTCAAATCCACAGGCAAAATCCCTGACTACGGATACGTTGCACTTCTATTCAGGAGCGTTCGCTACCATGCAGACAGGGTGCTCAGGGAGCTCAGAAGTGAGGGGATCCCCTACATAGTCCGCGGTGATGGATCATTCCTCAAAAGGTACGAGGTAAGGAGCATGCTCTACTTCCTGGCCTACGTGGACCCCCCTGATTACGATGGTAAATTCAGTGGAAGATGGGGTGGCTGGTGGAACATCTCCATGTTCCGTGGCGACTTCCTGGATCTAGGTAAGGAAACACTGGAGGCCCTTGAATCCCTTGAAAGGAATGTGAAACTCTCAGATTTCAGCTCACCCCAGGAACTCGAGGACGCAGGTATCCGGGGTGAGGATGCAGAGAAGATACTTGGCCTCAACAGGATCAGGGAGGAACTTGAAGACGGTTCACTGACTGTGCTCCAGGCCTTCTACAGGATACTGGAGGTGACAGGTTACCTCAGAAGACTCATCCTTGATGGTACCGACACAGCCAGGGCAAGGATATTCAACCTTGCAAGGCTGAGTTCCCTCATAGATAAGTATGAGACAATAAAACCAGGGGCAAGGATACAGGACATCCTCTGGTACCTCTACCTCCTCCCCGGGCACCTCCACCATGACGAGGCCGTACTGGAGGACCCGGCATCAGTGAAGGTGATGACCGTCCACCAGGCGAAGGGTCTAGAGTTTCCGGTTGTGTTCATCTGCTCTGTTATAAATGGAAGGTTTCCTGGCAGAAAAAAGAAGAGGAAGGAACTCGTGCCCATTCCCAGGGAACTGCTTCTCTCATCTGGAGAACCCGAGGATGAGGACCGGCGGCTCTTCTACGTTGCAATGACAAGGGCCCAGGACGCACTCATCATCTCCACTGCACCCCGCATCAACACGAGGAAGGTGGGGATCTCACCATACATCAACGAGCTGAGGGATAGGTGCGGAATATACGAGTGTGAATGCACATCCATCGAGGGGTGCCTTGAGAGGGAGTGGCCCGAGGATCCGCTGAGGATCAACTTCTCGGCCCTCTTCACCTACGAGGAATGCCCCTTCAGGTACATGATGATCTACCATTACGGCTTCGTCTACCCGGAGACCTTCATGCAGCGCTATGGCATCATACTCCACAGGTGCCTTGAGGAGCTACACCTTGCAATGAAGAATTCAGAGGACATAAACGGGGCATTCATAAGGGAACTCGTTGAAAGGTGCTGGATACCCATGGGGAGAGACGATGAGGTGAAAAAGAGGCGCCTTGAAAGGGAACTCCTCAATTACTACCGTGACACCAGGGACCATATCCATGAGGTTGTTTCGGTGGAGGAGCCGTTCTCCATACCCGATGACGATGTAATAATAGAGGGCAGGACTGATCTCATCATCAGGAACTCTGAGGGTGAACTGGAGCTTGTGGACTTCAAGGCCCGGGAGCATGGGGGGATTGAGAGGATGGCCCTGGAGTACCAGCTACGGACCTACGAGTATGCGCTGAGGGAAAGATACCATTTCGACAGGCTCTCTGCATATGCCATAAGGGACTCCATGAGGATATCATTTGATTCTGACCCCAACTTCACTGTGAGGGAGAGGATAGAGGATACAGTTGAAAAGATAAGGAGGGAGTGTTTCGAGCCCCGGAGGAATCGGTTCTGCTCAAGGTGTGTATTCAGGAACCTCTGCGGGATGAACGATTGAGGCGTTCCTCATGGACTTTAAGAGTTCTATGGGTGATTGAGGTGTTTCTTATGGACTTCACGCATTTCTATGATGTTTTAAGGGAGAATATTAACAGTTACCGTGGAGAATATGAGCTGATAGTGGACTACGCCCCGGATCTCTTCCGGCTGCTGGCTGACGTGCTGAGGAGTGATGAGCTGGTGGGTGAGGAGAGGCTGAGGATATCCGCCGCCATGGGCTACCTGGTGGCCCCATACGATGTGATACCCGAGGAGATCTACGGGCCCCACGGATACATAGATGACGTCTACCTCTGTGCTTTGGTGGTGGATGAGCTTGCATCCAGACACGGATACGGGTTCCTGGAGGAGTACTGGGCTGGTGATGAGGACCTTGAATATGTTATTGAGGAGTGCATTGAGAGGGCCTCGGAGATACTGGGGGAAAAAACAGAGGAAATACTCTCATATGCCGGTTTCAGATGAAAACTCGAGGCTAATTTTTAATTATTACTCCATGTTTTTTTACATGAAGGGGATCATTGTTTTAAATGAACTCATTTTTTAATGTTAAATTAAAAAATTTTAAATACGGTGAGATAGAATATATTAATTCTGAGGGGGGGTAAATCTTGAATGATATTACCTACGAATTCTTCTCTTCAGGAATGGGTTCATACACCGGACTTGCTGTTTTTGTACTTCTACTGGGTATTCTGGCAATGACATGTCCTGTTTCTGCTGCTGAACTCAACGACTCGACAATACCACCACCTGACATTGACCCATACGGGACGGTGAGGTCCTGGAATGGGGACCCGATCGAAAATGCAACCGTGAGGGCCATGGATGGTGGTTTGACAGTTGCAGAGAACACCACCAGTTCATCGGGGGCATATAACCTTATTCTACCCCCCGGCACCTATGAAATTGTGGCATCAGCCGAAAATTACACCTCATCATCCCTTATCATTGACGTGGATGAACCCCTCGAGGTCAACTTTGAACTTGCATACCCCAACTCCTTCTACGGCACCGTCCATGACACATCAGGAGCGCCACTGGAGAACGTCATCATTGAGGTCCGTGACCAGATGGGCACCACCATTGCAGAGAACTACACTGATTCTGCTGGCAGATATATGGTAAACTATGGCAGATACTTCGATGAACACCCTGGAATCATACAGGCCGATCTTACTCTCATGGCCTTCAACGATGACCTGTTCACAGAGACTTATAACATCCTCATGGGTCCCGGTGAATCATCACGCGTTGATTTTGAAATGGAGTACCTCACCTCCATCGGGGGGACTGTGAGGGGCCAGAAGACCCTGCCATCAGGCATCCCTGTAACCATCCTCCTTGAGGGTGAGAACCGCACAGGGTACACTGACCGGTATGGTAACTTCTACTTTGAACTCAGAGAGGATGAGGTCCCCCTTGTGAGGGGAATAAGGGTGGATGCATATGGTTACCACCCCTGGAGCAGTGACCTTACCCTGCAGCCGGGTGATGACATATCCCTTAATATAATCCTGAATGAGAGGGCTCTCCTCACGGTTAACGTCACCAGCTCAGGCGGGGAGCCTGTTGAAAGGGCTATTATCTCATTCGCTGGAATGGAGGGATGCACAGGTGAGGATGGTTCAGTTAAACTGGCCGTCGATACAGGTGAACTCACAGTTCATGTTTCACATCCACTCTACGCCCCCGAGAACAGAACCATTGAGGTTTATGAGGGTGAAAACAGCCTCAGCATTGAACTCATAAGGCTGGGGCTTCCTGTGGAGGTGAGGGGGGTCGTGGTTGATGGGGGAACACCCCTTGAGGGTGCCGAGGTTGTCCTCATCAGGTGTTCCCGTGACACTCACCGTGCAGATGTGGATGTATAAACCATACGCTGAGACCTTCACCATCCCTGAGGCAGGGGATGTGAGAAACATTGAACTTGAACATGAAACCATACTGGTTGGTCGTGTGAGTGACCCTGATGATGAAGTAGTGTATGCGGATGTTACCCTCAGCTACACCCACAGTGGTGAAACCTTTGAGCTGAACGCAGATGTTGATGAGGGAGGCTATTATCTCTTCTATGGTGTCGGACCCTCAGATACAGGTACATATGACATTCGCGCGTATCACCCACTATACAGGCCCTACCATGCAGTCATAACCCTGAACATGTCCTCCGAAAATCTGCATGACATCGTTATGGGCTACTATGATGGCTCAGCATCCTTCACCATACTGAACTGGACCGGGGACCCTGTGCAGGGAGTGGGTGTTCAGCTCAATGGACCTGGCTACCTCTATGGTGTCAGTGGATCCGATGGTACCGTCCGGTTCCCACACCTTCCCGATGGCCTCTGGATCTATAACATCAATCCTTATGGGTACGTGCCGGTCAGCGGAAACATAACTGTGAGTGGAGGGGGATCTGAATCCGTGACTGTCAGGCTCATAAGGAAGGGGCAGCCTGTCACCCTCCAGGGTCACGTATATGACACCGATGGAAACCCCCTGAAGAATGTGCAGATAATTTTCTGGCCAGACCCCAATCCTGGATATACCTCAATTTCAGGAAGGACAGATTCAAATGGATTCTACATCTTCATGACAGCGAGTTACCCGCAGCTTGTATCAGGTCTTGCAGGGACCATCAAAACATACCTCCCCCACTACAGGGACGCTGAGATACCCGTGCTGATTGGTGAGGGCACCATAACCAGGGACATCCACCTTGAAAGCTGGAATTCAAACATAACCGTGAATGTCACCGACATAAACGGCAACCCTGTGTCCGGAGCTGAACTTTACCTCTGGGGTCCAGACAGGTATGATGGCAGCACGGGTCCTGATGGCCTCGCTGTATTCGAGAAGTGCCCTCCATCAGAGGAATGGGATATCTACATTTATCATGACAGTTATTACGCATGGGACGGGTACTGGTACACCCTTGAGGATAACCAGAACCTCACAGTCAGCGCAATCCTTGTTCCAAGAACCGTGCCCTGCAGGATAGGAGGAACCGTTGTTGATGATGTGGGTGTTCCGGTCTACAACGTCAGCGTGGATCTCTACTACATAAACTCAGGGACCCCTGAGAGATGGGGAAACAAACCAAACACCAGAACAGATTCATGGGGTAGATTCTCATGCACCCTCTATGACACCACTGCCAACATCATGAGGCTTGTGTTCTCAAAGGATGGCTACAGGAACCTGACAGTGGATATAATGCCATGGGAACTACCCGCGAACCGCACATTCACCCTGAACCTGGATGTTGAGGAGACAGGAAGGGTCCAGGGTTATGTTAGGAACTTCCTCCAGCAGGGACTTGCTGGTATAACCGTGGTGGCATCAAGGATAGGGTACCCTGACATATCAACCACAACAGATCAGGATGGATTCTACAGTTTTGATCTGCCGGCAGGAAACTATGTGTTCACCGCCGGAAGCCCCCATTACATATACGTGAGCAGGGCCACCACAGTGGCACCTGAAATAACGGTCCCTGTGGACTTTGAACTTCACCTCATGAATTCCATCTACGGCTACATATGGTTCGCAATGGATGATGGAACATCCGTTCCTGCAGATGGGGCCATGGTGGAGCTCAGCACAGGAGGGTTTCCCATAGCATCGGCCCTAACAGATTCCAGTGGAAGGTATGAGATTCAGGCCCCCTCACAAGGTGTATACAACATCACAGCCACCAAATACCCCTATGAGTCAGCACATGAAACCGTGAACATCCCAATATCCTTTGTGTTACTGGAGATGACACTCAATCCAGGTCCATATTCAGCCTTTTATGGGGTTGTAACAGATGCGGTTACAGGTGAGCCCATTGAGGCTGCGAGGGTTGTCCTGACGTGCTTAGGAGGAGAATTCCCTGAATTTCAACTTGAAACATTCACAGGAGCTGATGGTTCATACATGTTCCAGTCCCTCTACCCATGGAAGGAGTACACCCTCTACTTTGAGAAACCGGGCTACGCCCCTGCAGGGGACCTGTGGTTCTACCTGGAGGTTGGAGAGGAAATCGAACACAACCAGCCCCTTGAACCACTGGTGTTATCATCCATTTCAGGGACGGTAACATGCTGGGCAGGGCCACTGCAGGCCACTGTGGTCCTTGATGATAGTATAACATATGTAACGGGATCTGATGGAAGATTTGAATTCACGGATGTCATGGTTGGATTCCACGATATAAAGGTGATCATCGATGGGGTAAAACACTATGAGGTCACAAAATACGTTGGTAACGCCCAGCACCTGGATGAGCTCATCTACATTCTCACCTACCTCGTTGATAGAAGACCCCTGGCAGATGAACGCGTCAGCACCATGGATGTGAGGGCACTCATCTTTGGAGGAAGACCCGGAGCAACAGGTGCCCTATTAAAACTCTACAGGGGTACAGGTCATCAGATGTCCCAGGTTGATGGTGCGCTTTCATGGGATGGCTCATGGCTTGTCTTCACACCCCTGAACCCTGAGGACCTTGCGGCGGGGATATACACTGTCACGGTTAATGTTGGATACGAAATTTCAGCCAGCTGGACCTTCTGGTACTTCCCGGTGACCAGCAACACCCCTGTGATAGTTTCAGTTACACCTTCAGATGGCAGCTTATTCAGGCGCCCATCAGAGATCAACATAACCGTGGCTGTCAGGAATGACCCTGGAAATGGTCTATCATCAAATGAATCCCGCATATTCCTGGATGGTTCCCCACTCCCAACAGAGGTGAGGGGTGACGCCGGAAACTGGGAGCTTCACGCTGTTTTCTCTGAATTCACACACGGATGGCACACACTATCAGCCATTGCAATTGACAATCAGGGCCTCGGCGCATCAGTGGAGTGGAGGATCTTCGTATCCCATACATCAGGGCCCATCATAAGCAATCTGAGGGTGACGCCTGCATTTGTACCTGGAAGGGAAAACATGCATAACCGCAGATGTGAGCGAACCCGTCAGGTCAGTTTCGCTGCGCTTTGAGATACCATCCAACAGTGTTGGGCTTGGAGGATTTGAGGATAGAATAGATGGTTACTGGAGCGGATGGTTGAGGAACTTGCAGGGGCCATTCATCCCACCGGATGGGGAGATACACTTCACCATCATGGCTGTGGGAATGGATGGGGCGTTCTCAAACACACTGGATGGTTCAACAATCATCGACACTGAAGGACCTGAAATTATATTAACAGACTCTGATGTTCTTAAATCAAGAAATACAACCATAAGGGGGCTCCTGAATGACCTTACAGGAATTTTCAGCTTCAATGCAACATCAAAAACCTGTAATGTGACACCTGGCTTCACGTCAAACACTTTCACGGTGGAAATCTCAGCCCCCTCCGACGGCTACCATGAGATAGTGATGAACGCCACTGACATCCTTGGAAACTTCCGCAGGGTGGTCTACAGGATCCTCATTGACACATCAAATCCCCTTGTCCACTTCACAGCCCCAGGAGCGAACAGCACCGTGAGACCAGGCGCTTTGCTGAGCTTCAGGGTATCAGATGGACCCTCAGGACTCTGGAGGGGCTACCTCATGTACTGCTCCAACAGGAGACCTGATCCCGTCCCTCAGGACCTCAGGGTCCTCCTTGACGGAACTGACATAACAGACAGACTGGAGTACGGCAGGAGGACATATTCTGACCCTGTAAGTTCAAGCACATATGGCTACTGCTACACAGCGTCCCTTGAATCCATTGAGGTAGCATACAATCCCAGATTATATGGCTTCCTCAACGATGGTCAGCATACACTCCAGGTCACGGTAAAGGATCGGGCGGGTAACGAGGAAACATCTGAGCTGAGGTTCTCCAGCTTTACAGGAAACCCTGAAATCAGGGAAAAAAAGTATTGATATGATCTCAGAGGATAATGAAACACTGATTCTCATATTTGATGTCCAGGAGAACTCAGATGGAGGATTCGATAAATTCCAACTCAAGGTGGATGGCTCCACGGTAGCAGCACAGCCCATCATAATACCTGGCATCAGTCCATACATGTGTAACGTGAGGTATGAGGTTACAGGAAACTTTACAGAGGGCCCGCATACAGTGAGCCTTACAGTTACCGATGGCAGGGGATTCTCAGGCACACTGGACACGGGATTCTATCACCTTGAAAGGATACCTGTAGACCTGCAGAACTTCGATAAGAGGTACATTTACATCCCGGACATCAGTGTATACTCAGGAAACCACATCCATGACCTTAAAACCAACAGTTCATACTACTTCACCCAGGGCAGCAGCGCCCTTCACGGCTACTGTGCAATGGATGGGCCCCCCGGGACCTCCTGTACATTCACAAGGAAAGGTCAACTAACTGGATACTCCCAATGGGGGGCCAGCTGGCGTTCACCATAGCAGAAACACCCTATATGAATGCAGCTGGTGCAGAGTTCCTCTCACTATGGATGACCGATATAGAGGTCATCAATAATGTTTACTGGGGGTGGGGTGGAGGCATACTGGTCTACTTCGACGATGGACGGGGATACAATCTCCTCGTAAATAACACCAAAGGGATCCCTGGATTTGACCTCCTCAGCAAACTGGACCCCCCCGCAATACTCTACGCCAGACATGAAGCCCCCTGGGTGAACTGGAAAGGTGTTGTGGACAACAGCATCGCATCCAGAAGGGGGGCTGATGGAAGGATATGGAAGAACTACATCGTGAAGATACCCCCGGGCCTTAACACAGCCAACCTGAGGTTGATATTCGTATGGGAGACCGTAAACTGGTTCCAGAACAGCGCGGGCATGACTGTCTCTGTCTCATCAAAGATAGATCATGTTGAACTTGTTAAGTCCATAGTGGACTACGTGTACCCTGACTTTGGTGAGGAGGACGTTAAACTCAAACCAACAATATGGGCCCAGTTCAAGGTTCCCCTGGATACTGCAAGGTTCGGGTCAGAGGTCTTCCACCTCAGGAACTCCGCAGGTGGAATCATAAATGGAACAGCCAGCTATGATCAAATACTGCAGAGGGCCTACTTCACACCCTTCAGTGAACTGGGGGGCCTCAAGACCTTCACAGGATACATCAGCCAGGACATAAGGACGATCTATGGGGTTGTACTCCCGAAGATGGAACCATACACATGGAAATTCACAACTGCCCGTGGACATCCAGTCCTCTGGCAGACGATCAGGTATGGTGGAGAGGACTACTGCATATACCTTGTCTGGGGGCCTGACTACGCTGGAGGAAACCCGGGCTACCTTTACTCAGGGAATGAACTTGTATCAACCTATGGAACACTCCTGGAGATACATGTTATCAAGAAGGTTGGAAGCAGCTACTATGAGATCGGGGATATGGACCTCAAACGCATGATATTCCAGGCGGCCCAGAGAAAGGCCTTCTACAGCACATCCAGTTTCACATCATCGGAACTCATATCCCAGTCAACCAGGGAATGGATTGAGGATCGTGCAGGAAGCTGGAGCGGATGGTTGCTCTGGGGACTCGCATGGCTGGTCTCAGACCCGGCCCCGATCCCTGACGATGATGAGGTTATAAAGGACATGATAGCCCTCATACTGGGTGATGGCTCAACACCAGCCACACTTACAGGTGTCGAACAGGCACTATCCTGGTTCTCAACGGGACTCACAGGTGCAGGTAAAATAAACGATGCAGTGGAAAAACTGAGGGAGATGAAGGCAAAGAAGGCCGGTAACAAGTTCGAGGAGAGTGTGGTTGGTGATGTCCTTGAGATAGCAGAGTTTGTTAATGGAGAACTTGACTTCCAGAGGGAGCTCTGGGAGTACGTCTTCAAGTGCATGTGGCAGCTGAGGGTTGCAGAGAACTACCGGCCACAGTTAACAGCCATACTTCCATATACATCTGGAGGTACACATGAGGCCCTCAGTGAATTCCTATCAGCAAGTATAAACACTGTGAAAAGGGATGTAGCCCTCAAGGTGGCTGAGCACATAGGTAAAACCACTGTAAGCCTCATTAAGGACGCTGTTATTGAGGTCATCAGCAAAAACCCCTACGGTAAGATTGTGGCGACGACACTGAAGGTCTTCTTCAAGATAGCAAGCTTCACAAGGTGGGATGATGTCCATGCATCATCAAATGTTGCAGTAGCATACTCCGACGCAGAGTACAGCTTCCACAATGCCAGGGAGGCACTGGTAAGTACCTTCAGGCTCATATCACCTGACAGAATTACAGTTGAGGACGTGACCTACCCTGCGGCGGCTGGAAGGCTCTGGTACGGTGCAGGGGGATACTTCTATGATACCATGCTCAAGATAGCCAGGATAGTGAGAAACTGGCCAACATCTGATAGTAGTTCATGGGACGCTGCAATAGCTGTATATGAGAGATACGCCTCAGAGTACCTTAAAAGGAGTGGCAGCTTCATACCCGAGGTGCTATCATCAAACACTGACATAATGCGTCTCCTCCCCCTCATAAAGGGGGGCACGGCGGGTAAACCCTCAAAGATATACCTGGCCGCCTATTCACCGGTTGCGCTCCTTGTAACCGCACCTGACGGCCGCAGGATAGGATATGATCCCACACGCCCTGAAGGTCAGAGAATAGTTAACGACTTCGGTGACAGTGCATTCTACAACAGCCCCTACAGTGAACCGCAGGTCATGGTCATACCTGCAGGTATAGGTGAGCTCAGGATACAGGCCTTCGGGGTTGACTCAGACACTTACAGGATAACCGTTGAGGTCCTTGATGAGAACGGAACCCCCATCTCAGGTTCAGAGTGGACCGGTAACATAACCCCTGGTGTATATAAATTCTTCAGCCTCCTCATAGACCAGTACGGCTCAACCTACAAATATGATGGAAGGGCACCGGTTATCAGGGTTACAGGCGTATCAGGGGGTGGAATGTACACCGGTACGGTTAAACCCATCATATCAGTTTCTGATGACAACCTTGAGGGATGGTTCGCAACACTCAACGGCAAACTCTACAGTGGGGGACCCATAAGTTCACCGGGTGTTTACACACTGGTTGTGAGGGCAACCGATGGAGTTAACGTGGTCTACAGTACAGTGATCTTCATGATACAGGGGGTTTCACCAGTAAAGCCACCCGAGGAGGGTGAACACGGCGGTGCCTGGGAGACTGTAATAGTGCATGCTGCTTACCATGTTTCAGGTGCTGTAGGTGAGGTCCCATCTAGGGCTGTGGCACCACCCGCTGAAATGGTTAACGCTACACCCAGAGGCATGGAGGGTGGATATGACTACACATGGCTTGCAGTGTCCCTCCTGGTGTCAGTGCTCATAATCGGGGTGTACGGGGCCCTTAGAAGGAGGAATACGTGAGGGCTCATCTCCCCCATAATTTTGATCCGCAGATCCCGCAGAAGTTCTCATCACCCATAAGAGGTGTTCCACATTTATGACACTTTAAATCGATTTCTAATTGAGAACCAGTGTGTTTTTCTATAATTTGATTGTATGCTCCTGATTCAACCCAATCAAGGATTTCTGAAGCCCTCATAACAGTCCATGGGTGTGTTGATCCAATTATAAGCATGATTTTCCCTATCTTATCAAGGGCATCATAATCGTACCCCTTAAACTCCCTTGCCTGTTCAATGAACTGATCTCTGTCAATCCTGTCGTAGAACCTTTTAGGTGCGCCTGATATTTTAATCATGGTGTTTATCACGGCATCTTCATCCTGACATGCCAGGAGCCCTGCCCTGTCAGCGGTGAACTCTGACATTCTATTCCAGTAGAGGAGTGCCAGTTCAAGGCCGGTACTTATCAGTCCACCTATCCCCAGTGTAGCCGTTCCGAGGATTTTACCAGCCACAGGTATAATCTCTGCCATCGTATGATACAGCATATGGCCACTTTTTATATGCCCAGCCTCATGACCGATCAGATATCGCAGTTCATCCTCTGTGAGTAAATTGATGACCCTTGGCGTTAAGATGATTATAGGGTTTTCTGATCCTATGGCACACCCATTAATGCCATTCCTCCTATATAAAGTTCAGGTATCCTTTTGAGGTGAATGGTATTACAGACATCAACAAGAATATCATGAACTTCAGAGAAATGTGCTTATCTGAATTCTGATAAGCATCTGAATTACTAAAAACTGGAATGGGACCTCGAATTTAAGCACATCAGAACTTCCGTAAAACAACCACGGTAATTTCAAGACCCCATGTCAATGCACAAAACCTCGCCCCACATCTGTGTGAAGTTAGCAAAGGGAAGCAATGATTAAAATAGTTTCAAACAAAAATTAAAAAGCATGTGCAATAAGAGTGGGGGTGTTCTATTGGACAATAATGAACTGAGAAAGAAACTGAAGGAACTCCTCAGACTTGAATATGAACCTGTTGCCATAAAATGGTCCGTCAGGGAGCCAGCCAGCATTGAAAGGGAGAAGTTTAAATCAAGGTTCTGTGAAAAACTAGTGAAGGCAATGAATGGTGAGGTCTTCTATGCGACCAGGGATGAGGAGGAGTGCATGGGGGGTGCAAGGTACACTGGGCTGAGGGATCCATCGGAGTTTCCTGCGAACATGCGAAGCGGTGCTTTCCTTGTGCCCATGGGGGTCTACAGGAACATACAGGCTGTGCAGCGCTCATGGAGGGGTAACCTGAATATTGAACATGGGGTGTTCAGGGCCCTCATATTCGCCCCCCTTAAACTGGCTGAATATGAGCCCGACGTCCTATTCATCCTCTGCAATGCCAGACAGGCGATGGAGGTCCTCCATGCCAACGCCTATGACTCAGGTTCACATGGCATCGGCGCTGACTCAGGACCCATATGCAGTTCAATGGCGGCGCTCCCCTACCTCACAGGGAAGGTGAGCTATGGATTCGGGGATGCTGGCTCAAGGAGGTACATGGGCCTGGGGGATGATGTGGTCATGGTGAGTATCCCCGGGGGTGATCTGCAGCGTATCGTCTCGAACCTTGAGGAGATGAGGACCCGAAAGCTATTCAGGGAGGATGATGCAAAAAAATAAATCAGTACTTCAGGGACTGAGGTGAATGTTCAGGATTCTCCTTGTAAAGGATGGGGAAGGTTTTCCAGATTTAGAGGAAAAACTTGGGAGCAAGGGTTTCAGGGTGGATTTTGCCACAGGTCTTGAGGATACCGGCGAAACTGAAGCCGATCTGATCATCATATACACAACCCCCCAGAGGGTGGGGGAATTGGATCCAGGAGATACCAGGGTCCCCCTCATGTACCTCATCGACTTTGAGGAGGAGGGGAGGCTTGTCTTAACCTTTCCTTATGGATGTATTGAGAAGCCTGTGGATGACGATGACCTTAAAGGATGCATTGATTTTGTCATAAACAGGATCATCCTTGATAAGGAGCGCTACAGGAAACTCTTCGAGTACATCGATAGCTGTGTGGCTGTCTATGAGGCAGTGGATAATGGTGATGACTTCCTAATCAGGGATTTCAACCGTGCCGCTGAACGCGTTGAGGGGGTTAAGAGGAAGGAGATACTTGGAAGGAGGGTGACTGAGGTATTTCCAGGGGTGGATGATTTCGGACTTCTTGAGGTTCTAAGGAGAGTATACAGGGCCGGAAGGGCAGAAAAATTTCTCCTCGCTTTTTACCGTGATGATAGGATATGTGGGTGGAGGGAGAATTTCGTATACCGCCTCCCATCAGGTGAGGTGATAGCGGTCTATAGGGACCTTACAGAGCGTAAAAGGCTTGAAAATGAGCTTAAAGAGAAGGAGAGTTTATACAGGAGCATATTCGAGAATACAGGGTCTGCTACAACCATAGTTGATGATGACACCACAATATTAATGGTTAACAGGGAATTTGAGAGGCTAAGCGGCTACTCCCGGGAGAAGATAGAGGGTAAGAAGAGCTGGAAGGAATTTTTGATGGAGGGTGATCTCAGAAGAATGGAAGAGTATCACCGCCTCTGGATGAGGGACCCTTATGCCGCGCCAAGAAATTATAACTTCAGGTTCCGTGACCGCTGGGGTAATATAAAGTACATAAGGATGACTGCGGATCCCATCCCTGGAACCACCATGATAGTGGCTTCACTCGTTGATGTCACAGATATCCGGGAGGCTGAGGAGGAGATCATCAAATCCCTCAGGGAGAAGGAGGTGCTTCTGCGGGAGATACACCACAGGGTCAAGAACAACCTCCAGATAATATCAAGCCTCCTCTCACTTCAGTCAGCCTACACAGATAACCCT
>NZ_JBNASF010000005.1:0-75956 GCF_049720995.1 Methanothermobacter sp.
ACAACACTCATGCTAAAACACCTCAACAAAAACCAGGAAGCACAAAAAATACAGAAAGCACTGGAAAAAACCCTGCTTAAGGGTATAATGACACCTGACCTTGGGGGAAGTGCCGGTACCATGGAGATGGCCCGTGCCATAAAAGAGGAATTAGTTGAATAAAACATATGGAAGGGGTTAATGAAGCAATCACTTGGTTATCATGGTTCCGATTCCCTTCTTGGTGAATATTTCAAGCAGAAGTGAGTGCTCAACCCTTCCGTCTATTATATGGGCAGATGATACACCATCATTTATGGCCTGTATGCATGTGAGTGTCTTGGGGAGCATCCCCCCCTCAACTATACCGCTCTTTACAAGGTCACTGAGTTCATCAACACTCACCTTCCTTATAAGGGTGTCAGGATCTGAGGGGTCCTCGAGTATTCCCGGCACATCTGTTAGGACTATAAGCTTCTCTGCACCTATACCTGCTGCAACCTCACCTGCAACCGTATCTGCATTGAGGTTGAGTGTGTTGGCGTTCCTGTCAACCCCTATGGGTGATATCACAGGGATGTAATTGTTATCTGTGAGCATGTTGATTATGCTGGGGTCCACTGATTCAATTTCCCCCACAAGTCCAAGGTCTATCTCCCTTCTCTCACCTGTCTCAGCATCCCTAACAACATGTGGCGCCCTCTTTTTTGCAAGTAGAAGGTTGCTGTCCTTACCCGAAAGTCCTATGGCCCTTCCACCATGGTAGCATATCTTTGAGACGATGCTAGTGTTTATCTTACCGACAAGGACCATCTTGACTATCTCCATGGTCTCCTCATCTGTAACCCTGAGACCCTCTATGAACCTTGGCTCCTTCCCCATCTTGTTCATGGCCCTTGAAATCTCAGGGCCGCCTCCATGGACAACCACTGGTTCCATGCCCACATACTTCAACAGCACAGTATCCCGTGCGGTTGAGTCCATTGCAGCCTCATCTATCATTGCATGGCCGCCGTACTTTATCATTATCTTTTTTCTGTGAAATTTCTTGATGTATGGGAGTGCCTCCACCAGAATGTTAACGGTCTTCATTCAAACACCCGATCCTAAGTTTTATGCTCTGCATTTATCCTGAAAGCCCTAAAGTCATGTGCCGGCATTTATCCTGCACCCTTATACTAAGTCGTATACTCTGCATTTATCCTTACATAGTCATAGGTGAGATCACAGCCATATGCGGTTGCCGATTCACGGCCTGCGTTGAGGTCAACCGTTATCCTTATCTCATCATCACCCATTATCCTCTCTGCAAGTTCAAGCTGGGGTGTGCCCTCAAATGCAAGGACCTCTCCCTCCTCTACTATCCCCACAGATCCGCTCTCAGATTCAAGGATCACGCTTATCCTGTCAGGGTCAAACTCTGCACCTGAATATCCTGCAGCCGCAACTATACGCCCCCAGTTTGGGTCGGCCCCAAATATTGCCGTCTTAACAAGGGATGAACCTGCAATGGCCCTGGCGGCCCTTCTTGCATCCTCCCGTGTCCTGGCATTCACCACATCAACCTGGAATGACTTGGTGGCCCCTTCACCGTCACGGGCCATCATACGGGCAAGTTCCCTGCAGACGATCCCAAGGGCCTCAGTGAAGTTTTCATCGATCCTCCCTGATCTACAGGTTGATGCTATTATAACCATGTCATTGGTGCTCTCATCACCATCCACTATGAGCATGTTGAAGCTGTCATCAACAGCCCTCCTGAGGGCCTCCCTGAGCTCCGAAGGTGATGCATCAACATCAGTTGTTATGAAGGAGAGCATTGTGGCCATGTTCGGGGCTATCATACCTGAACCCTTGGCAACAGCCCCTATACGGGCGGTCTCGCCGCATTCAAGCTGGAACTCCACCGCAACCTCCTTGGGGAATGTGTCTGTGGTCATTATTGCAGATGCAAGATTCCCTGAGGCCTCCGGGGAGTTTTCAAGTTGATCTGCAGCCATTCTTATGAGGGCTTCGATCTTCCTGAGGGGCATCCTCCTTCCTATAACGCCAGTTGATGCAACCGCAACCTCACCTGTATCCGCCTGGATGGACTCAGCTGTTTTTCTGGCCATTCTAAGTGCATCACTCATCCCCTCTCTTCCTGTGAAACAGTTGGCGTTTCCACTGTTTGCAACTATCGCTGAAATCCTGCCACCCTCAAGAACCTTCTCTGTCAGTTTAACAGGTTCTGCCCGGACCCTGTTGGATGTTAGAACACCCGCTGCAGTTGAATTTCTGCTTACAATAAGCCCAACGCCATATTTGCCCTCTCGACAACCCGCGGCAAGCACTCCATCAACAGCGCAGACGCCACCTTCAATAAACCTGATTTTCATAGTCTCCACTCCTGCAAAAAAAGTTCATTGAGGTCCCTCAGAATGTTGTATTGTTGGAGGGCCCCTGGTTGCTGTTAACAACGTTGACTTCCCCGTAACTGTTCTGGGCTTCCTCCCTGCCGCGCTCCTTTATCCCGTTGAGGGGCAGGTGGTTGGTGCTGCTGGGGGAGAGCTGGACATCACTGGATGAAGTATCGTTAATATTCATGGCAGTAATATTATCATTGGAAAGACCTATGACAATGCCCAGGCCTGACCCGCAGCCGAATGCTATGAGGGAAATCAGGAAGCTAACAATGATTTTAGCCTCGGTTTCAGGTCTCATTTCAATTCCCCTTATTATTATCTTGAAGTACCCTTAAATAACTTTCTTTTCATGCCGTGGCAGCATAGATAATGGCAAGGAGGATTGCGATAATACCAAACTCCCAGTGCCCCATATTCCAGCCAAGGAAGGTGGCTATGAACACGAAGACAAATGCCAGGAGCGCCACAGACTTTTTATGCATCAGAAAGTCAATAACAGACCTTGTGAAGGGTGAAGGGATGAAGTAACCGTATATTCCATCTGCAACATCAAATATCATGATTGATGTGGGGTTCCATAGCTTTATGCTGTCTGCAATCTGGGCCCTCTCACCGGCCTCCCGCCGGGTCTTACCGATACCCACCCTTATGTTGGCACCGTTGTCCATTGCATGCCATGCGGAATCTATCCCCGCCCTCAGGGCCATGTCCTTTGTGGGAAAGTTTGCTATGAGGTCGTCCCCACCCTCACGGTAACCCTCGATCTTTCCCCTGCAGTCATTCTCCATGTAGGTCTTTATATCGTTCATTATCTCAACAAGGCTGTCACGTCCAAACCTCTCTATGAAGCCTGTTGAGTCGATCATGTCAATGAAGAGGTAGTTGTCACGGTATGATGGGCTGCCTGAGAGTGGTTCAAATTCACTGGTGAATATTATCGCAAATTCCCCTCCGAGCTTTGTGAAACCGACACCCGGGACCTCACCGATCTCCCTGTTTAGGTTTATGGCCCTCTCAATTGCCGCGGCCCCCGTCATCCCGGCAGCGGCCCTTACATTTATCCCCCTTCTGCTCCCTGCGCCTATCAGTTTTATGGCGACCCTTATGGCGTCGTTCTTGGAGAGGAACCTTGCGAGTATCTCACTTGAACTCTTCTCGATGATCCTCCCCTTCTCCTTCTCTATTATGGACACGAATTCATCCATTATGCGTCCGCCATTGAAGACCTCAATGTATAGGTAGCGGTCGCTTCCCATTATTATGTTGCTGAGGAGCGCATACTCGTCAACCCTGTTCTCTGCAGGTTTGAGTTCGATGAACTTTCTGTTCTTGGGGATATTATCGGTACCAAGTTCCCTTGTGAGGTTATCGAAGATGTTGCTGGTGTTGATATGGGCCCTTTCAATCTCTATGAGCATCGTCTTTGTGTAGTTGAGCATGTCCACGTATTCCCTCTCTGTACTGTTGGTGGGCATGTACTTGGTCCCGATACTCAGAACCCTGTGTCCAATGAAGAAGCCTAGTATCTTCCTGAGCAGATAATCCATGACCATTAATCATTGCCTCCCTTCTCAAGAACCACGTCGAATTCCCCTGGCTTCTCAAGCAGCATGCTCGGTTTAACAGATACTATGGGGAATCTCCATGATCCTATCCTGGCTGCGATTGTACTTGCTATGTTCCTTGAGTTTTTCTTAACAAAACTGTAATCGTGATCATTTATGGTTATGTTAACGTTGTAGGGGGCCTCCTCCATGACGTCCTCAGAGTACATTATGTTCAGCTCAAATGTGCCGGGTTTCAGAAAGAGGTCGTTCCTTACAGCCACCAGGGGGGCGTGCTCCAGTTTGAGCCTGTCACCAACCGTTACAGCAATGTTACCCGCGTACTTCACCGCCTCCCTGTAGTCCCTGGGGTGCACCAGCACGAATATTATGTAGTTGCTGGTCCGCTCCACCTCCTCCACCATGCTCATGAACTTCTCAAACAGGGGGAGCTTCATGAATATGCCCTCAAGTTTGGGTTCAAGGCCCTCCTCCTGACTCCTGCTTATCCTGTCAATGGCCTCCTTGGCTATGGCTATCCCGCTGAGTTTCTTGCCCCTTTTGGCCTTATATGAGTCTATCCTCTTCTTCTCGAATTCCTTGAGGGTTTCGTTACAGATTTTCTGGAGGATGTTCTTAACCTTCTTTGGCTTTCCAGAGGTGCCAATGAGGATCCTGTCATCCCTGAATGTGTAGGGTATCCTCCTGCTGTTTATGTCCTGAAACTCGTCATTATACTCCCTGAATACATCATTTGAGAGTATCTTGGCATCCTCCTCCTCGGCCATCTTGAGTATGAAGTGATCCGCACTGGTACCTGAGGGCACCTGCTGAAATTTTCCCTCCTCAAGGAGTTTCTTGAACTTCTCCTTATCATCTATCTCATGTCGCAGGGATGCATCGGCAATTATAACAGGTTCATAGCCGAGTTTTTCAAGCTCCTCTGCGGCTGACAGTATATTCTCTATGCATGGCCTATCATCGTCGTTTTTCCTTGAATGGGCGACGTTCGATGCATCTATAATTACCCTCAAGTAACCACCTGAATGAGATTATTCCAGCAGGCTGTGGGATGCCAGTTCAATCCTTTTCCCCTGAACCTGGTTGAGAACTATTCTTATAGAATCCTCAGTAATGTAATATGTATTATATGAATTAATATCTTTACCCCTCAGTTTAAGGGATGAAACCGTCCCGGCGGTTACAAAGAACGTCTCCTCAACCCTCCAGACATGAGGGACATGCTTGTGACCTGATATCACAAGGTCAGCACCCCTCCTGATTATCGAATAGAGTATGTCCCCTGCATCTGCAAGTACGTTCCTTTCACGGCCTGTTTTCGGGACAGGTATTATGTGGTGATGGAGGGCTATAACCCTGAAATGCCCCCTCTCTGAGGCCCTCTCAAGTTCCTCCTCCATCCAGATCTGCTGGGACCTTCCTATCTTGCCGTAGTCGAGATCAGGTTCACTGCTGTCAAGTCCTATTACTGTGAGGTTATCCATAACAAAGGTCCCCTTCCTGTACCTGAAGACATCCTCAAAGGTCTCGTTTCCCACATGCCTTGCATCATGGTTACCTGGAACAAATATGTGGGGACCCCTGAGGTCACTGAGGTACTCGGCAGCCTGCAGGAACTCAAGGTAGTAGCCGTTATCTGTAAGGTCACCGGTTATAACGGTTGCGTCAGGTTTAAGTTCATTTATCTGTCTTATGGCCTCAAGGAGTATGTCCTCCTTGAAGTTGGGTGCGCCCACATGGAGATCCGAGATATGGGCTATTAAGACCATCAGCTCAACCTCATAATGGCCTCTGCCAGGTCACCCCCGGTTTCCTGAAGGGCCCTGGTGGCTTCCTCCCGGCTTGCACCGGTCTGGTTCATGACAAGTTCAATGTCATCCTCGGGTATCTTAACCTCAGCCTCCATGGACCTTTCACGGGCCTTGCCTGTCACCTGATAGGTTTTCTGACCCATGAAGTCCATGACATTCACGCGGGGATTTTTTATTATGATCTCCTTCTTCTTGAGTTTGATCACAACCTCCTCAACGCCACGGAGGTCCTTCATATCCATTCCCATCTGCTTCATGGCCCTCTGCATCTGTTTCAGCTGCTTTGGGTTCATTCCCATGCCCGGTATCATTTAAAATCCTCCTTTCCTGGTTTTCACTGCCTGGCCATGGTTGAGGTCCATCATCTCCTCGGCACAGAGAAGTGCCCTGCCTGTGGCCAGAAGTTCATCATGAGCATTAACAATTAAAACTTCATCGCCGGCCCTTATATTATTGTCGCAGTCAATTATAAACTTTGCAAATACACTCCTGCCCTCCCTTGCAAAGGGTTCAGACTCCTCATTCACAGCCACCCTGCAGCGGGGATAGTCTGTGCCCTCATGAAGCCTCCTGGCACCCTCAGCTGAGAGCACAAAAAGGCCGTCAGAGGCCCTCATGGTGCATATAAGCCTCTCCCCTGAGTAGATGTGCCTTATCTTCCCTGTGTTACGGCTCCTCTCAATCCTCACATCATCAGAAAAAAGCGCATCACCCGCCCCCTCACCGAACTGGTACTCTGCAATCATCCTTATGCGGTCAATGTCATCAACACATGTCTCCACCTCCCCGGAATAGTGGTGTGGAAGCTGAAGTCCAAGTTCACTGCAGAGTTCCTCACTGATGATCACATCCTCCTCAAGGCCCAGGATCAGTTCCCTCAGGAAGTGCCTGGCCTCCAGGTCCATGATACCCGGCGCATCACTCTGGGCAAGAGGATAGACCTGGTCAAGCTCAAGGGGTATGAGGCCAAAGGGTACATCTGCAACCACCACCCTCCATTCCCCA
The DNA here is from genome assembly GCF_049720995.1 of Methanothermobacter sp. GTDB lineage: Archaea > Methanobacteriota > Methanobacteria > Methanobacteriales > Methanothermobacteraceae > Methanothermobacter. The sequence goes on from NZ_JBNASF010000005.1 coordinate 6,766, forward strand.
TCCGGCTGGGGCTTCTTGGAGCGGAAACCGCTGATTCTGGAGGGTAAACTGGATGAGTAGGGTTTCCTTGATGGGCCGATGATGGCCATCCTTCCCTTCACGTTTTTCTTCACCCACTGAAGATACCTGTGAACCTCAACACGCCCCAGTGACTCCGGACCTGTGTAGAAAAATGCTGAGCGTTTGGACCTTGGCTCGAATCTCTCAGAGAGTTCAACGTAAGCCGACATCCTCCTGTACCCCTCAAGAAGTCTGGGATGTGCCCTGCATCTCTCCTCAACAAGCTCCATGAGGCTCCCCTCATAAATTGCCTGGCGTACCTTCCTTATCTCTGCAAAGCTCACATGGAGGTTGTGTTCAGCTATCAGGTTCCTTCTCTCCTCAGCCTCCATCCTCCGGAGCTCCGATGGGGTGTGATCCGTGCATACCCTGCATGAGCACGGCATTTCCTGAAGGTTCTCAAGTTTATATGTCCCCTCTGTGCTCAGAAGACGACCATCCTCTGCATAGAGTATGTAGGCGGCTGAATCAAAGAGGTCACACCCCATGGAAGCGGCGAGGGCGAATATCATCGGATGACCCGCCCCCATGAGGTGCCTTGGCCTTGAGGGGGGAAGTTCTGAAACAGAGGATAGTACAGCGTCAACCAGCTCCCTGTACCTGTAGGACTCCATGAGAGGTACAACGGCACCTATTGGGTGGAGTTCCACCGGGAGCTCTGCAAGCTGTGAGGCGCAGTACCTCCTGAGCTCAGGGTGGGTTGATCCCTGGACAACGGCATTGAGCATCATCCTCTCCCTGTAATCAAGGGACTCCCTCGCCCTTTGAAGTGTAATTTCAACCTCCTCAAGGGCCCTCCTGTGGCTCACACCAGGCGGCGTTGGTATATCCAGGGACGTCCCTATGTCTGTGCCTATCTCATCCTGAAAGCGGATTATTTCATGGTTTTCAACCTCAACGTCACCGTACTCTGAGAGCTGGAATGAACCTGAATCCGTCATTACAGGACCATCGAAGTTTATGAGTCCATGCACCCCCTTTCTCAGTGCCTCATCCCTGAGTTCAGGGTTCCTGTAGATTATGTATGCATTGGTTATCACAATTTCAGCGCCGAACCTCTTAACGTCAATTGTCTGCTTACCCGGATGTATAACCGGCATCAGTGCAGGTGTCTTAACCTCTCCATGTTCCGTCCTGAGGACACCCGTTCTTCCCAGGTTGTCCTTTGATCTTATCTCAAACATGAAATCCTCCCGATTATATTAAACTAAACTTATTGAATCCGCTGTGAATAAAATATGAAACCATTAACCCAACCCACATTAACCCATTGAATCCCCTAACAAATATGAAACCATTAACCCAACCCACATTAACCCATTGAATCCCCTAACAAATATAATTACAGTAAATCTGAATAGCAACACCAACTCTGAAACTAGCGGATTGAATTCTACTCTATGATCCCTCTTAAACTGGCCACTTCCAGCAGTCTCCTCCTCATTGAGAGCACCCTCTCCCTGGAGGTTACCACCCTTTCCTCGCCACAGCCACATACACATTCATCCATCTGGGGACATATTATGTAGAGTGCTTCCTGTCCCGTCGGGTCAGATATGCCCATCATCTCAAGGTTCCGCCGGACTCTGCGCCCGATCCTATCCTCCTCAGCGGGGGCACCAAGGTAGATCGGGGTCTTAACAGCGGATGAAATTCTTGTAACGCCACGAACGATCCTGCGCTCAACTCTACGCCTCTCACTTATGGTTTTACCATCTGACGAAAGTGTGGGATCCCTGTAGGGCACCCCTGCATCACTGAGGGCCACCATCCTCTCATCCCTCCATTCCAGTGGCTCTCTAACCTTTGAGGGATCCCCCGAGGCAAGTGTGCCTGCCGACCTTCTTCCAAACACCGGACCTGCACCAACATGGAATCCCACCTCTATAAGGGCGGATCTCACGGGAGCCGCTGATGTGTAGGTTGCAAGAACTCCATCTGGCTTTATAACCCTGGCTACTTGTGAGAGAAACTCCACAGTGTAGAGTTCAGGTGAAACCCCGGGACTGAATGCATCGAGGAAAATGGCATCATAGTATTCAGCCTCAAGTTTCCGGAGCGTCTCCCTTGCATCGTCACAGTGAACCCGAATGGTGACCTCCGGGGGTGGTAGGGGAGATGCCCCTATGCTGACGACTCCCATATCCATCAGGCGTTCCTCATAGGCGGCCTTAACAAGTTCATGGGATTTTACAGGTGATGGAACAATGAGGGCCGCCGCCAGTGTCTCTGGGGAGACCTCCACCATGTCCACTGTAATCTCACTTGCAGATGTGAATTCAAGGAGAGCTGCTGTGTTATACCCAAGGCCGGAACAGAGGTCAAGAACCCGGATTTCCTCTGCATCAGGTGATATTGAGGGCCCTACAAATTTTTCAAAGGACTCTGTTATGGCGCCGCTCCTGGTGTGCATGGCCTCCTCGCCGGAATCTGATTCCAGGGTGTATGAGCCATCAGCTGTCCTTATGAAACTCTCTGAAAGTGAACGCCATGCTTCGGTGCGCCTGTTTCTCCCATCCCGGCGTTCACCTTCGAAGTAGTTTCTAACAGCCCTCAGAACATCATTCCTCGGTGTGAGTACCATGTTAAATGATCCAGTGGATTTTAACTTAAACTTTGCCATTACTAAATTCTGGGTCTGTAGGGTACAACAGAGAATCTGATCCTGAATTCAGTTCCATCCTCCATATCCACTTCAAGATCCCCGTCCAGCTGACCCACAAGGCCATTTACAAGTTTAAGGCCCAGAGAATCAGATTCCTCAAGTATAAAATCCGGTGAAAGGCCCACACCATTATCTGAGATGGTGAGTGTGAAATCATCACCCTCTGATTCCAGTTTCACTCTGATCTCTCCCCCCTCACTGAATGCATGTTTCACTGAATTTGTGATGAGCTCATTTATTATGAGCCCCAGGGGCACGGCTGTCTCGATTGGGAGGGTCACGTCCTTCACAGAAACCCTGAGTTCTATTCCCGCTGCATGGTAGCTGTCCAGGATGGATGATGTGAGCCTCTCAATGTAGCGCCTCATGTCGATGCTGGTTATATCCTCCGATTCATAGAGGAGCTCATGTACGAGTGCCAGGGATTTAACCCTGCTCTCAAGGTCCAGGAGGGGTGCCTGATCCTTGATTTCATTTAACTGGAGGTTTATGAGGCTGGATATTATCTGGAAGTTGTTCTTGACCCTGTGGTGCACCTCCCTCAGCAGCGCCTCCTTCTCCCTCAGGGAGGATCTCAGCCGGTCCTCATATTCCTTTCTGAGGGTTATATCCCCGCATATTATGACAACCTCACCTGTTGATAGCCTGTATATGTACACCTCAAGCCATTTCTCACCATGTTTAACCTCAGGGAGGTGCAGTGGTTCATCCCCCCCGGTCACCTTCTCAAGGGCCCCTCTGATGCTGGATTCTGCGATTCCTGGAAGTGCCCTCTCAAGTTCCATTCCCTTCACGTCCCCGCAGACTACACCTTCCATCTCCTCGGCAGCGGGATTCATGGATAAAACTCTGAATCCTCCTTTAGCAGGACTTAAGACGATTACCCCAGCATTCATGTTCCTGAAAAGCTCCCTGAAATTCTCCCGGCTCACCCTGAGGGCCTCCTCTGAGAGTTTATGTTCATGTATATCCCTCAGGCCAAATACGTAGCCCAGGACACCACCATCCCTGTAGATGGGTCTGTCAACATACTCCACCCATCGATAACTTCCATCTGGCCTCTTTATCCGGAATGTTGCCCTGTGCATTTCATCATCACACATGATGAGTTTTCTGACATTTTCACGGTCATCTGGGTGCAGGTAATCCAGAAAATCGGTGACGGACCTGTTTATGAGGTGTTCATGACTGTACCCTGTTATATTCTTCACTGATGGGCTGAGGTATCTGAATTTGAAGTCCCTATCAAATTCCCCGAGGCCATCGGCCATGTGCTCTGTGAGCAGCACAAGGCGTTCCTCCCTCCTTTGAAGTTTTTTCTCCATATCCCTTATCGGACTTATATCTGAGCCCGTGAAGAGGAGGCCGACGTGCTCCCCTCCACTTCCATGGATATGGCCAGCGGATACAACAACAGGTACCAGTCCATCCCTCGATTTCAGGGCTGACTCCACCATGGATCCCATCATTTCAGATAGTTTACCCTCAAATTCCATTGCCTCATCTATCCTCCTCCCCAGAAGTTCCGCTGCACTGAAACCCGTTAACCTCTCGGCTGCAGGGTTAACATAGGATATTCTGAATTCAAGATCTGTTATGATGAGGAAACTGTTCATGTTCCTCACTATGTCCATTGCTGCGTTCATTGGACTGAGTACCGGTATGTGAAATCTGAGCACACCGTAGGCTATTATTGATACCCCTGCTGCAGCCGCAGGGTTTGTGAGTGATGGGACCTCAAGGCCCATTAATGGCAGCACCAGGTCAGTCAGGAACCCAGTTATAATGGGAAGTATGAGGCCCGTGAAAAGGTAGATTCCCTCAGCCCTTCCCTCACTGGAGGAGGACCTGAGGTGAATCACAACAAGTGCAAGTGCAATTAACCCCACTGCAAATCCCCATATGGTTGAAAGATCATATGCTGCTGATCTGGATGCGGCGAAGGTCCATCCCCATGGTGTAAGCAGCGGGCCTGCAGTTATGAGGCTTGTTGTAAGCTCAAGGACTGAGAATATAAAGGCGGGTACGTAGATTGCTGCAAGAGTGTACCATCTTCTAATTCTCCCTGTGAATATCATCACCATGTGAAGGATCACCGGAACCACGAATGGCCAGAGGAACCCCATCCTGACCCAAAGGGCTGCCATCCCATAGGACTCTGAGATGTAAAGGCCGAAATCTGCGAGTGAAAGGTATGCGACGAGCACCGAAAAAGCAAGGAGTGCTCTGTTGAAACGGCTCTTTGGGTTCTTCACAAAGATGTATATTCCAGAGATTATGGCAGACACAAAAGCAGCGATTGAAATAAGGGCCAGTGTATTCATGTGACCACCCGGGTATTATTGTTACTATTTATCCATCATAGATATATAGTTAAGGAATAGCTGCAGCTAATAGAATTAATCTAGAGGAAGTGAGACGTGGGTTTTATGAGGGTTCTAATAGTGTCAGATTTCTTTGTACCCCATTACAATGGAGGAGGAGAAAGGAGATACTTTGAAATTGCAAGGAGACTCGTAAGCAGGGGACATGAGGTTGACGTGCTTTCCATGAAGATTCAAGGTGTCCCCCATCATGAGGAGATTGAGGGTATTCATGTGTATCATGTGGGTCCTGAAATAAGGAGCCCTCCAGTCAGGACCCCTCTTGACTTTATGAGGTTCATGATGGCTGTATTCCTATGGATATGCAGGAATGATTACGATATAATAGACGCCCAGACATATTCACCGCTTATACCATCCCTGCTTGCGGCAAGACTTCGTGGAATCCCCATGGTTGCAACCATCCATGATGTGAGCTCCTCCCATGGAGACCAGTGGTTACAGTCATCAGGGCTGGCATCGGTCCTCGAGAGGGTTCTCATGAGGCTGCCATATGATGGTGTTGTCACGGTGAGCAGGAGCACTGCATCTGCACTGATCGAAGTGTATGGCAGGTCCCCTGAGGGCATACATATCATTCCCAATGGGGTGGACCTTGAACTGATAGACTCCACGCTCCCAGCCACCGGAGACTACATAATATTTGTGGGTAGACTCGCCCCACACAAACATGTCGATCACCTTATTGAAGTCTTCAGATCCCTTAGCAGTGATTTTCCAGGTCTGAAACTTGAAATAATTGGAGATGGAGTCGAGAGAACCCGGCTGAAAGGGATGGTTGATGAATATGGAATAGGCGCAAGGGTGTCATTTCATCACAGCCTGAGCTACAGGGAGGTCATATCCCTTATTAAAGGGGCGAAGGTGCTTGTCCTTCCCTCAACAAGGGAGGGCTTCGGGATGGTCCTTGCAGAGGCAAACGCCTGTTCTGTGCCGGTTGTGGCATACAGGTCAGGGGGCGTTGTTGAGGTTATAAATGATGGTGAAAATGGATTTCTTGTGGAACCCTGTGATAGAGATTCGCTCAAGGAAAAAATAAATCTAATCCTCTCAAACAGCAAATTAAGATATAATATGGGATATAAAGGGCGGAAAATTGTCGAAGAGAAGTTTGTGTGGGATAAAATTGTCAATACACTTAAAAACACATACAGAGTGATTCTATGCCAGAAACGTACATCATAACACCCAACCTCAATGGGCTCAGATTTCTTGACGCATATTTCAGATCGATCATTGAACAGACATACACTGACTTCAGAATAGTCTTCATTGACAATGGATCATCCGATGGGTCCGTTGATTTTATAAAAAAGAATTTTGGAGATCTAATCAATCTGAAGATCCTCTTGATTGAAAACGATGAAAACCTTGGCTTTGCAGCCTCAAACAATCAGGGGATAAGGACTGCGATGGCTGACCCTGAGTGCAGATATATAATCTGCCTCAACAATGACACTGTTGTTCTACCGGATTTCATAGAAAATCTCATCAAAGAAGCCGAAAAAAATAAAAATACAGGTAGCGTCCAGGCAAAGATGATATGGGGTCAGAAGAATGATCTGATGGATTCAGCAGGCCTTGAATACTCAAAGAACGGTCTCGGGTTCAACAGGGGCGCCTATGAACCCGTGGAAAATTTTGATGAACGTGCCAGAATCCTCGGATGCTGTGCCGGTGCCTGTTTATACCGGAGCGAGGCCCTTCAGGACATCGAAACGGATGGCGAGTATTTTGATGAGGACTTCTTTGCCTATTATGAGGACATTGACCTTGCACTCAGACTCAGGAATGCCGGGTGGGAGTCCTGGTACACACCAGATGCCATAGTGTACCACCACAAGGGGGGTACCAGCCCCTTTATAAGTGATTTCACAGTTTATCACAGCTGGAGAAATTACACATGGACCTTCATCAAAAATATGCCCACAAAACTTCTACTGAAGTATTTTCCCCTTTTCCTTTTCACAGAGATACTGCAGGTTTTACTGAATCTGAAGAGAAGAAAGTTCATCATCATCCGGGCAAAGTATGATGCATACAGAAACCTCGGTCAGATAATACGTAAAAGAAAAAAGGTGAAAATGGTTCCCGAGAGTGATCTTGAAGAGTATCTTACAATGAAGTGGAATGTCAAGGTCCCCAAAATTGACGGATAAACTGTTAACCCAAGCAGTTGCAGATTCCTCTGCTTTCAATTCATCCCCTTTTTATTCTCCACCTCTAAGGAGGTAGTAAACAATTCCCGTGAATACTGGCATCACCACAAGTAAAATCGTGGCAGGAAGCGCAGCTGCAGGTGAAAAGTAGGTGAGGGCCACGCCAACAGGGATCACACCATCACGCATACCCGCCGTGTAAACATATGCTGCCCCATCATGTCCCATTAGCCTTCCAAGAATAAAGCCATAGGTGAAACCTGCAAGTAGCATCACAGATACCATAAGGACAATCTCCATTACACCCCCACTTCTCACCGAACCTGACATGTGGGCAACCGCGACAACTATTATCACAAGTCCAAGTATCGCCGACAGGAAGTTAAGGGTCTTCCTTGCAGGTATAAACCTCTCCTCCTCAAGCCTCAGGATGAGTGCAGCGACTGCAGGCATGAATACTGTGAATACAAGCAGTTCAAATACCCTGAAAGCCACTGAAAGTGAGGCCACACCCATGAGGTAGAGGACAGCAGGGTAAACTGCAACAGATAGCAGCATCGATGTAAGGGCAGCTGAAAGGGCGGGGGTGCCGTCACCACCGGATAGCTCCGTCCAGAGGGCCGCAACAACAGGTGATGGAGCAAATGAGAGTAGTATGATCCCCGAGACAATATCACCGCTGAAATTGAATGTTTTAATAAAAATGAACCCCAGAACTGGATATAGCAGAAAATTGGACACAGAGACCAGACCAAGAAACTGGGGGTGGTGGATGATCCTCCCAAAGTCCTCGAGACTGTGTTCAATGACAAGGGAGAACACCAAAAATGCGAGAAGCAGAGGCGTGTAGCCTGATAAAACTGAAAACTGGGGGAATAATAAACCTGTAAGGACGCATAAAAGCGTCAGGGCCCCATAGTACTTCTTTATTCTTTCTGTCATCTCCATCATTCAACGGTTACACACTTTGCAAGGTTCTTTGGCTTATCAGGGTCAAGTCCCCGCTCAACACTCACATAGTATGAGAGGAGCTGCAGGGGAACGATGTACACGAGGGGTGAGAGTACCTCGTCCACCTCTGGGCTTAGACCTATGAAGTCATCGGCCTCCTTCATGAGGGCCTCATCAAGGGTGCTCCCGACACCTATAACCCTGGCACCCCTCGCCCTGACCTCCTCAACGTTGCTCAGGGTCTTGTCATGGCATGGCCCGGGGGGTGAGATGGCAACAACAGGCACCCCATTATCTATGAGTGCCAGGGGCCCGTGTTTGAGTTCCCCTGCAGCATAACCTTCCCCATGTATGTATGTTATCTCCTTGAGTTTAAGGGCTCCCTCAAGGGCCGTTGGATAGGAGAATCCGCGCCCTATGAAGAAGAAGTCGCTCACGTTGCTGTAGCGGGATGCCAGTGCCCTTATCTTATCCTCATCCCCAATGGCATCCTCCATTATAGCTGGGACCCTCTCAAGTTTTTCAATTAGCTCAGGGGCGCCCATGGCAGCCACCAGCATGTATATGATGGTAAGCTGACTCACATACGTCTTTGTGGCTGCAACACCTATCTCAGGACCTGCCCTCGTGTAGAGGACATGCTGTGCCTCCCTTGTTGCTGAACTTCCAAGGACATTGACTATCGCCAGGGTCTTGGCCCTTGAATTTGCAGATCTCAGTGCGTTCAGGGTGTCGGCTGTTTCACCGGACTGGCTTATGAATACTGCAAGGGTCCTGTCTGTGAGGGCACGTGCAGAGTACCTGAACTCACTTGCAAGGATGACATCGGTGGGTATTCCCAGGATGCTTTCAAACAGGTACTTGCCGACCAGTGATGCATGGTAGGAGGTCCCGCAGGCAACAAAGCATACCCTTTCAACCTCACCTATCTCCTTCACCACCCGCATAACCTCATCCATCTCTGTGAGGGTATCCCTGACGGCCCCTGGCTCCTCATGTATCTCCTTGATCATGAAGTGATCGTATCCTGCCTTTTCGGCCATGTCCGCTGTCCAGTCAATTACATGGACTTCCTTCTCCACCGTGTTACCCTCAAGGTCCCTTATCCTCACATCACCGTCAATTATGACCATCTCACCGTCATCCAGGTATATGATGTTCTTTGTGTGGTTCAGGATGGCCGGGACATCAGATGCCAGGAAGAACTCGCCATCACCAGCACCCACTATGAGGGGGCTCTCCCTCCTTGCACCAACCACCCTGCCGGGTTCCCTTGAGGATATGGCTGCAATGGCATATGCTCCCTTAAGTTTACTGAGTGCTGTGGCTGTTGCGGCTTCAAGGTCCATCCCCTCATCCATGTACTTCTCTATGAGGTGGGGTATCACCTCTGTATCTGTCTCTGACCTGAAGATATGGCCCTCTGATTCAAGTTCCTCCCTGACCTCCAGGTAGTTCTCTATTATCCCATTGTGAACAACGGCTATCTCCCCGGTGCAGTCTGTGTGTGGGTGGGCGTTCTCAGCGGTTGGAAGACCATGTGTGGCCCACCTGACATGGGCTATGCCCATGCTACCTGGTAGATCAGCAAGATCCAGCTCTGAGTCCACCTCGTCGATTTTACCCCTGTCCTTCTTGATATTTATCATAGGATCTGCCGTTGCAATACCTACAGAGTCATAGCCCCTGTACTCAAGTCTCCTGACGCATTCAAGGAGTACCGGCGCCGCCCTGTTATCTTTGAGTATACAAGCCACAATGCCACACATTTAATCACCCTTAGAAGCATGATAAGGTTCACAAGATTATATAACTGAATCGTAATATAACTCTAATAAGATTTACACATATATAAGTCTTAGAGGAGAGATTTAATCTCAAGGCTTTAAAAGTGATAGCATGAACGTGAAAATAAACGGCCCACTCTACAGTGGTAAGGCGAAGGATGTTCTCATGACAGATGACCCTGAAATCGTTGCCGTGAGGTTCAGGGACGATATAACCGCAGGTGACGGTGAAAAGAAGGACACCCTTGAAATGAAGGGCTACTATAACTCTGTTATTTCAGCCAAAATATTTGAGGTTCTTGAGGGGGCCGGTGTGCCAACCCAGTACCTGGAACTCCCAGAACCCGGCTGCATGCTTGCAAGGAAACTTGACATGATACCCATAGAGGTTATACTGAGGAACATTGCAGCGGGAAGTATTGTTAGAAGGTTCCCCTTCACTGAGGGACAGGAATTCAGGCCCCCAATCATACAGATGGACTACAAGAGCGATGAACACGGCGACCCCATGCTCAATGAGGACATAATCCTGGCCCTCGGGATAGCAACCAGGGACGAGATCTCAGAGATAAGGAGGATGACACTGAAGATAAACGATGTCCTTGTGGAGTTTTTCAGAGAAAAGGGCATAATTCTACCTGACTTCAAACTGGAATTTGGAAGAGATTCCTCTGGAAGGATACGCCTGGGGGATGAGGTGAGCCCTGACACCTGCCGTCTCTGGGACATGGAGACCGGGAAACCCCTGGACAAGGACATATTCCGCCGGGGAGAGGAGGGGGTTGTGAGCGCCTACAGAAGGGTTGCTGAAATGATACTTGAGATGGAAGACATTGAAAGATGGAACGTTAAAATCTGAGGTGATGAGATGAAATTTATGGTTGAGGTCAGAATAAGGCTCAAGAAGGGTATGCTCAACCCGGAGGCGTCCACGATTGAGAGGGCCCTTGCACTCCTGGGGTATGAGGTTGAAAATACCGATACAAGTGACATCATAACATTCACCATGGATGAGGAGAGTTCTGAGGATGTCAGGCGGGAGGTGGAGGATATGTGTCAGCGCCTCCTATGCAACCCGGTTATCCACGACTACGAGTTCAGTATAAAGGAAATGGAAGGCTGAAACATGAGGGTGGGAGTTATAAGGTTTCCTGGATCCAACTGTGACCGTGACGTTTACCATGTCCTGGAACTTGCCGGGGCAGAACCCGAGTATGTATGGTGGAATCAGCGGGACCTGGGACACCTGGACGCGGTTATAATTCCTGGAGGCTTCTCCTACGGGGATTACCTGCGTGCCGGTGCAATCGCAGCCATAACCCCCGTTATGGATGCTGTTAAGGAGCTGGTTAAGGAGGAAAAACCTGTTCTCGGAATATGTAACGGTGCACAGATCCTGGCAGAGGTCGGCCTCGTTCCAGGGGTCTTCACCGTGAATGAGCACCCGAAATTCAACTGTCAGTGGACCAGCCTGCAGGTTAAGACCACGAGAACCCCCTTCACAGGGCTCTTCAGAAGGGATGAGGTTATAAGGATGCCTGTTGCACATGCAGAGGGGAGATACTACCACGAAAACGTCAGCGAGGTCTGGGATAACGACCAGGTCGTGCTGCAGTTCCACGGTGAAGACCCCAACGGCTCCCTTGATGGAATAACAGGGGTCTGCGATGAATCAGGACTGGTATGTGCTGTGATGCCCCACCCGGAAAGGGCCTCAGAGATGATACTCGGATCAGATGACGGTTTCAAATTTTTCAGTGGCATAATGAAGATCTGATTCCCGCCAGTGAAAAAGAGGTGATGCTCATGGTGGTTTATCTTGTTGGGGCGGGTCCAGGGGACCCTGAACTCATAACACTTAAGGCCATAGGGGTTCTCGAGAGGGCTGATGTCGTTGTGTATGACAGACTGGCAGGTGAGGAGATACTTGGATACGCCCCTGAAGACGCAAAACTGATATACGTCGGTAAGAAGGCCGGTGAACACCACAAAACACAGGATGAGATAAACAGGATCCTGGTTGAGGAAGGAAAGAAGCATGAAACAGTGGTCAGGCTCAAGGGCGGTGACCCATTCGTTTTCGGAAGGGGAGGCGAGGAACTCCTTGCGCTCAGGGAGGCCGGAGTTGAGGCCAGGGTCATTCCCGGTGTGACCTCCGCTGTGGGCGTTCCCACATCTGCAGGGCTTCCTGTAACCCACAGGGGCGTTGCAACATCTTTCACTGTTGTCACAGGACACGAGGACCCCACAAAACCTGAAAAACAGGTGCACTGGGATTACAGGGCAGATACCCTCATAATACTTATGGGTGTCGGTAACGTGGAGGAGAACATGCGGGAGATAATGAAGCACCGGCCCCCTGAAACCCCTGTATGTGTGATTGAAAAGGGGACAACTGAGAATGAGAGGGTCATCCTGGGCACACTTGAGGATATAGCAGAAAGGGATCTGAGGCCGCCTGGAATCATAGTGGTTGGTGAGGTTGTTAATGTCTACCGGGAAATTAGAGGGTCTCAGGGGTAAGACCATCGCCCTCACAAGACCCGCTGAGAGGGTATCTGCCGCTGTTAAAATGATAGAGGGTGCCGGTGGAAAAGCCCTTGTCGCCCCAACCCTCGAGCTGAAGATCCTGAAAACAGATTCCCTCAGGGAGGTGTGCAGGAGGGCCCCTGAATGGGACCTGGTTATATTCACCTCCCCATCGGCTGTTGAATCCCTGTTCAGCACCTGCAGGGACTTCCATGAGAAACTCAGGGATGACTGTATTGTTGCGGTTATAGGGCCCAAGACTGCCCGTGCAGCGTCTGAGATGGGTCTCAGGGTGGATCTTGTGCCGGAAGATTACACCGCGGAGGGTCTCCTGGAGGTCCTCAGGGAATACAACCTTGAGGGGATGAGGGTGGCCCTTCCAAGGACGCTCTCTGCAAGGAGGGTCCTCCCCAGGGGGCTCGAGGAGATGGGCGCAGAGGTCCTTGTTGCAGAGGCCTACCAATCCGGGATACCAGAAGATACAGCACCAGCAGAGGAAATGATAGAGGGCATAATCAAAGGGGAGGTGGATGCGGTTACATTCACAAGTCCCCTTACAGTGGAAAACCTCTTTAAAATTGCAGGTGACAGAGAGAGTGATCTTATCGATGCCCTCAGGGGGATACATGTGGCTGCAATAGGCCCCATAACCCTCAGGAAACTTGAGGAGTATGGTCTTGGTGCAGTCATCCCGCAGAGGTACACGGTCAGGGACATGCTAGCCGAACTTTCAGAAAGGATGATGGAGGAGTAAATGTGATAATATGGCCAGCCTATCTGGATTCACGGAAATCACGGAGCCAGGGGCGAAGGGTGCCCCTTGAATACGCGGTTGAATCCCCCACCGCCAGTGAAATACTCAGGGCTGCAAAAAAACTCCAGCTTGAAGCCCGTATGGAATCTGATAAGTCATACCCTCCCTCCTGGTGGGAATCATCAGGGAGGGTTCTTGTTGAATATGAGGGGAGTAAGAGGGAACTGCTCATAAAACTTGCAAGGCTTGTGAGGTCCTCAAAGAAGAGTTGAGGGTATGTAATAATGAACATGGACGAAATTGAAGGCGCGCTCAGAAGGGCCCGTAAGCTGGTTGAGGAGGCTGAGACGGTTACAGTCTACAGCCACACAGACTGTGATGGTATAACAGCGGCAACAATCCTCAGCAAAGTCCTTGAGGGTCTCGGGAAGGACCATGAGATCAGAATAATAAACATCAATGAGGTCACCGAGGTTGAACCCGGCCCGGATCTAACAGTGTTCAGTGACCTTGGATCCGGACAGAGGATCCATGAAAACATGAAAAGGAGTTCCCGTGTTCTCATACTCGACCACCACCCCCCAGTGCGAAATAGAAACTTTGAACCTCCAAGGGGTGAGCTCCTTGAAATAAATCCCATCTTCTATGAAATGGATGGTTCAACCAGCATCTCAGGTGGTGGCCTATCATATCTACTTGCAAGGCAGTTCGGATACACTGAGCTCAGCTGGATGGGTCTGCTTGCAGCAGTGGGTGACATGCAGAACATCAAGAAAGGTAAGATGGTTGGGGCCAACCGGCTGATCCTTGAGGACAGTATAAGGGAGGGTGTGGTTGACTGCCGCAGTGACCTTACGATCTACGGTAGACACACCAGATCCATCGTAAGTGCCCTCTCATACTTCGGGGATGTTACCCTGCCCACAACAAACAATACCAACGAGTGCATAGCAAGGCTTAAGAACCTGGGCATACCCCTGAAAAACGGCGAAACCCAGAGGAGGCTCTGTGACCTTACAGATGACGAGAAAAGAAAACTCTTCAACGAGATATACCGTATGATGGTCAATGAGGTCCCCCGGAGGTACCATAAATACCTCCCCATGCTCATACTCGGTGAGGTCTACGAGTTAAGATCAGAGGAGAGGTACACAGTATTCAGGGACCTCTCAGAGTTCTCAACCGCAGTTAACGCATGTAACCGCAACTCAAGGTGGAAGCTTGCAATGGATATCATCGGGGGGAACCGCCATGGAAGGCTGGATGAACTTGAGGACATCCTCAGGGAACACAGGGCCTACCTGGCGGTCACCCTCGACCGGATAATGGACGAGGAACTCATAAGGGATATGGATAACCTCCAGTACTTCCATGCACCGGAAGTGAAGACCTCGGTGGTGGGTACGGTTGCCGGTATGCTCCTGGGCTACGGTGACTGGAGGAGGCCCATGATAGGGCTTGCTGAAACCGATGATGGGCTCAAGGTTTCACTGAGGTGCTCTCGCCTCCTGGCATTTGACGGTATACACTTCGGTTCAATCATGCAGAGGGTGGCAGAGAAGGTCGGGGGTAGCGGCGGTGGTCATGCGACCGCCTGCGGAGCATACATACCCTTTGAGAATGAGGAGGAATTCCTCAAACTCCTTAACAGGGCCATAGAAAAGGTGAAGGTGAATGAATGAAGGCTTTCAGAAAGAAGGGTGAACTTACACGTTTCCAGGTGCTTAGTGAGATAGCAAGGCGTCAGCCCTATGTGAGGCAACGGGATATAGCAGATGAACTGGGAATAACGGTCCAGGCAGTGTCTGAGAACATAAAGAGCCTCATAGCAGAGGGCCTTGTGGAGGCAGGAAGCGGGAGATCCCACTACAAGATAACCCGGAGGGGTGGTGAGAAGCTCAAGAGGGCCGCAGTGAGCCTGAGGCAATATGCCGATGAGGTCCTGGATTACATGAGTTCCTACAAGTCCATCTGGCCCGCCATCGCATGGGAGGACCTCAGCGCCGGTGATGAGGTGGAACTATTCATGGACGACGGCGTCCTCTACGCCAGGAGGAGGACCAATGGAGATGCCCATGCCATAGTAATGAAAAGTGCCTCAGAGGGTGAGGATGTTGCCCTCACCGAACTTGGCGGCACCATACCCCTCCAGAGGGGAAAGGTGACCATCGCGGTTCTCCCAGGGATATCGGAGGGCGGTTCAGGGGCAGCGGACCTTGAAAGGATAATGGAACTGACGCATGGACAGGATAGGATAGGAATAATGGGGACCGTTTCAAGGGCCGCCGCTACAAGGTTAAACTTAAATGTTGATTTTGAATTTGCAACCCCCTATGCTGCCCTTGCAGCCGCAAAGAGGGGTCTGAATGTCCTTGTACTTGCAGTTGGTAAGATGAGCAGAAGCATAACAAAAAAACTGGAAGAAGAGGGTATAGAGTACTCGATTGAGGATGTCAGGGTGAACCGGAGGAAGTAGACCCCCGGCGTGATATGGTGTCTGAATCATCCGCTGCTTCAGAGGGAGTAGACCTCCCCCGGTGGGACCATCCGGATCCCGGCATCCCTCAGGGCCCCTTCAAGGGCATCCAGATCCTCTGTACTCATAAATAGTATCGCCTTATCCTTCTTTTCATGGACAAATGCGTATATGTAGTCAAGGTTCAGGTCATAATCCTTGAGGACCCCGAGGATTGATGCAAGGCCCCCTGGCCTGTCATCCATCTCAACTGCGACGACGTCCTTAAGCTTAACAACGAAGCCGCCATTCTCAAGAACATCTGCCGCGCGTTCAGGTTCAGGGACTATGAGCCTGAGTATCCCGAATTCTGATGTATCTGCAAGTGATAGGGCCCTCAGGTTTATACCTGCCTCTGCAAGTGTACTCAGTGCCTTCCAGAGCCTTCCCTTCTTGTTTTCAAGAAATATTGATATCTGCTTAACCCTCATGGTATCACCATAAATTTAAAGGTTCCTCTTATCTATCACCCTTACTGCCTTCCCCTCACTCCTGGGTATTGTGCCTGGTTCAACCAGGGTCACCTTAACCCTGAGGCCTATCTCGTTCTCTATGAACTCCTCGAGCCGGTCCCTGGTCTCCACCATCTGCCGGATGTCATCTGAGAAGAGTTCAGGGGAGGTCTCCACCCTCACCTCAAGTTCATCCATGAGGTGGGGCCTTGTCACTATTATCTGGTAGTGTGGCTCAATACCATCTATACGTAGGAGCGCCTTCTCTATCTGGGATGGGAACACTGAAACGCCCCGAACCTTTAGCATGTCATCGACCCTGCCGGTGATCCTTGAGATCCTTGCAAGGGTCCTGCCACAGGCACAGGGCTCATAATCTATTGAGGTTATATCCTTTGTCCTGAACCTTATAACCGGCATGCCCACCCGTGTGAGGGTTGTGAGTACCAGTTCTCCCCGTTCACCGGCTCCGACCCTTTCACCATTCCCATCTATGATCTCAGGGTAGAAGTGGTCCTCTGCAACGTGGAGGCCATTCTTCTCACTGCATTCCATCGCAACCCCCGGCCCCATGATTTCGGTGAGTCCATATATGTTGAAGGCCGGTGCATTGAATCTCCTCTCTATCTCAGCCCTCATCTCCTCTGTCCACATTTCAGCCCCGAATCCTACTGCCTTTAAGCTAGATTCAGCCGGATCAAAGCCCTCCTCAGCTGCAACCTCAGAGAGGTAGAGGCCATAGGATGGGGTGAATATCATCACTGTTGTCCCGAAGTCCTTCATTATCTCTATCTGCCTTCTTGTCTGTCCGGTTGAGATGGGAATAACGGTTGCCCCTATCTTCTGGGCGCCGTAGTGGACCCCGAATCCGCCTGTGAAGAGCCCGTAGCCATGGGTGTTCTGGATGACATCATCCTCTGTGAGACCCATCATTGTGAGGCCCCTGGCCATGACCTCACTCCATATCTCTATGTCCTCCCTGGTGTAGCCTGAGACCACGGGTTTTCCTGTGGTCCCTGATGATGTGTGGACCTCAACTATCTCCTTCCTCGGGACTGCGAACATCCCGAAGGGGTAGACCTTCCGGAGGTCATCCTTGGTGGTGTAGGGTAACCTTGTGATGTCATCCAGTGACTCTATGTCCTCAGGGTACACACCCTTCCTTTCAAATGCCTCATGGTAGTAGGGTACGTTTTCATATGCCCTCCTTACTGTGTCCTGAAGCCTTTTAAGCTGAATTTCCTCAAGTTCATCCCTGGTTATGCATTCCATTTCCCTGTTCCAGATCATCTGAATCATTCCCGAATCAGTGTAACTCTTAGATGTTTATGGTGCTCTAAAAATAAATGTTGGTCTTTTTGTCAGCCCTTAATCCCTATTGACATACTTGTACTCCCAATAATAATACATCATTTCATGCCAGCAAAGGGCTTTTCTCCGATTTCAATAATAAATACGGCGGGGGTGTTGAACTGAAGGTTAAATGTAATGAATCTGGCCAGGAAAGCACTCTAAAGGGTGATGAAAACCCTGGAGGCTGCGAATGCGAATTTGAATTAGAATTAAGGGGTCTGAAGAGAGTGCCTGCTGTTTCTGTTCTGGAAGGGGGTATCCTCCTCATCCCGCTACATAGGCAGAGCTGATGTGGCTGATGGTGAGTGGCCATGCTGAATGGTTCTTAACATTCATAACACTGATTCTACCATTATTTATATGAAAAACCCTCAATTCCTAAGGCATGCTTCCTTAGGAGGTATCATTCCATGGCACTCCAGCATCATCTGGTTTTTTATTAGGTGCATCCCTCTATACCGGGTCCTCTCATCCATGGTTTTTTTATTAGGTGCATCCCTTTATACCGGGTCCTCTCATCTACAATTCCCTGATCAGAATGAATCGTGTGCACTGAAGTTAAGAAAATATAAAATGATTCCAAAAAAATAATGTTAGAAGAGGTCTTCGAAGCGTTTTTCAACCTCTTTCCAGTTTACGATGTTCCAGAATGCTTCAACGTAGTCGGGTCTCACGTTCCTGTAGTCAAGGTAGTAGGCGTGTTCCCATACATCCAGGACCATGAGGATCCTGAAGTGGGGTATCACGTTGACGTTGTGTTTCTCAACCTGCATTATGAAGAGCCGGTCGGTCCTCTGGCAGTAGGTGAGTACAGCCCACCCTGAGCCCTCGGCACTCACAGCAGCCTGAGAAAACTCCTTTTTAAATCTTTCAAAGCTTCCGAAGTCCTTCTCTATGTACTCTGCAAGCCTCCCATCTGGTTCTCCGCCGCACTCATCTGCGGGTCCCATGTTACCCCAGAAGAAGAGGTGCAGGACGTAACCCCCCACATGGAATGAGAGTTCCTTGAGGGCCGCCTTGATGTCAACTTCCCCATCATTCTTCCTGGCATCGTCGAGTTTTCTGAGGATTGCATTGGCACCATCCACGTAGGCCTGATGGTGCTTCTCATGGTGTATCCTCAGCTGCTCCTCTGATATGTATGGTTCAAGGGCATTGTAGGGGTATGGGAGTTCAGGGAGTTCATAGAATTTTTTCTCCATCTAATCACCACCTGTACTGCGGTGGCAGAGCCACCAGTCATAGCATTCATATTCCTCTTTCCTTTTCCTGGCGGTTTCAATATCAGATGCCGGCGGGACTATCACATGGTCCCCGATGAGCTGGTTATCGGGCCAGTTTGCAGGTGCAGCGACACCCTCAGCATCTATGACCCTGAAGGCGCGTATCATCCTCACGATCTCAGGGATGTTCCTTCCAAGTTCCTGTGGATAGTAGAGTATAGCCCTGATTATCCCCTCGGGGTCAACCACGAATACCGCCCTCACCGTGTTTGTGGGCCTCGCCGGGTGTATGAGGCCAAGGGTATCCGCGACTCTCCCGGTGTCCGCTATCACAGGAAACTCGATCTCTGTATCAAGGTTCTCCTCTATCCATTCAATCCACTTTATGTGTGAGAATACCTGGTCGACGCTGAGGCCCACAAGTTCACAGTCGAGTTCCCTCAGTTCAGGGTAGACCTCCTGGAATGCCACGAACTCTGTTGTGCAGACGGGTGTGAAGTCTGCAGGGTGGCTGAAGAGTATGAACCATTTCCCGCTGAATTGATCCGGGAGTCTCATCAGCCCGTGGGTTGTCTGGACCTCCATTTCAGGGAACTTATCCCCTATGAGGGGCATTCCCCGCCCCTTTTTCTTCACCTTTCTGAGTTCGTATACCTTCTCCCCCATAAATTATCCCCCCTTTTCGTTTGATGGTGGGTTGTAAACCCTCTTTCCGAGTTCTGCATCGAGCATGAGGAGGCCGCTTGGTGAATCCGATGCAAGTCGCACCTTCCGGAGCACCGAGCCGGCTGATTCCTCCTCCTCAACCTGTTCTGCCACGAACCACTGGAGGAAATTGCTGGTTGCGTGGTCCCTCTCTGAGATTGCAAGGTCAACAAGGTCATTTATGAGCCCTGTGACCTTCCTCTCATGTTCCAGGACATGTTTGGATACCTCCAGCGGGGACTCCCACTCAAATGGTGGTTTCTCTATCTCATCAAGAACGACCCTTGCACCCCTCTGAACAAGGTAGTCGTAGAACTTCATTGCGTGTGCAAGTTCCTCCTGGGCCTGGACACGCATCCAGTTTGCAAATCCCGGGAGGTCAGAGGCCTCATAGTAGGCAGCCATTGAAAGATAGAGGTATGCTGAATAGAGTTCAGCGTTGAGCTGCCTGTTTAGGGCCTCCTGCATCCTTTCACTCACCATTTAATTCACCCCCTATTTCCTTTATCTGAATGGCAAGTTCATCTATCCTCTGAAGATCCTCTTCACGTGGAAGGCCCTTCAAAAGGACTGGTTCAAGGTATTCCACGTTCAGGTTGGATAGCAGACCCTTGACCTCGGATTCAATGAGTGTCCCCCACCCATAGGATCCCATAAGTGCAACATGTTTCACCGGGGGTCTCAGTGCATTCACAAGGTAGAGTGCCGATGCAACTGCAGGGTGGGGCCTTGTGAGCACCGTGGGTGATGCTACAGCCAGGACCGAGGCATCGACGAGTTCTGTGAGGAATTCCCCGGTATCTGACTCTGCAACATTGATGGGTCTTACACTCACATCAAGTTCCATCAGCTTCTCTGTGAGTCTTTCAACCATGATCCCCGTGCTTCCGTGCATGGTGGTATATGCGATCACCGCTTTACTTCCCCCGGCGGTCCATCTCCGGTATGCATCGATTATGAGGTCAGGTATGGATACCAGTGGGCCATGGGATGGTGCTATGAGTGATATGTCAAGGTCCGAGATCTTTTTGATGTTGGATGTGACCATCTGGCTGAAGGGCATCATGATATGTGCGTAGTACCTCTTGGCCTCCCTCAGGAAACCCTCAGGAACCTCCATGATGTCTGATGTTGCAAGGTGTGATCCAAAAAAGTCACACGTGAATAGTATCCCATCCTCCTCAAGGTAGGTTACCATGGTGTCAGGCCAGTGCACCCAGGGTGTTACAATGAACCTCAGTGTCTTATCACCAAGGGAGAGTGTCTCACCATCCTCAATTGCCCTGAAATTTCCATCGATCCTTAGAAGTTCCTTGAGGAGTTCAATGCAGGCAGATGTCCCCAGGACCTCCGCATCAGGGTACATGTCAAGTAGTTCCGGAATTGTGCCTGAGTGGTCCTGTTCTGCGTGCTGGGAGATTATGTAGTCGATGTCAGTTTCCATCTCCCTGATGGTCCCGAGAAATTCGCTGCTCTTCGAGGGCTCTGCAGAATCAATGAGTGCCGTGGCACTGGTTCCAGAGACGATGTATGAGTTGTAGCTTGTGCCCCTTGGGAGGGCTACAAGCTCATCAAAGGTCCTCCGGTCCCAGTCGATTATACCTGTGTAGTAAACCCCATCTGCAATTTTTCTGGCTTTCATTTAATCCATCTTCTTGAACTGGTCCTTTCCAACTCCACATACAGGGCACACCCAGTCGTCGGGGAGGTCCTCAAACGGTGTTCCTGCTTCTATCCCTGATGTGGGGTCTCCCTCTTCAGGGTCGTAGATGTATCCACACATCTGGCAGACGTATTTGTCCATTTATTCACCTCTCAGTTAAGTGGTTTGAACATCTTCTTCCTTGCACCGCATGACGGGCACCTCCATGTTTCAGGAAGGTCCTCAAACGGTGTTCCTGGTGGTGTGTCCGTCCTTGGTTCGCCCTTTTCAGGGTCGTAGATGTATCCACAAACCCTGCATTTGTATCTTTTCAAGTTTAGCACCTTTCTCTTTAATTTTAGGACGTATATTAATTATTATTCTTTAAAAATTTAAAATTATCTATGAAGTTTCAATGAGAACCTTTAAATAATCGAATCGCCTCCTTCAGGAAGATCCATTGGGAGGCCAGAGAAAACAAATAAATCCATGAACACGTAAAATGGTGCCGAATGAATTCAGCGAAAAATCCAATATTATTTTGGCTAAAATTCAAAGGTATTTAAAACTTTAATAGTTGCAAGAGCATTATACACTGTACCAGGGTAGAGGCGGGACCTGGAGTTGATTTAATGAAAGGATATCTTCCTTTAATTTTACCGGGTCTTATTTAAGGCTCAGCCAGTGAAGTGGATATCATGTCAATTCCACCGGGGGATGACAGCAGCGATGGACTCTCATGGGCAACTGCAAAGGCGGGTATAAAGAATTCAAGGGATCGGCTGCAGATAATAGCATGATCTGTGCAGAAGGCAATAAAACGGCCTGGATAGCGGGATGTGACATGACAAGAAACTGGCAATCACGGTTAAAGCCAACACCACAAACACAGGAGAACCTCTGGCAATTAAACAGCAATCCTCAGTAAACCAGAGATCCATAAGAAACCAGACAATCACCTGCATCCAGTGGCTCAACAGGAACACCCGGAGCAATCAAACTCTCAAAATCAGCTCACAAAGTAACAGCAATCAACATGAGAAACTTCATAAACACTATAAACGGGCCCACGGAAAGGGTATGGGAACATGCATTCACAAGACCCCTATAGTCTACAGCAAAAACCCCGGGTTCCACGGAACCTGCATGAGACCTCCAAACTGGTGAATATCAACTCATTTTCTATTTTTTATAAAAAATAGTAGGAAAATGGAATGCTAATTTTTCAGTCAAAATACTTCATCCTGACCACATTGAAGCCCACTACACAGCCAACAAAACCCATTCTCAAGTATGGGCTTACAGGAGCATAGACTGCAACTGCGAGTATAATCACTCCCACGAGGGTGTGGGTTAACAGGTTCTTCCAGTCTGTAAGGTAATCCCTGATTCCTCTAAACAATCTTCTCAACATAACACCTCATACATCAAAATCCTATATATCAAATTTTGATATATCAAATAATGATATATCCTTTATATATACATTTCGGTGAGAAGAAGGGATGTTTACTTAACAAGTAGTACCGGTACCTCAACCGTCTTGAGGGTGGTCTCGGCCACACTGCCCATCAAAAGCTTCTCAAGACCTGAACGCCCATGTGACGCGATAACCACAAGATCCGCCCCTGTCTTCTCAGAGATCTTCTTCATATCATGCGCCGGGCTTCCAAATACCAGGACCTCATCCACCTGGACACCGGCCTCCCTGCCCTTCCTCTGCACACCCGCCAGGATCTCCTTTCCCTCATCCTCAAGGACATCAAAGGGGTAGATCAGCTTCTCATCAATAACATGCACAGCAACCACCACGGAGCCCAGACGCCCTGCAAGTTCAATGGCAAGGTCCTCGGCCTTTGCTGCATACTCCGAACCATCGGTTGGAACCATGATCCTCTCAAACATCATAAACCACCTATTCAATACGCCTCACATGATCCCCCACGACAAACTCTGTTCCACCCACATGGAGGACTGGCTTCACCGATTCAACATCAAGGAGCCCATCCCTTATGCATCCAGAGCAGACCGAGGCATTCACAACCGAGCCCACTATGAGGCTGTGGTCGCCAACCTCACACATCCTGAGGAGTTCACATTCAAGGTGTGCTGCTGCCTCAGCTATCCTCGGTGGCTTAACCCTCTCTGATGGAATCCAGTTAAGACCTGCGGCCTCAAGTTCATTCTCACCCGCCGGGAGATCCCTGGCGGTTATCCACATTTTATCAATTATGTCCACCGGCGTTATATTAAGTACAAACTCATGGGTGTCCTCAACATTCACTGCGGTGTGGTGGGCCGGTGCAGATGCAAAGGCCACAATCGGGGGGTCGATTGACACCGGCATGGTGAAGGAAAATGGGGCCGCATTTATATTCCCATCCTCATCCACCGTGGTTACAATGACGGTTGGCCTTGGAGTAAGTATTCTGTGCGCATTCTCAACAGGAAAATTCTCAAATTCCATTTATATCACCCCTTAACCCTCTGAAGGTATTTTGCTTGGCTTCTTTCAACAAACTCGTCGCAGAGGCCATCTGGTTCGCCGTCCATTACAAGACGTCCATCCTCAACCATCACAGCCCTTGTGCTGAGCTCCCTTATGAAATCCACATGGTGGCTCACCATGATTATGGTTGTCCCGAACTCCATGTTAATCCTCTTGAGGGAATTTGAAACCATCCTGAGCGTTATTGGGTCGAGGTCCCCGAACGGCTCATCAAGGACAAGTACATCGGGCCTTGATGCAAGGACAAGGGCAAGGGTCGCCCTCACCCGCTCACCCCCTGAGAGCTCATAGGATTTCCTGTCAAGTATGTCCATGGGGAGGTCCAGGGCCCTGAATATGGGCTCAGCATACTTCTTAACCTCGCTGTCAGGAAAACTCGGGAAGAGCTCCTCAAGTATCTCAGGTGAGAGGCCAAGTTTCTCAAGCCTGTAGCGGGCCTCTGTTTCAGGAAGATCTGTGAGCTGGTAGAGCACATCAAGGACCATGTCACTTATCCCAAGCTCCCCGGCCCTCTTCCTTGCCTCTGCAACAACATGTTCACCCTTAACACCAAGCCTTGAGGCTATCTGACTCCTTATGGTGGCATGATGTACAAGTGCAAACTCCTGATGCATGAAACCCATCTTCCTCCTTACACCCATCCTCTTAACGCCAGGTTCATGCATGTTAACCCATTCACTGTCAAGCCTGAACTCAACTGTACCCTCATCAGGAAGGTCCAGGCCACCTATCATCCGTAGAAGCACCGTCTTGCCGGCCCCGCTTGGCCCTATTATGGATACTATCTCACCCTCCCTGATATCAAGGTTAACGTCCCTCATCTCAAGGACTGCCCCGCCCCTGAGGAGTACAAACCTCTTGGCCAGATCCCTGACCCTGAGGATCTCCCTCCCTGAGCTGCGGGGTGTGTAGTCAACCGGGGGCTCAATGCCCCTCATGAAGCCCTCTATAATCCTCCCGGGTTCCCCCTCATCAACGATGCGCCCGTCCTCCATCAAAACCAGCCGGTCTGCAAGGTACTCGTGGACCTCGGGTAGGTGTGAGACGAGCACCACCGTGACACCCAGTTTTCTGTTGATATTCCCTATGGCATCCAGTATCTCCTGCTTCGTTCCAGGGCATGACATGGTTGCGGGTTCATCAAGAAGGAGTACCCTGGGTTTTTTTGCAAGTTGCCTGGCCATTATGAGCCTCTGCTTCTCGCCCCCACTGAGAACAGGTGCAAAGTGTTCGGCCTTGTGGTCAAGTCCAACCACCCTTAGTAGTTCCATTGCCTCCTCACCGAATTCATCATAGGCGAAGTCAAAGTCTGTCATTGACTCGTCACCATATTTTGCAGCATACAGCTTCCTTATGACATTCTGAAGGGCTGTCTCCGACCAGAGGCCAAAGGACCTCTGAAGGTGAATTGCAGTCCTCTTTTTGAGCTTTGAGAAGTAGTACTGTCCTGAATCAGCCTCAACGGTCACATCATCCAGGGTTATCCTCCCTGAATCAAAGGGTTCAACACCCCTCAGAATCCTCAGAAGTGTTGTCTTACCTGAACCGCTCATTCCAAGTATTCCCAGGATTTCGCCCTCAGAAACCTCAAGGTTAACATCGGAAAGTGCCCTGAATTCATCTCCATTCTCAAGTTTATAGGTCTTTGTCAGGTTCTCCACCCTTATCATTGCATCACCGCAACCATTCCTTCAAGGTTCAATAGATACCAGATCTCATGGCAGTGCCTGAAAAACTGCCGGTTAAAATTTCATCAATCATTACAGCAACGTGCTGCCATGAATATATACTAGAACCACTATAGTTCTAATAGTTTTACTGACATAATAACCTTTATGCGGTGATATGAATGAGGGGATTGCTGGTTGGAAGGATGCAGCCATTCCACCGGGGACACCTCCAGGTTATAAAGAGGGTGCTCGGGGAGGTTGATGAACTCATAATATGTATCGGAAGCGCCCAGCTGAGCCACAGCCTCAGGGACCCCTTCACCGCCGGTGAGAGGGTGATGATGCTGACCAAGGCACTCAGTGAGAACGGTATCCCCGCATCAAGCTACTACATCATACCCGTCCAGGACATAGAGTGCAACGCCCTCTGGGTTGCACATATAAAGATGCTAACACCCCCATTTGACAGGGTATACAGTGGGAACCCCCTTGTCCAGCGGCTCTTCAGCGAGGACGGCTATGAGGTGACTGCACCCCCACTGTTCTACAGGGACAGGTACTCAGGGACAGAGGTGAGGCGGAGGATGCTTGACGATGGTGACTGGCGCTCACTCCTTCCAGAATCTGTTGTTGAGGTTATAGAGGAAATAAATGGGGTTGAAAGAATAAAACACCTTGCAAAAAAGGAAGTTAGTGAACTGGTGTAGGTGTCAGAGATGATGGTCATGGTGACAGATGAAAAGGAGGCCTTCAGAATGGATGACCTCCTGGAACATGTGAAGAAGAGTCCCTACCTTGATGAATGCGGCGCAGTATTCACCTTTGAGGGAATCGTCCGTGGTGTTGATGATGAGAGGACAGAGAAACTCATACTAACAACACCAGACATTGAAAAGGCCCGGAAGGAACTTGAGGGGATAGTGGATGATGTTATGGAGAAGTACCCTGTGAAGGACGTGGCCGTTGTGCACTACGTGGGGGAGTTCTATGTATCAGAGACCCTCTTCATGGTGGCTGTTGCAGGACCTCACCGTGGGGAAACCCTTGAGGCCCTCAAAGAGATAATCGAGAGGACGAAGTATGAAATAGACTTCATGAAGGAGGAGTACACCAGCAGCGGCAGGAACGTTATCATGTCAGGCGGCTAGGAGTCTTAAAATGAAATTCATAAGGGACAGCGTCCACGGTAACCTGAAGCTCACCGAATTTGAGGTGAGGGTTATTGACACACCACCTGTTCAGAGGCTCAGGAGGATAAAGCAGCTGGGATTCACAAATCTGATATACCCGGGAGCAAATCATTCGCGGTTCGAACACTCCATAGGGGCCATGTACCTGGCATCGAGGCTGGCAGAGCACCTCAACCTTGGAACTGAAAAGAAGAGGATACTGAGACTCTGCGCACTCCTCCATGACGTGGGGCACGGCCCATTCTCCCATGTATCAGAGGGGGTCCTTGAAAGGTCCCATGAGAGCCTCACAAGGAAACTCATAAGGGAATCTGTGCTCGGTGAGATGATATCAGAGGAGTTCGACCTTGAACAGGTTATGAGGATACTGAGGGGTGAGGGTGTCCTTGGACAGGCAATCAACGGGGAGCTTGATGTTGACAGGATGGATTACCTCCTGCGGGACTCCCACTACACAGGGGTGGCCTACGGTATAATAGACGTTGAAAGGCTGATATACAATATGAAGATGGAGAACGACCTTGTCCTTGACAGGAAGGGTGTTCAGGCCGCAGAGTCTGCCCTGCTTGCAAGGTACTTCATGTATCCCAGCGTCTACCAGCACCACACCACCAGGATCGTGAACTCCATGTTCAGGAGGTGCCTCAGGAGCCTCATATCTGAGGGGGTGCTTGATGAGTCCAGGATATACCTCTATGACGACATGGACCTCATCGTCATGTGCAGGAATCAGGGGGGCCTTGCAGGCGATATGATACGGAGACTGGATAACCGTGACCTCCTCAAGACCGTGGAATCTGTGAAACTCAATGAGCTCGAGGACCCCCAGAGGGTATTCAGGATCACAGATGCTGAGATAAAAAAGGCCGAGGTGGAAATTGCAGAGGACATGGACCTGGACCCTGATTATGTTGTGGTTAACCTTCCAGAGTACCCTGCATTTGATGAGATGAGGACCCAGGTTTCTGTGGGGGACTCCATCGTGAACCTGAGCCATATATCAAGTCTCGTGGGGGCGCTGAAGGAGGCGAGGTTCAACCATGCAGATATATGTGTTTATGTGCCCCGTGAATCAGCCGCTGCATTCAGGGAATTCAGCCTCCATGACTACATGGATCTCCCTGAGAGAAGACCGTCACACCCCCGGCAGCTTCGACTCACGGTACCTGATTACCTTAAATTCAGATAGATAACACCCCATATTACATATAACAAAAATAAAACCCACCCATGTGACTTAAATTCAGATAAACAAACCCACCATTCATATAACAAAAATAAAACCCACCCATGTGACTTAAATTCAGATAAATTCTCATCATAAAAGGAAATGAGCATCCATAAAACACTCAGAAGTGATTCAGATGATAATACTGGCAATGACAGGTGCAAGTGGCGTTATCTATGGGGATAGAATACTCAGGGCCCTGAAGGATGCCGGAGTAAATGTTGCACTCATGATAACCGATACTGCGCGTGATATAATCAGATACGAGCTTGGAAAAGATCCTGAAACCCTGGAAGGGGTGGCTGATGAGTGCTTTGATTCTGATGACTTCACATCAGCAGTTAACAGTGGCTCATCCAGCTTCAGTGCCATGGTCATAGCGCCGTGCACAATGAAGACCCTATCAGCAATAGCCAACGGATATGCGGGTAATGCACTCACAAGGGCCGCTGACGTGTGCCTTAAGGAGAGGCGTAAACTAGTCCTTGTGCCAAGGGAGACCCCTCTTAGAAGCGTGCACCTTGAGAACATGCTGAGGGTTTCAAGGGAGGGAGGGATAATACTCCCTGCCATGCCCGGCTTCTATCACAGACCATCATCCATAGATGAGATCGCCGACTTCATAGCGGGTAAGGTGCTCGACGTCCTGGGGATAGACAATGAACTCTTCAGAAGGTGGAGCGGTGAGGACATGAAAAGGCCCTAAAGTGAGTTCAAAGGTGATGTGAGTTGATACCTGACCATGAATTTATAAAGAACCCCTCTGTACCGGGCCCAACAGCCATGGAGGTGAGGTGCCTCCTTATGTGCCTTGCAGATCCCCAGAAAGGGGACACTGCAGTTGATGTGGGGTGTGGAACCGGTGGGGTGACCCTTGAACTTTCAAGGAGGGCTGGAAGGGTCTATGCAATCGATAAAAGCCCCGATGCAATTTCAACAACCGAGATGAACCTTAAAAAGCATGGGCTGGGGGATAACGTCAGCCTGATATGTGGTGATGCGGTGAAAGCTCTTTCCGAAATTGATGCGCTGGACATTGCTGTAATCGGGGGAAGCGGCGGTAGACTGGGGGAAATACTTGAAGTGGTTACAGATAAAATTACAGATGGTGGAAGGATCCTTATAACCGCAATACTCCTTGAGACAAGGTGCGAAGCCGTGAAGTGCCTGCGGGAGCTTGGATTCGACGTGAACATAACCGAGCTGAGCATCACAAGGGGCCGTGTACTTGAAAGGGGAACCATGATGGTTTCAAAGAACCCCATTGCAGTTGTTTACACAGAAAATTCAGATTAATCAAGATTTTCAGGTGATGCTATGAACCCGAGACTAAACTGGAAATTCAGGCTGGGAATTCTGCTTGTACTTGTATCATCCTCCATCTACCTCACCCTCTACTTCATATTCCATAAGCCAGAGACCGAACTATTCTATATAGGTATAGACCTTGCGTTTGTGCCCCTGGAAATTCTGATAGTTGTTATAATCGTGGAGGCTGCCATATCCCGGCGGGAACTTGTTGAGAGACTCGAGAAACTAAACATGGTCGTGGGGGCGTTTTTCAGTGAGGTTGGCACCGAATTCCTTAAGAGGGTATCCCCATTCGAGTCAAATACAGATAGAATTGCATCAAAACTTAAGATAGATGCGTCATGGAGTCCGGAGGATTTTAAGGAAATGTTCAGGGAGATAGGGGGATGCGAATTTTATTTTGAGCTGGGTTCCCCTGAAAGCATTGAACTCATTGAATACCTCAGAGTTTTCTTAACGTCCCGTCGGAAGTTTCTCCTGGGGCTTCTCGAAAACCCCAATTTACTCGAGCATGAAAGCTTCACAGACATGCTCTGGGCGGTCTTTCATCTGATGGAGGAACTTGAGGCAAGAGGGGACCTCTCATCTCTACCTCCCACAGACTATGAGCACCTGGCCGGTGACCTCGAAAGGGCCTATTCTGCCGTTGTGTCCGAGTGGCTGGGATACATGGAACACCTCAGCGAAAACTATCCCTACCTCTTCTCACTTGCCGTGAGGAAGAACCCCTTCAACAGGGATGCTAGGGTTGAAATTCTTGAGTGATGATTTCAGTTCACTCAGGGATTAGCTGGGCGTAGCCCACATGAAGAGGGACACAAGGATATTCATTCATATTTCAATTTAAATTTTTAATAATGATCTGTTTTGAAAATAAAATCGTATAACTTATATATTATTACAGAGAGATTATAAAAAAACTCCAATGGTTGGTATCCATGGAACGTTTGACCCTTGAGCAGTATAGGGAAATGGTTAATGAGATAATTGAATTCAAGAATCTATACGGGTCTTTACCGGAATATGCCCTCGTCAATGGGAAGAAAATCCATAAAGAACACTACATCGACATGATAGAGAGGGTAAACAAGTTCGTGCTTGAGATGGGAAGGAATCCGCGCACGGTTGATATCAGATCCTGAGGTCCTCCGGGCGGTTGAAGTTCCTGAAACTCCGAAGGCTTGGATCCAGACTGATAGCGTCTATGCGGCAGGATTCAATGGAGTCAAGGAGAACCCTAACTCTCCTTTCATTTTTGGCGAGCAGACCATCTATATGGTCCCTTATTTTTACCGAGTAGACTGCGTGGAGTGGCTCGGGCAGGTCATCCCTGCAGGGTACAATGGCATCACACCCAGCCCCCATCACCCTGAAGGCATCCTTCATATTCAGTAGGAATTCCCCGGTAACAAGGGGGGAGTCACAGGGGAGAAAGAGGGCCGCGGAACCTGAAATTCTCCCAAGAGCAGTGAATATGCCCCCCAGCGGGCCGACACCCGGCACCTCATCTGTGAGGATTCTGATACTGGAATCAAGAAGACCCGTGTAATTAGCAGCCTGCCCACTGTCACGGAAGACCACGGCAACCTCACTGAAATATCCCAGGAGTTTATCTGTTATGATCTCAATGAATGACCTTCCCTCCATCACAAGAAGGCCCTTATCTGATCCCATCCTCCTGCCCATTCCCCCGCAGAGGACCACAGCAGAGTTCAGTTCACGGTTTTTCATTGGATCGCTGAAGAATTATAGAAAAAATGATTTATTTGAGTGTGGGGTAGTTGGGGCTTTCATTGGTTAT
Source organism: Methanothermobacter sp. (assembly GCF_049720995.1). GTDB lineage: Archaea > Methanobacteriota > Methanobacteria > Methanobacteriales > Methanothermobacteraceae > Methanothermobacter. Next base: position 37,654 of record NZ_JBNASF010000005.1, read on the forward strand.
GAGGAGGTCATGTGGATGGCTCTCCTTGATACCGCTTGAGGTTATCCTCACAAGCTTCGCCCTCTTCTTCATCTCACCAAGGTCTGCGGCGCCGCAGTATCCCATGGATGCCCTTAGACCTCCGATTAGCTGGAAGAGGACCTCACTCACCGTTCCCCTATATGGGACAACACCCTCAACACCTTCAGGGACGACCTTGGTGTGTTTCATGTGCCCCTTGGGCTCCTGGAAGTACCTGTCTGTCCCCGCACCTATACCACCGGTCATTGCACCCAGGGACCCCATACCACGGTACTGCTTGTACTTACGGCCATTCATAACAACAACGTCCCCTGGAGCCTCATAGGTACCTGCAAGGAGGTTCCCGAGCATCACACAGTCCGCCCCAACTGCCAATGCCTTTGCAATATCCCCTGAGTACCTTATACCGCCATCGGCGATCACGGGCACATCATACTCTGCTGCCACATCAGCCACCTCTGCTATGGCAGTGAGCTGCGGCACACCCACACCTGCAATTATCCTTGTGGTGCACATTGACCCGGGCCCTATACCCACCTTCAGACCATCAACGTCCTGTGCAATGAGGTCCTCTGCGGCCTCCCTCGTTGCGATGTTACCCACTATGAGGTCCGCGTCTATCTCCCTCTTCATTTTCCCGGCGCTCTTAACAAGGTTCATGTTGTGTCCATGGGCGCTGTCGATTGCCAGTATATCTGCCCCTGCCTCATCAAGGGCATGGGCCCTTTCAAGGTCAAATGGTCCTGTAGCTGCTGCAACCATGAGGTAACCGTCACTGTCCCTTGATGCATTGGGGTACCTCTTCCTCTCAAGTATGTCCTTCATGGTGAGTATACCAACGATCTTTCCGTCCTTCACAACAGGGAGCCTTTCAACCTTGTTCTCGTAGGCTATGTCAAGGGCCTCTGATGGGGTTACCGATTCATCCACTGTGACAACATCCCTTGTCATAACCTGATCAACCTTTCTGTCGGCCTCGGAATTGAATATGGGCTCAATGTCCCTCCGGCTTATTATACCTATGAGTATTCCATCCTCAACCACGGGCAGTCCGCTGATCTCCTCCTGATCCATTATCTCATGGGCCTCTCTGAGGGTGGAATCCGGTGAGATCGTTATAACATCCCTTATTGTAAGATCCCCGGACCTCTTAACCTTCTTAACCTGCTCCACCTGGTCCCTGATACTCATGTTCCGGTGGATAACACCCATTCCACCCTCCTGGGCCATTGCGATGGCCATCTCATACTCTGTAACGGTGTCCATCGCAGAGCTTATTATGGGTATCTTGAGCCTGATATTCCTTGATACCCTTCCAGATGTCTCCACATCCTTCGGTTCCACATATGATGCCTGGGGAAGAAGGAGAAAATCATCAAATGTGTAACCGGTTTCTGCTTCCTTCAATTTTTTCATGTACATTATTAACCACCTGAGAGGCCGCCAGGATTATTTTAGAAGCTCTCTATCAGTTCTTTGAGTTCCCTAACAGCTGTCCTGTGAATTCTGCCAGTGTTGCGGTCTCCGCCCACACATGCAGCGCCCCTTATGCCGACCACATCACATCCAATATCATGCAATGGTTTGAGGTGCTCCCTTCCAACGGACCCTGCAAGGGCAGATTTCAGTCCATGGTCCCTGGTTTCTGAGACAAATGATTCCAGCCGTTCCATGTCCATGAAATCGAACAGTGACTTGCCATCCTTCACAGCGGTGTCAAGCATTGCAAGATCGGCCCCTGAATCTGCGGCAACACGGGGTATCTCCATCGGGTCAACCGCACCCACACGGTGGGCATCGGCGTAACCAGCCGCGACGACAATGGCGTCAGATTCATCCTTAACTGCCCTCACAACGTTCTTCATGACATCAACCGCCTCTTCGTAGTTCTTTGTCCCGTAGAGACCCACCTTTATGTAGTCTGCCCCTGATACAAGGGCCCCCATGGCTGCCAGCGCCACGGTCCCTGGCTTGTAGGGCACATCACCAAGTGTGGCGCTCACAAGCATCTCCTCGGGTGTCATCTCCCTGACCCTGCGGATAACCCACGGGAAGTTGGCCCCAAGAGATCCCTCACTGGGGTTCTTAACGTCAACTATGTCTGCACCGCCTTCTATGGCTTCAAGTGCCTCCTCTGTGTTAACTGGACTTATCAATAGAAGCAAACCAATAACCTCCTGGTAAAAATTATGGAATGATATCCCAAGAAACATTACATGATAATTTTTTTAATTTATCTAGAACAGCACCCTTTTATACCTTTCTTTTCAGAGGGGTGAACCCCTTCTTTTTATCCTCTCAGCCACCCCCAGATGTGACCTGTGGTAGAGGCCAGCGGCATTGCACTCACCCCTCAGCCTCTCCATGAGTGAGGCTGTTGGAGTACCCACCGGGCACTTCTCTGTGCAGAGGCCGCAGAGGGTGCACATGTAGAGTCCTGATTCAACCGCTGTTTTTCCATCAGCAAGGAAGGAACTCATAACAACGCCCCTGCCCCCAAGGTAACCCCTGTACCCGAATCTGTTACCAACAGCATTGTAAACGGGGCAGCTCACTATGCAGCTCCCGCAGCCTATGCAGAGGAGAGCCTCAGGGTAAGCTGAGGATCTACCATTATCAACTGCCACTGCAATGACCCTTGATGCCCCGTACATGCCCCTGAGGAGCATCTTCTCTATATCAGCAGTCTTTGATGGACCTGAGATCACATTGATGTATGAGGGGACCCCTGTACCTGTTGCATAGGCAGTTTCGAGTTTCACAACTGACACCGCATCCTCTATTTCAGGTACAAACTTATCTATCCCGAATGCAAGTATATGGGTGTCCATGAGGGATAGCCTTCCCACATTACCCTCATTGTGGACTATAACAGCAGCTCCATCATTTGCTGCCACAGAATTTGCCCCCGTCACTCCTGTGGTGCAGGATTCTATTTTAGTGAGAATATCCTCCCTGATGGCCGCCATTATCTCATATGGATCATCTGAAATAGCAACCCCAAGCTTCTCCCTTACTATATCAGCTATTTCAGAAGTTCCAAGGTGAAGTGCAGGTCCAACGGGATGTGCGGGTTTCTTAATTCCTGCAAGCTGAAGTATCCTGTCACCCAGATCTGTTTCAATGACCCGCACCCCTTTTCTTCGAAGATAATCAGAAAGGCCTATCTCTGAGAGGGTGTTGGATTTGGACTTTGCAACAGGATCGCCATCAAGTGACTCATGAATTATCTTGCAGGCCTCATCTGCATCCTCAGCAAGATGGAATTCAATGCCGTTTTCCATGAAACGCCTGGATGCCCTGGATATGAGATCATCCATTTTCTCAACTGCCAGTTCACGTATCTCCGCCACCCTGTCTCTCAGTTCATCAATTTCAGGGGTTTCCAGGAGCCCTGTGCGCCTCTCGTCAAGTTTGCTGAAGGAAATCCTCATCTGGCGGATTTCATCATCGTTCAACCTTTATCCTCCCTGATGATTTCAGATAGAAGCTCTGTTATATCCATTACCATCATGGATGTGGATTCAAGGTTCAGGCGGCAGAATGGGCAGGATGTGCAGAGTATATCCGCCCCTGTCCTCTCAGCCTCAGCTATGCGTGATGAAGCAACCCTGGCTGATACGTCCCCGTGGGCTGACCTCAGGCCACCCCCTGCACCGCAGCACCTTGAGTCCCTCCCATGGTGTTCCATTTCCCTGAAGTCTGTAAACACCTTTAGAATCTCTCTGGTGGCGTCCTTCTCGTCTGTATGCCTTGATAGGTGACATGGATCATGGTATGTCACCCTCAGTGCGCTTTTATCAAATTCAATGTCCCCTGCATCTGCAAGGTCAAGGATAACCTGTGAGATGTGCTTGGCCTCTATGCTGTAGCCCATCCTCCTGTAGTCATCGTTGAGTGTCCGGTAGCATCCAGCGCATGATACGATAACTTCATTTCCCTGGAGCATTTTCCCTGTCATGTGAATCTGCCTTTCAGCGTCCTCCAGAAATCCAGTTCTAAGGAGTACCGAGCCACAGCACGTTTCATCATCCATAACCCTGTATTCAAGCCCTGCTGCCTGGAGGATTTTCTCTGTGGCCTCCTCTATTGCTGTGAGTCTTTCCCTTGCAAGACATCCTCTGAAGTAGATAACCATGGTATCAGTTATGCCAACGGCTCTATTAATATGTTGGAGTTTTAAGGATATGTTGGAGTTTTAAGGATATGTTGGAGTTTTAAGGATATGTTGGAGTTTTAAGGAAAAAGTGAAATTTATTCCGGTTGCTGGAAGAGGTGCTACCATCTCAAAGAAAGGATCAAATGCAACCTGTAACCTCTCTCAGGATTTCCTCCAGCTTTTTCCCGATTGCATCTGCACTGTAATCCCTGAAAACATCTGATGCCTCCTTTGTGAGTCTTCCATGGAGTTCCCTGTCATATAAAAGGTTTCTGAGCTTATCTGCCAGGTCCATCCAGTTGCAGGGTTCAAAGAAGAGTCCTCCCATCTCCCTGCTTGCCTCCATTACAGGCGGTATCCGTGAAGCCACGAAGGGTGTTCCGCAGCCCATTGCCTCCACAACAACTATACCAAAACCCTCAACCACACTTGGAAGGCAGAAGACCCAGGACTCTGCTATAACCCTCAGGACATCCTCATGTTTCTCCACGAATCCCAGAAATTCAACCCTATCCTCCACTCCCAGTTCAGCTGCAAGGTCCCGGAGCTCCGCCTCAAGTGGACCCGTACCTATTATTCTGCAGTTCAGGTCAGGAAACTCGTCTGCGAGAACTGAAACCGCCCTTATGAGGTCCCCTATTCTCTTGTATTCAACGAGCCTTGAAACGCATGCAATGGATGGGCTGGTGGTTTTCTCAGTCAGGGGCGGCCTGAAGTCCACCATGTTGTGGACGACCGAGACCCTCTGCCAGGGGTACCTCTCAAGTATCTTGCTGGCGGTGTACTCTGATACCGCTATTATTCTGTCGAACCTCCTTGAGAGGGTGTATCTTTCAAGTATCTCGCCGAGTATTCCTGAAAAACCAATGTTTCTGAGCCATTCACCGATCCAGACATCATGGTAACGTGCCAGGGCTTTCGCATTGGTTTTTCTTGCTATCATCCAGGCCACAGGATGTGTTATGAAGTTGTACCCTATAACAGCGTCAGCTTCAAGTTTCAGGCCCTCCCTGTAGGCCGAAAGCATGAATGACAGCCTCTTGCCCATGGAGCCTGCCTGAACATAGGACCTCCCCGGACCGCAGCAGATAACGTTCATATTTCCTCTGGTGTATCCATCAGGATTTTCAGCCGTCCTTGATGTTAGAACCGTCACATCATGTTTCTCTGATAATTTAATGGCCTCATTGAATGCGCAGGCCTCTGCGCCACCCCTTATGTCAAGTTTCTCGCCTGCTGGAAAGTACTCTGTCACGATACATATTCTCATATCAATCACTGAAGTGTGGGGTTGGATCTACTCATCATCCCCTCTAAGTGCAATCTCATGTACAAGGTCTGTTATCTCCTGCTGTAGCCTGTCCAAAATCAGGTATATCCTGAAGAGCAGGTAGTAAGCCCCTAGGATGCCTATTATGAGGAGAAAATCAAGTCCCCTTCCTATTCCAAGGGCTTTTGCGATTTCAGTTGAAAATGATGGTTTCAGCGAGAAGAATATGACAGAAACCCAGAGGATCAGCCACAGCATGAGGCCGCCTGGGGATGTCCTCGAATCCCTGAACCTCATAATGGATATCAGCATCCCTGTAATTCCAATTAAAATTCCCAGAACCTGGTATATCATGAACCCACCGCCTTTTTAAGTATTCATGGGTAAAAACTAAATCTTCCGGAATATATTGAGCAGAAGCCTCAGGAGTATCCTTATACCCACCGACGTGCTTGTTCCCTTGGCAATTGTTTCAGGCGTGTATATGGTCCTTATTGTAACCTCACGCATTCTGAGGTCATTCCTGCGGATCTCCCCAATTATCTCTGATGAAACACCGTATCCCCTGCTTTTTATATCAATGAGTGATGCTGCCCTGGCTGTGAATGCCCTGAGACCAGACTGGGAATCCGATACTCTGCACCCATAGAAAATGAGGGTGAGAAGGTTCATTATGGTGTTCCCCAGGTTCCTTGAAATGGGCATATCCGCGAAGTCTCTCCTTCCAATAACCACATCTGCAGAACCCTCCAGGAGGGGTTTCAAGACCCTTTCAATGTCGTCGGGGTCATGCTGCCCATCGGCATCGAAGGTCACCATGTAGTCTGCCCCCTCCTTCAGCGCAGCCCTGAGACCCGTCCTGAGGGCAGCCCCGAGACCCCTGTTTATGACGTGGGTATAAACAGACACCCTGGAATTCCTTGAGGACACCCTTTTGAGTATCTCTGGGGTTGAGTCCCTTGAGCCATCGTCAACCACCAGAACCCTGTAACCCCTTTCAAGGAGGGATTTCAGGACATCCTCTATGGTCTTCTCCTCATTGTAGGCCGGTACAACCACAGTGACATTCCCTGGTATCGATTCCATTGTCATTCACTCATATATCGATTAACCATGAATCTTCATTGCAAGGGACGCCACCCTTCTTCCGGTGTTCCTGGCCGTTTCAATACCTGCAGCATCCTCTGCAGAGTCTCCCTTTGCACCACCGACACCGGTACCTCCATAGTGGGCTGTTGGTGCCGCATCACCCACAACAACAGCCTCGTGTATCAGGAAGAAGTTGTGTATATCGCCACATGCTGTCTCCTGGCCACCGTTCCTTGAGCCCCCAACAGTTATGGCCCCCCCAACCTTATCTGATAATCTGAAATTGCTCCTGAGGGGCCTTGTCCTGTCCATGAACATCTTGGTCTGGGCTGTTACAGAGCCAAAGTACACCGGGCTTCCGATTATTATCCCATCAGCTTCTGCTGCAAGCTCAATCACCTCATTGAGGTCATCGTCAATCTCGCATTTCCCCTTACTCTTACATGAGTCACAGGCCCTGCAGGGGTTTATATCCCTACCTGCGAGCCTCACAAGCTCGGTTTCAGCACCCTCACTGGCAGCGGCCTCAAGGGCCTCCCTGAGCAGAATCTCAGTGTTACCATTCTTTCTTGGACTTCCACAGATTCCAATAACCTTAACCATCAGATTCACCTCCTATCCATCTAGAGGGGCCCCACATCGGGTTTGCCCTCACGCATGCCCATACCCGCATCACGTGTTAGCCTCTCTGGTCTGAAAAGCATCATGATGAGGTTCTGGGCATGTTCCCTTGCCCTGTTATCTGCAAGGACCTTTAGATCCTCAGGGTCATCCTCCTCATCCTCATGGACAAATACCTCAAGTATATGGGTGTTTGTCATAAGCTGAGCCTGTATGAGGCCAGTGGATGCCTCATGAGCACAGACCTTATCCTTCTCCTCTGGACCGGGCATTCCAAGGGCCATGACCATTTCACAGCCCTCCTCCTCGATCAGTTTCTTGCAGGCCACCGGAAGATCCTTTATCCCCGGGACAGTTCTCCTTATGATCTTTATACCCGTGGCATGTTTTTTAAGCTCATCGATGGCTGCGCCACCCATATCATACCTAGCAAAGGTTGTGTCACAGATCCCCACCTTTATCATGGTATCACCCTATTTCAGCTGGTCACGGAGTTTTCTCCTTGCCTCCCCTATTGTGAGGGGGTATGGTTCTCCAAATGGGAGATCATCCTCCTTCTGAAGTATCTCCACAAGGTGCGCTATCCTGGGAAGACGGAGGTTGGCGCCCCTTATGGTGTCTATATCTGAGAAAACATCTCCAGGTGTTCCCTCACTTATTATTTCCCCCCCGCTTATTATGTATATCCTGTCCGAGTAGAGGGGTGCCAGGTCAACATCATGGGTGGATATGATTATGGTCATGCCCTCCTCATTCAGCTCATGGAGGAGTCTGAGTATCTGCGATGCCCCACGGGGGTCAAGACCAGATGTTGGCTCATCAAGTATCATTATATCAGGTTTCATGGCGAGTATACCCGCTATTGCAACCCTCTTCTTTTCACCTCCACTCAGATGGTGTGGGGGCCTGTTCTCGTAGCCAGACATCCCCACCTTCCGCAGGGCGTCCTTAACCCTCTCTTCAACCTCATCCTCCGAAAGACCCATGTTGAGGGGTCCGAATGCAACGTCCTCGTCAACCCTTGGTGCGAACAGCTGGTCATCAGGGTTCTGGAATACGATTCCAACCTTTTGCCTGACTTCTATGAGCCCTGATTTGCTGTAGTCGATTTCCTTGCCATCTATCATCACCTTCCCGCTGGTTGGCTGCAGTATGCCATTGAAGTGAAGAAAAAGTGTGGACTTTCCTGCGCCGTTGGGGCCAAGAAGAGCCACCACCTCACCCCTTCTTGCATGGAAATCTATACCCTTCAGTGCCTCGGTGCCATCCGGGTAGGTGTACCTGATATTTACTGCCTCAATAATCTTCATGTTCACACCACGGAAACTGACCATATGATGAATAGTGTTTATTCAATATTTAACTGTACCCCGGCGGGATCCCCCTGGAGGCAGAATGAGAAATCAGAATATCCTGCCGGCTGATGTGAAAAGAAGCCCCATTAAAAGAAGACCATCAAATAATACCAGCATAACCGCTTCACGGGTTCCGATGGACTGTCTTCTGATGGATGGCATTGTCCCCTGATAGCACCTCGCCTCCATGGAACGGTACACTGTCTCACCCCTCAGCCAGGACCTTATAAAGAGGTTACCTGCAAGGAGCCCCAGGGACCTGTAGGAATTTTTAATACCGCTGTAGCCGAGCCTTGAATCCTGGGCATTATACATCACCGATGCCTCCTCGATGAAAACAAATATGGACCTGTACATGAGGAGGGCTATCTCAATGAAAGCCGCTGGAAGACCCAGCCTTCCAAGTTCATGGAAGACCTCATTGAGGGGTGTCGTGAGTGCAAGAAAGGCGAGGCAAGAAAACCCGCCGAGTATCCTTGAGAAGACCAGAATACCTGTCTGCAAGCCGTCACTGTAGACAATGAGACCCATGAATGTTACAAGTGGTTTCACACCAAAGAAGAACGCCATGAGCAAGAGCGTCAGAACAGAGAATCCCAGAGGAATAGCTGCAAACCGCAGGTAGTATGAGGCGGGTATATCCGCTGCAAAGAGAATCAGGAGTGTCATTAGAAATGCTATGATGAGGGGTATGACCGGGTTTGGTGACAGGACTGAAATCAGCATTGTGATAATGGCCAGGGCAATCTTAAAGCCGGGGCTGGTGTTTCTGAGGCCATTGGTATGTGCATAGTGGTCAACAGATATGTTCATCGCCCTCACCATGAAAAAATCCTATTCTGGGGACTCTCCCCTTCCCCTGTAGTAGCCGAAGAAGTATCCTATTATTAGGGCCCCTATGGCGGCCTGGAGCGCGAATAGCAGACTCTCTATCTCACCGCTTGGGGGCTCCCATATGGGCTGGAACCAGGGTTTATACCCTGTTTCAGATATTGCCTCGGCTGCACTGTCATCAGCCCCCCCAAAGTATCCCTGATCCTCTCCAAGGCCACTGTAGATTACAAGGGGACTTATGGCAATCACCGCAACTGCAATGAGCATTATGACGTGTCTTTTATTCATTTTAACCCTCCGCAGCAGGTTTTCCTATAACCTGAAGTTTTTCCATTATATCTGGCTTGAGCTTGAGGATGTTCTCAAATATCACCACGGTGAGAAGGCCCTCCGCAACTGCCAGTGGGAGCTGGGTGTAGGCAAATATCACCATGAACTTTATGAGTGCTTCCATGAACCCTGGTTTAGGGTATGCAACCGCAAGCTGGACTGATGTTGTCACATATGTCATCAGGTCACCCAGAAACGCTGCAAGGAAGACTGCAGCAGATGAGGGTATGGCTGACCTTGTGATCCTGTAGATCCCCCAGGCACAGACCGGGCCAATGATACCCATGGAGAACACGTTTGCCCCCAGGGTTGTTATGCCACCATGGGCAAGTAGCAGCGCCTGGAATATGAGAACAATAAGTGCCATGACGGATGTGACCGCAGGGCCGAAGAGCACCGCCCCGAGCCCATTACCTGTGGGATGTGAACAGCTACCAGTTACAGATGGAAGTTTAAGGGATGATAGAACAAACATGAATGCCCCGCTAACTGCAAGAAGCGGTTTTGCCTCGGGCCTCTCATCTGAAATCCTTATTATCCTTATCAAACCATAAATTATTACAGGTGCCGATAGGAGATACCAGAAGAGACACCACTCCGGTGGCAGGAATCCTTCCATGATATGCAATTTATCACCTTCTTGAATCTTTCTAAAGTAAACTTTAAGATATTAGTATATAATATTTTCTATAATTTCTGATTTAAATTAAAGTTTTCTTGAGAGGCATGCTTGCCCAGAGTATGATAACCAGAATTGACAGCCCCGCCCACACCATCAAACACATCATGTCCCAGAAAAATAGATAAAATAACTCCAACAGAGTGGTTAACATGAAAATCAAAAACAGACTCATCCTTGCAATGGACCTCATGGACCCCGGTGAAGCCATCAGGGTCACAGGAGAGGTCGCTGAATACATTGACACGGTTAAAATAGGGTACCCCCTGGTACTCTCAGCCGGTATTGAGGTTATAGGTGATTTCAGGGAGAACTTTGGGTGCAGGGTGATAGCCGATTTCAAGGTGGCCGATATACCTGAAACCAATGAGAAAATATGCAGGGCCACATTCATGGCGGGGGCTGATGCGGTGATAGTCCATGGATTCACAGGTGCGGATAGTGTAAGGGCATGCCTAGAGGTTGCAGATGAAATGAAAAGAGAAATCTTCCTGCTGACCGAGATGTCACATCCAGGTGCAGAGATGTTTATACAGGAATCTGCAGATAGAATAGCAGAGATGGGCGTTGAACTCGGTGTTAAAAACTATGTGGGCCCATCAACAAGGATAGAGAGACTTTCAAGACTCAGGAAGATCATCGGGCCGGAAGCATTCCTCATATCCCCCGGGGTGGGTGCCCAGGGAGGAGATCCCTCTGAAACACTGAAATTTGCAGATGCTGTGATCGTTGGAAGGTCAATCTACCTTGCAGAGGATCCCGCTGTTGCTGCAGCTGAAATTCTGGATTCAATGAGGGGCAGATAATTAACTTATATGTCCCATCGGGTCCATAATAAACTATCCATCCACCATAACAGTTACATGCACAGGGGTCCATGCGAACCCCCTAAACTCCTGATTCTTCCTGCAATTTCGTAGGCGACCTCAAAGAGTATGAAAAAAAGGACCGTTGCTGGGCCAAAACCTGTATCTGAAACTCCAGCCAGTGAGATAACAGCAAGGAGAACTATCACAGCCTTCAAGGAGAACCTGTAATCAAAGAAAAACCTGAAAAAACGGCCCTTTTCGTATACCCTGGGGTTATCATTACCATATTCATCAACATATGCCCCGGCTGTACATGCAACAAGAGCAGGGATGCTCAGTGAGGGCAATCCACCAAAAAAAAGAACCAGAAGGAATACCGCTGCAGCAAGCACATGGCTGGGGCAGTCTATCTTGCATGATATGAGGTTACCTGCGAATATCCCGAGGAATATACATGCAGCCGCCGTATCAGCAGTGGAGAGAACACCTGATGAAAGCCCACAGAGGGCACCTGCAACCATACCCGTGAGGGGTCTTCCCCACTCATCCTCGGCCTCATCCGCAACCTTCATTAGGAAACCTGAAACAGGAAAAAGAAGTTCAATCATGAAAGGACCTCAACCCAATCAATCCCTGTCAGAGAGTGCAGCTGAAAGTATAAGTGGAAACAGGGCTGTAGCATCACCAACCACCGTTACAAGATTCGAACCCGCCTGTGCCTTGGCCCATGACTTGGCCTCCTCAAGTGGGGCGCCACTGAGACTTCCCGTTTCGCTCCGATCCATGGTTATCTGGATCGCAGCATCCACACCCCCCCTTAGGAGGGTGGATGCAAGTGTGTAATGCTTCGGAAGTCCCCCTCCAAGTATAACAGCCCCTATTCTCTCATGGCTGAATACAAGGTCAGAGAGGCTGTTCATATCTCTCACAGCATCGAGGCATATCCTGTTGTCCTGTGTGTACATCCAGAGCTGGAGGCCAAGCATGCTGTCAATGATCCCAGGGGCATAGATGGGAACACCCCTAAGGTGGGCCGTTCTTATTATGGACATTTCATCCTTCAGATGCCCCCCTATCTCGTCAATGAGCTCCTGAATTGAAATATGGGGTTTTGATCTGAATATGGATGAAAAAATGTCCTGCATCCTGGCTTCAAAGACCTCAAAGTCCTCTGACCTGGTATATATGTCACCTATACGGCCTATCCCCTGCTCATGAAGCCTTTCATCATCGAAGCCATATTCCCTGTAATGGGCCCCTCCAAAGGCCTCAAGGAGGTCATGTGTAAGGTTGGCGCCGCTTGTTATGAGGGCTGCTACAATTTCCTGATCTATGAGATCCCTTATTATCCTTCTCATCCCTCCGGGTACCAGCGGTCCTGCCACACTCATGAATAATCCCATTTCACTGTCATTAATCATCTCATGGAGCAGTCCCGCTGCCCTGTGGACCCTGCCTGCTCCAAGGACCCCTGAACGACCCATCTCCTCTACCAGGTCCCCTGCCTTCATACCAGGTTTTATATTCATATGATTTACATTCAAAAGTAACACTTCCTCCACGATAAATGAAAGGGTATTTATAAATTCTGTGCCGAGGCACTCAGGAATAAAGATGGTTGCAGCTTAGCTATATCCCTATTTCTATTTATATGATCCCCATATGATGCTCCCCGAGTGAAAAACCAGGTGCCTGGTCTCAATCTAGACCCGCTATACTGTCAAGGATATCTGTACGGGTTATTATACCCGAAAGTTTACCCTCAGAGTCTGTAACAATCAGTCTCCCTATATTGTGTTTGTTCATGATCTCTATTGCATCAGAGATCATCATTTCAGGTTTAACCGTTATTATATTCCTTGACATGATCTCTGAAACAGGCAGGTTCTCGGTACCCTCTGCTATGGATGCTGTTATGTCGCTGAGGGTCACTATGCCCCGCACCTCATCGTCCTCCACTATCGGGGCGCCCTCGATTCCCAGTGATGATAGTTTAACCGCGGCATCCTTAACACTAACATCAGGGGGGAGTGTCACAAGTTCATGGGTTGCAACCTCCCCAACCGTCCTCTTGGGTATGCTTCTTATGGCGGTTGTGTCCAGGAGGATTATGTTATCCATATCATCCCTTCCCACAACAACCCCATCAACAATGAGCTTGTTGACCGGTGTTGGGCCTATGCGAACCCTATCGCCCAGGTCAAGTTTCCTTATGCTTCCAACCAGTTTTATTGCGGCCTCACATTCCCCTGGATCAGGGATGCTTGTGAACTCTATCTTTGCAACAGAAAGGTCATCGATTCTTTCACCGTCCCGGTAGATGGGGACAGCGGTTTCCCTCCCGCTTGATGATATGTTCAGCTGATGGTATGCCTTTATGGTTGGCTTGTATCCCCCGCGCGGTCCAGGGACACCCTTTACAAGTCCCAGGCTTCTAAGGGACTGCATCTGATTTCTTATTGTGCCCGGATTGCGGTTCATTATGGCTGCTATCTCCTCACCCTTAATGGATTTGCCGTTTGAATTCCTGTAGAGGTTGATGAGTGTCTGGAGTATTTCCTTCTGAACAGAGGTAAGCATCTTAACACCTGATGATCTATTATGAATAATAATTATAATTATTTTTAATTAATATGTTTTTTTATGCTGTATCAATTAATAAATCTTAAAAGCTGATCATCTGCTGATTTTCCCATCCCTCTTAAAGTATATGCAGTGTGCGGGGCTACCAGGTCCCATGGGGTGCCTGCAGTAAAGCTTAATCTCTCCAAGATCCTCAAGGACAACCTCACATCTGTAGACGCATTCCGGACATTCTCCCGTGGTCGAAATTATTCTGAAACCTTCAGCTGACTTCATATTTAACACTGCAAAAAATGATAAATTTCTTATTGAGGTTCCAACTTAAATAGGTTGGGGTGACTTATTGGGGATCAACGTTTCAAGGGACTCCCTTGTATCAGCGGTATATGATGATCTTAAGGGTAAGGGGCTTGTAAGCCCTGGAGATAGGGAGCTGTGCATACAGGACATAAATTACCATCTGGACTACCTTGAGGAGGCGATCAGTAATTCAAGTCCAGAGCTATTTGATGATTACGTCCTCTGGGCAGATGTGCTTCTGAGGAACCTTGGGCTCCCTGAAGAGTGTCTCAGGGGTTCGCTTAAAAGTATTGAAAAGGTTATGCTGGAAATTCCAGACGATGAAACCGCTTCCCTTGCTTCCAGTTACATCTCAGGTTCCCTCAGGAAACTTGAAATGGAACATGAACCTCCAAGCTACATCAGGGATCAGCCCCTGAGGGACCTTGCAGAGAAGTACCTTGAACTCGTTCTGAATACAGAGGCCAGGAAGGCCCGGGACCTCATAATCTCATCCCTGGAGTCCGGTGTGAATGTTGAGGATATATACCTCCATGTTTTTGAGCCGGTCCAGCATGAAATCGGCAGGCTATGGCAGACCAATCGGATATCGGTTGCCCATGAGCACTATGCAACATCAGTGACACAGATGATAATGTCAGAACTCTACCCATACATATACCGGGCATCAGAGCGAAAAAACCTCAGGCTTGTTGCCGCATGCGTTAACAATGAGCTGCATGAAATAGGAATAAGGATGGTCAGCGATTTTTTTGAAATAAATGGCTGGGATTCCGTTTACCTGGGGGCCAGCACCCCGCCAGAGGATTTCAGTAAAATCGTGGATGAACTGAAACCTGACCTTGTCGCTGTATCAGCCACCATGACCTTCAACGTTGGACATGTTAGGAGGCTTATAGAAACCCTTGGGGAACTGGATGATTCCCCCCCTGTAATGGTGGGTGGCTACCCATTCAAGGTGGACACTGAACTCTGGAGGAAGGTCGGAGCCGATCTGCACGCCGCCAGTGCCTCCACTGCCGTGAGGGTGGCTGAAGAATTTCTGAAAACAGAATAAGACATTTTTATACTTTGAGCTATTGAAGGTTATAATATGGACAATAAAGGCCCTGAGGGTGTTTTCCTTATCCTGAGGAAGGATGGATCCATTGAGAAGATAATAGACCATGGATCTGACATACCCCTCACCATGGAATCCTTCGTTGATCTCATGGACCTGGGTAGCCAGGGAAAGGCCTCCCTTTTCATCCAGGAAATAAATGATAAGGGGGCTGCATATAACTGGGAACTGAATTTAAAGAACCTTAAGACCTACCACTTTTCAGGTTTCATCGCTGATGAAAGAATCTATGCTGTTGGAGCAGCCAGAAGGGAGGATATAATAAAGATCTACCGCCTTGCTGATACTGAGCTGCCTGAAACACCAGTGCCGGGTCCATCTGCCGGTGGGGATGTGGGAGAAGAACTTTTTGATGAACTCACAAGGCTCAACAACCAGCTTTCTGCAGCCAGAAGAGAACTTCTAAAGAAGAACATGGAACTGGAGAGAGCCCTCAAGGAGAAGGAGATGCTCCTCCGGGAGATAAACCATAGGGTCAAGAACAACCTCATGATAATCTCAAGCATCCTCAATATTCAGTCAAGGTATGTGAAGGATAGGGACGATCTCATGCTCTTCAGGGAGGCCCAGTCAAAGGCCAGGGCGATGGCCATGCTTCATGAGCGGCTTTACACCTCAGGTAAACACAGGAGGGTCGACTTTGGTGAATATCTAATGGGACTTGTGAGGGACCTCTACCAGACATTCCTGTCAGATCCCGGCCGCATAGCCCTTGAGACAGATATAGATGAAGCTGAACTCGATATAAACACAGTTGTCCCCCTGGCACTCATTGTAAATGAGCTCTTCACAAATGCAATCAAACACGCATTTCCTGAGGGAAGGAAAGGTAAAATAAGGGTTTCATTTAAAAGAATGGATGATAATTACATTCTTGAGGTGGAAGATGATGGTGTGGGTCTTCCAGAGGACTTTGACCTCCAAAACACGTCAGGTATGGGTATGCAGCTTGTAAGAAGCCTTACTGACCAGATAAATGGTAAACTCAAAGTTGAATCAGATGGCGGGACCCGCTTCCTGGTTGAGTTCAGGGACTGGAATTAGTCAGTAACCATACCAATCAAGAAGCGATACCCGGTTTATATATTTAGAGCCCCAATCATAAACAGGGATTTTTATGGTGGGAAGTGTTTATATACTGGCTGTGAGGGCATTCATTAGGATGATAACGGAAGGGTTCTGATAATCAAAAGATCAGCTGATTCCAAGACCAACCCCTCCACATGGGAGCTTCCCGGTGGAAAGGTGGGTACCGGGGAGTCCCTTGAGGAAGCACTTAAAAGGGAGGTCAGGGAGGAAACCGGGCTTGAAATAACCCCCGGAGATGTTATGGGGGTTGTTGAACAGAAGTTCCCGATAATAAACGCTGTTCATATAATAATCAGGTGCAGGGCCTCGGGTAATGTGAAGCTGAGCCACGAACATGAGGGCTTTGCATGGGTTGAGCCGGCTGGTCTTTCGAAATATAGACTTGCAGACTGGCTCGCAGACTTTGTGAAGGATATCAGGGTTAAAAGAAGAGTGAAGGGTCAGGTTTCAGGGATATTCTCGGATTTCATAAAAAGGCACTGAATCTGAAGGGTTATTAAACATCTGTACAATTGAACCCTAATCAAGCGGAACCCTCTTAACCTCTATGCTGCACTTTCCTCCTTCACAGTACTCAAATACATATCCACATTTACTGCATTTTATGGCTCCAACTATCTCCTGGTCTTCAGGTATGCCTGCCTCTTTCAGTTTTTCCTTATTCTGGGGGTATTTAACCGTTGAAACGTCCTTATCCACTTCACCACACTCGGGACATGGCTTTTTTAAATCCTCAACCCTCATCTTATCACTCGTTCGTATTCTATGGAACTATTATGAACCTTCCAACATATAAAGGTCACCATCCATATATGTTTTAAGGTGAGGAAAATGGAAGTCCTCGAAGCAATTAAAACAAGACGAAGCATAAGGAAATACACCAAGAGGGATGTGCCAGATGAACTGATCCACAGGATACTGGAAGCAGCCATGTGCGGACCATCAGCCGTTGACCAGAGACCCTGGCACTTCATAGTCGTGAAAAACAGGGATATGCTTGAGAAAATACCGGAGGTGCATCCCTACGGGGCAATGGTAAAGGATGCCCCCGTTGCAATCATAGTATGCTGTGACACCCGCCTTGAAAAATTCCCGGGATTCTGGGTGCAGGACTGCTCCATTGCGTCACAGAATATACTACTTGCAGCCCACTCCCTTGGTCTTGGTGCGGTCTGGACAGGTGTATACCCACTTGAAGACCGTGTTGAGGGTATAAGGAGGCTTTTCCAGATTCCAGACCATGTTATACCCTTCTCAGTGATACCCATAGGTTACCCTGCAGAGGACCCAGGGACAAGGGATCTTTTTGACCCTGAAAGGATACATATTGAGAAATGGTAAAAATTGATGCCCTGGACATTAAAGAGGGGCAGTTAAGATACTGACAGGTGAAACTATGAAGATAGTTCTGGGATTACCCAAGGGTAGTTTAAACAATGTTAACCGCGGAAATACCTACAGGCTCTTCAAGGATGCCGGTTATGAGGTTAAGGGCTATGAACCCGGACGTGAGGAGAACGAAATAGAGATCACCAACGATCCTGAGATAAAGGCCTATCTCACAAGGCCCCAGAGTGCACCTGTGGAACTCAACCGTGGAATGCTCGATGTTGCAATAATCGGCGAGGACTGGGTGCGTGAAGAATCCATAAACAGTGGCGATGAGTCCATAAAAAAGATAGGGGACCTTGATTACGGTCAGACAAGACTTATAGTGGCCCTGCCAAAGGAGGAACCCTACACATCACTGGAGGACTTCTTCCTGAAAAATGCTGATAGGAAAACCCCCATACTCTGCTTCACAGAGTATCCAAACCTCACAAGGGACTTTTTCATGAAAAATCCTGGCTACAGAAAACTTTTCGGTGACTCAAGACCCGTGGTTCAGATAAGGGGCCTCCGGGATGGCGACAATGAGATGGTCCAGATAATAAACTCTGATGGCGCAACCGAGGTTTACATCGCCAAGGGCGCAGATCTCATAGTGGACAACACCCAGACGGGAAGCAGTCTGAGAAAGGCTGGCCTCAAGATAATTGACACCATAATGGAATCAAGCGCGGGACTCTATGCCGGCCCATCATGCACCGGTGAAAAATTTGAAAAGGCTGAGATGATATTCAAACAGCTCTACGGCGCCACCAAGGCCCGGAACTACTTTGATGTTAAGTTCAACATAGCAAACCACAGGGCAGATGATGTTGTTGAGTTCCTCATGAAGATGGAGTACTGCTCGGATGAGCCAACAGTTGTTCCCGGCAGGGAATTTTCACAGATCAACGTCCTCATAGATAAAAGGAGATTCCCTGAAATGCTTGAAGAGATAAAGGGTTTCGGAGCATCAGCAATAGTACGGGAAAACGTAAAACAGTACATAAAATAGGTCATATCAGCAGCAGTACGGGAAAACGAAAAACAGGACATGATATGGGTTTATCTGATTTTACTTTTTCAGATATGCAAATAAAAAAAGGTTTGGGAAGTTTATTCCGAAACCCTTTCCTTTTTCAGGATGCTGTTAAGTGATCTCAGCAGTGCAAGATCATTCTTGGAATCTATACTTGCAGTCTTATTTTTGCCTCCACAGTATGGACATGTATCTTTTCCATCAATCCACTGCTCACCACAGATCAAACACTTCTGTTTTATCTCAGGAACCAAATTATCACCATTAAAGAACTATAAGAAAAAATCCGGGGCTTAATATGTAGAACCTCATCTTATATAAATCTTCCTGAAAAATTACTTAAAGGGCCTATAATAGAGGTTTATAATGGTGGTAATTTGCAATTGAAGGGAATTATACTGTTCATGACCGCACTTGTCCTTTTTTCAGTGAATATCAGTGGTGCGACGGCAGTTGACATATTCCTCACATCAGACTGTATAACAGGCAACTGCTCCTCTGACATTGAAAACCTCAACCTCATCAAGAGCTACATTGAAAACGAAAGTGAACATAACGTTACAGTGGATCCCAAAGCCCCGAAACCAGGTGAAGGTGGCCGTGCAATAAGCTGCACTCCTCAGGGCGGAGTGGCGGTTTACCTTGCAGCTTCCTGCCCCGGGGCAATGAGGGAAGTCGCTAAACTTGCATCAACCACATCAAAGGGTGTTATATTTGTAAACACCGGGAAACTCAACCTCAAAAATACCTACATGCTCAGGAGATCATGGGACGATAACTTCTCCAACAGGTACTTTGCAGGTATCAGGTACCCCTATAAGTTCCTCACCTCCGCGGGTATCAGGATAATACAGCCCAACATTGACTGCCCCGGTGCCTCATGGGAGGAGAAGTGCCGGTTCATTGCATCGGAGATCATGAGAATCCTGAATGAAACCCCTGCGATAATTCAGAGAAATGGGAGATTCTACAACAGCAAACTCATAGCATACCACAGCATTGACCCTGCAGTGATGGCAGGTGTGGCTGATGGAATACACACTGACCTGAAAAAGGGCAAAAAACTCAAAAGGACCTACAATGGTTACAGACCAGTTACATTCCTTCTCATGGCAACAGACTACATGAACGGACCCATAGGATACATTAAGGTAAGGGACCCCTCAAATCCGGGTGTTAAGAGCACATTCCACGGTTACCTTACAAGGACCCAATACCGGCAAATTGCAGCCGATGTAAACAGGTACATGAGAAAGTATCTGAGGGCACCGAATTACATAAGGTTTGGAAATGGAATAATAGGTTACAGGGACCTTCTAAGAATGTACTCAGAGATTACAAGGACCCACAAATCAAGTAAAAAAATGCAGCTGCCATCATCCGTGAAAATCTAATTTTGAGTTTCCTCACCTGCTGAAGACTTAACACCACACTTCAATTTTTTCCTAAATCTTTCCAACGGGTGCCATGTAAATGGCGAATTCATCAGCACCATCAACCCCCAGCACCTCATCGAGGTACTCCTGGTCATAGGCCGCAACTGCACATGTACCGGCACCAATGGCCTCACAGGCAAGGTAGAGGTTCTGGCAGACATGTCCTGCATCAATGAGGATCACCCTGTGGGCCGCAAGACCGTACCTCCACTCCATCCGGTATGGTACTGTTGTCCAGATGAATGTCACAGCGGATTCTCCGGTGAATCGCTGGTCAAAGGATGCCTCCACTATCCTCCTGGAGAGGTTATCGTCAAGGTACTCCACCATCAACCGGTGCACCGAGGGTATGTACCTGTAGAGGCCCACCTCAAGGCCCTCCACATTGAAGACCGCAAGGTACGTTTCAAAGGTGTGTCTGCAGCCAGCTGATGGGACGGTGCGGAAGGCACTGTAACCTGCAATCAACCTTATCCCCTGTGTGGCCCAGAGAAGAAACGAAAGTTCCTCAAGTTTGAGGGGCATGTCAGTGTAACTCCTGCGGCTCTTACGGTTTCTTATGCAGCTTACAACATTCACATCCACCATCTCAGCCCAGTCAAGTACCGGCAGGTCCACCATCTCAGCATCCTCTGGCCATGGCTTCTCAAATGGTGGTGCAGCCACGCCCATGCTCTGGGGTGTTTTTGAAAAATCGATCCTCTTCCTTATACTGTCCTTCAGGAAGTAACGGTTCCTTTCAATCTCATTCATAGGAATCCCCCATTCATATCTTCACAAGGATCTCATTCCTCCGCAGGAAACCCGGAACTGCAGGATGGTTGTACTGGGCAATTATAAAGCTGGATCTGGGCTTTATAGAATTTTTTCTGAGCCATTCCCTGAACTCACCAGTTTTTTCCTCCACCATTCTCTCATTTACCCTTCCTGAAAATTTATAGACCGCAAACCTCTGATTCTTCTCAGACCTGAACCTTATACGTTTGTCAATGGGCTCTGGAAGTGTCTCAAGGGTGTATGATGATGGCATGGTAAATGATATCCTGTAGACTCCCCCATCATCGAGTTTTTCCTCTGTCACCGGTGCTGCCATTGGTATCTTCTCTCCCAGCCTGACTCCCGTTACAGGGGATGTCATTGGAATCTCCTCCCTGCGCCTGTTGTTCCCGAATATGTAGTCTGCAAGGATGGAAAATCCCCTGAGCATCGCATCCCTGAAGTTTCCCTCAACATCCACCTGTGCCAGTATGTAACCGGGATAGCACCTTATCTCAAAGTCACCTTCCTCCACTTCAACCTCATAATCTGGACTCTCAGTCAAAAAAACGACCCCCTTGCAACCTTATATATCAGACCATATATATCTAGTTTACATGATGTGGATAGTCAAGGCATACTGTGACCTCTGCAGGGCCACGAGAACCCTTGAAGTTGAAGGTAGAACACCACCCTACCACCTTGGAGATAGAATAGATGAGTGTCCCTGTGGCGGTAAATATGTGGTGGAGGAAATAATAGAGGTCTGACCATGAAGATGGAGGAGTTTCTGAAGGAGTGCCCTGTGTGCGGCTGCAGGGACAAGGTTGTTAAGAGAAGATTCCTGGATGAGCACAAGTCAAGGACGTCCATGAAGGAAATCGTATGTGAAAAATGTGGTCATGTCTTCGAATCCGCTGATTAGGTGATGGAATGGCGTTCCATGTTATGATCATCCCCTCAATGAACTGTCCCTCAGACTGCAGCTACTGCTGGGGCGTTGACCGGGACTCCAAGGTCATGGACAAGGAAACCGTGAGGGAAATGGTTTCATGGCTGAGGGATTTCCGAAGAGAACCCGCCACATTCACCTTCCATGGAGGAGAACCTCTTCTTACAGGCTACGAATTTTACAGGACAACCCTGCAGCTGATAGCCAGTGAACTCGATTTTCTAAAACCCGCATTTGCCATCCAGACAAACCTGTGGCTCATGACCGATGAACTGGCAGAACTCTTTGCAGAGTACAGCATACCCATCGGCTCAAGCCTTGATGGTCCTCGGGAAATAAATGATCATCAGAGGGGTGATGGTTACTTCGATAAAACCATGAAAGGCTATGAGATAGCCAGGAGGCATGGTCTGAAGGTGAGCTTCATAAGCACATTCACCTCCTACTCCATAAGGAAAAAGGAGGATATATTCAAGTTCTTCCTTGAAAATAAGATGAACATGAAGCTCCACCCTGCCCTCCCCTCCCTGAAGAGCCCTGACCCTGAGGAGTGGGCCATAACCGCAGAGGAGTATGGGGATCTTCTCCTCTACCTCCTTGAGAGGTACCTTGAGCATTTCGGTGAAATCGAAATACAGAACATTGACCACTTTGCAAAGAGCGCATTCCTCCGCAGGGGTGTCGTGTGCACACACGCGGACTGTGTGGGGAATACATTTGCAGTTGATCCCTACGGGGACATATACCCCTGTTATCGCTTCGTGGGAATGAGGGACTACATAATGGGTAACGTATCTGATAGGCCCAGCATGGAGGAGCTCAATGAAAGTGATGCCCTCAGATCCCTCCATGACTGGAGAAAAATGGTCGATGATGAATGCGGTGACTGTGAATTCTACAGATACTGCCTTGGTGGCTGCCCATACAATGCCATAACAGTGGAGAATGGAATGCGGAGGATAGATGGTGTCGATCATCAGTGCCAGGCCTACAGGATGATCTTCACTGAAATCAACAGGAGGGCAAACAGGGAGTTTCTCGAATCTGGAATCCTTGGAGGGCAGAAGAAGAAATCAAAACCCGGTGTGCTGGACATAATGATGAAATAGTGTTACAAGCCATGAAACACTCCTTGAAAACAGGTTTCAGTTTTGGCCTTACATCGGCCATAATAACCACCCTTGGCCTTATGGTGGGACTCCATTCAGGCACCCATTCAAGGCTTGCGGTGATTGGAGGTGTACTCACAATAGCAGTAGCCGACGCCTTCTCTGATGCCATGGGTATACACATCGCAGAGGAGTCTGAGAACAGGCACAGCGAGGTTGAGGTTTGGGAGTCCACCATTGCAACGTTCATAAGCAAATTCCTCTTTGCCATAACATTCCTCTTACCGGTTCTCTTACTGGATCTGACACTGTCAATTGTAGTGTCAGTCATCTGGGGCCTCCTACTTCTGATTATCCTTAGTGTAAGTATTGCAAGGTCACAGAATGCTCCTCTCTGGAGGGTGCTTGGTGAGCATCTCCTGGTGGCAATCATGATTATAGTGATAACACACTACACAGGTGACTGGATAGCCTCAACATTTGGCTAAAAACAGTATTACAAATCTTTGAGGCCCATATATCAATCTCAAATTGACATAAACAGTATCAGGACCCTATTGACTCCATGATCTCTTTATAGGATACACTGCATGCCAGTTGAAGTGCCCCTGATATGCAGGAGTCATCACCCTCGGAAACCCATGAACTCCAGAGTTTCATTGCCTCCATTTCAGGGTCATCGGGGGGAGGAACAATTACAGGTTCAAGCATCAGCGCACGTATCTCATAGACCGTGTGGAGGTACCGGCTGGATCCAGGGGATGTGTGTGGACCGCAGATGCCATCAGAAATGTAGTGGCTTGCAACACCATAGCAGTAACTGGCATAACTGTAGTTACCTGCATCATAGCTAATTTTTCCCTGATTTAACCAGAACCTGGCCTTTTCAAGGTTATAGGGGTATACGTGATATTCAAAGTCAAAGAAAACAGTATCAGGGTCTTCTGCACCATTCTTCATCTCATCAAGGCTCAGACGGTTTTGAACATCAGAGGGCATTGCACTGTAGACCCTCTCTGCAATATCATGGTGATTCTTTACAGACCAGGCCGATGCCCCATGAATCTGTGATGCCACAAGAATCAGGAGTGCGGCTATAAAAATGAACCTCATCTCAACCTCACAGTAATCAGAGAATTTTATATAAAAAGTTATATTATCCTTTATATAAGCCTTTTGTTAGCTTTATACAAGGCCTTTGTTCCTTTTGTTAAATGCCATTAATAATAAAAATTTAAGTGCAAACTTAATACGCTGTAAAATTCTATTATAGATGTCATGAATATTAAAAAGGTTACAGTACACGTTTGAGTTTCATGGTACCGTTACAGGCGTAGACCTCTGCGGGTATTGAAAATGTCTCAACACAGGTTTTCACAGAATCTGCGATTGCATAGGGTGCAACTATCCAGAACCTGATGCCATCGGTGTATGCAAATCTTCTCCATTTTCTTATATCACTATTATCGGTGCTTATCTCAACTACAATTTCATCGGAGCCATTAATTGCATGGACATCAGGAAGAAAACCCTTCAGCATACGTGGTCTGAGTTTCTTTTTACCGTTATTTACCTTTAAATCATATCCCTGATCTCTGAGGTGTTCAACAACGGTTTTTAACATTATGGAATAATTTTCATCGTTTTTAATGTAATTTAAAGGTCTCTTAATCATTTCAGGCCCCTTAACTCTTTTTTATCATGTGTCAGAAATTTTATTTTTCTGAACATTGTATATAGTATTGTCCAATGTAGTATAAATACTTATACCCCATTGAGATTGCACTGCAAAAAATATATATATTGCCAGATTATAGTAAATACTGGTGATTATGATGAGCGTTCTTGATGATGAAACTCTGAAGATGAGGTACATTGAACTTGTCAGGAAGGGTATACTGGAGAGTGATGAATGTGCGTCATATGCCAGCAAGGAGGAGTTGAAGCCCTGTATGAAGCGGAAGGTTGCCGAATTCGATGATTTCTTTGTGCCCGGTACTGTGCTTATAAGTGAGAGGGCATCCTACAGGCTCAGGGTTGGATATCCAATGGAATAAACATTTCACTTTACCACTGATAACCGCAACCCTCAACCAGCTCCTTTTTTTGTAAAAACGCGCCGGTTGATAACCACAACTTTAACCGGTTCCTCTTTGTAGACCTGTAATTTAACCTCCCTTTAGATTATAACAAGTCTACCTGCATCTGTAATTGAATACCTATCAAACATCTGGGACTGCTCCACAAGCCCCATATCCATAAGACCGGAGAGATGCTTGTAGACCATAGCCCTTGAAATGCCGACCTTCCTTGCAATTAAAACCGCATTGAGGCTTTCCTCCTCAAGGGCCTCGAGTATTCTGAGCCTGGTATCAGATATGTCAAGTTTCAGGGGGGGTAAACGCACCGCAGAATCCCCAAAACATGTGTAGATACCTGCCACCCCCTCACGATGGGCCAAAAATGAGAGAAGACCTCCCAGGTCACTTCCATCAAATCCGACATAGACCTCTCCATGCTTTTTAGCGCCTCTTATGACCTCTGCTATTTTTCTGGCAGCCTCAATGGGGTTTCTCCCTTCAACCCGAATAACACCCCCCTTTATGAATTTTTCAAGACATGAGTCATTGAAGTCCTCCGTCTGTACCGATATAAGCCCATCTATCTGGGCCTTCACAGCAACATCAAAGAGGCACCTTCCCCTCAGGTTACTCACAAGTGTCTTCATACTATCACCATTTACAGATCTCAGTATAATAGATACTAATCTCATCATAATATATAATAGTATATGTCTGATTTCCAGAAATGGGAATCCTTAAATTATGATATGTGGAAAATGTTCATAAAAGAACATTAAATAACAGGGGATGTTAGATGACTGTTCAGGAGATGAAAATCGCAGGTGATGATCTCTCAACAAGGGACATCAACAGGAAGATAAAGGAAGGGCTGAGGGAGAACATAAAGAAATTCAGCATAGAGAGCAACTCTGAACTTGACTCCATTGTTGTGGGTATAAGGGAAGAGGCAGAGTTCATCCTCAGTGGAAGGTTCGGTGACTTCGTTGGGGCCCTCAACCACGGACCAAAGATAGAGATTCATGGAAAAACCGGGAGATACGTTGGCAACAACATGACCGCAGGGGAAATAATCGTCCACGGAGATGCAGACGATGGTGTGGGTTTTGGAACCTACAACGGAACAATAGTCGTCCATGGAGACGCAGGCGATGGGATCGGGCAGCTCAACAAGGGCGGTGTAATCATAATCGATGGAGACATCGGTGACCTTGCAGGTCTCTACATGCTGAGCGGAGACCTCATAATAACAGGGGACACCGGTAAAGATATAGGTGACTGGATAATTGGCGGCAACATATACGTTGCTGGAGACTTCGAAACCGGAACCAATGCAAAGGTCCTGGAACCTGAAAGGGATGATCTGAACAAACTATCATCACTCTTCAGCAGATACTCAATAGACGCCTCTCCAGAGGAATTCAAAAAAATACAGCGCAAGGAGATACGTCCATTCTACGGTTAGGTGGTTTAAATGGTGCAGATACTCTTAACAGAACCTGAAAAATGTGATGGGTGTAACAAGTGCGTGGAGGCCTGTGAGGAGGTCCTTGGAAGAAGTGCCATATTCCTCAACAAGATGGACACGGGATACCATGCAATCGTATGCCAGCAGTGTGTTGACCCGTCATGTGCACGGGGATGCTTCAGGGATGCCATCCAGAGGGAAAACGGTGCAGTGAAGATCGACCAGGAGTCATGTGTGGGCTGCAAACTCTGCATGCTCATGTGCCCAATAGGTGCAATAACATACACAGATGATGGGATGGTTAAGTGTGACCAGCAGTGCATGGAAAGCCCGGGTGATACACCTGCATGTGTGGCTGCCTGTGAACAGGGCTGCCTGGAGGCCCTTGATGTTATGGAGTACGTCAACGACATCCAGAGGGGCTTTGAAATCAAAAAACCCACCACATCATCCATAACGCCATCATCACCATCATCAGACCTTGCAGCAGCAACACAGGGACTGTGTGTATTCTGTGGTACCTGCGAAATCGTCTGTCCCACAGACGCAATAGAGATTGTTGAGGACCATGCCGAGATAGATAAGACCAAGTGTATAATGTGCGGATCATGTCTTGCAGCATGCCCTGTTCTCCTGCCAACGGGCGCAGGAAGCATATGGGACCCAAGGACAATTGCAGATATCAGGTACACATCCAAGGCAGGTAAATATGTCCTCAGGGGATTCGGTACAGAGAGGAGGCTGCCAAACTTTGACGATATTATAATACTCCCTGCCCAGGCATCAATTCCCCCTGTTGACAAGTACAGGGAGCCCTGCAACACCAGCGTGGTGCTTGGTGACAGATTTGCAGAGGAACCACTGGTCCTCCAGACCCCTGTACTCATCGCGGGTATGTCCTTCGGTGCCCTCAGCAAGGAGAGCAAACTGGCCATGGCCAAGGGTACATCCCTCGTGGGATCCTGCGCAAACACCGGTGAGGGTGGAATGCTCCCCGAGGAGAGGGAACTGGCAGATAACCTCATGGTCCAGTACTCAAGTGGTAGATTCGGTGTATCCTCAGACTACCTCAACGTGGCAGATGCAATAGAGGTCAAGATAGGGCAGGGTGCAAAGCCTGGTATGGGAGGACACCTCCTGGCAGAGAAGGTAAGCCCTGAGGTTGCAGAGATCCGTGGAATACCCGAAGGAACAGACGCTCTCAGCCCTGCTCGTTTCCTTGACGCCACAAGGGAGGGCGACCTTGCAAAGCACATAGAACTCCTCAGGGAGGTCACAGACTGGAGGGTGCCGATTGTTGTCAAACTTGGACCCGGAAGGGTCTATGAGGACGTCCAGATCGCCGCCGAGGCCGGGGCAGATGTGATATCAGTTGATGGAATGGAGGGTGGAACAGGTGCGGCGCCTGAGGTTGTTATAGAGCATACAGGTGTTCCAACCCTCGCCGCCCTTGTACAGGCAGTTAACGGTCTCAATGACATCGGACTCAAGGATGAGGTTGACCTCATCATAACCGGTGGTATCAGGAGCGGTGCCGACGTTGCCAAGGCCATGGCAATGGGTGCGGATGCTGTGTACATCGGTACAGGTGCAATGATCGCCATGGGATGCCGTGCCTGCCGCATGTGCTACACAGGTAAGTGCCCTGTTGGTGTGGCAACACAGGACCCTGTCCTCAGGAAAAGGATGGACGTGGACCTTGCTGCCAGAAGGGTTGCCAACTACATAAAGTCCATGACCGAGGAGGCCAAGATGCTGGCACAGCTTGCAGGCCACGACGACATAAGGAAATTCAGCCCTGAGGACCTGCGTGCACTGGACACCAATACAGCGGAGATCACTGGACTTAAACTCATAAACCAGTGAAATTCCAGGACCCTTTTTTCTTTTTCACAAATCCTATAAATCACCAAAACCCCGACAACTTCATTCTTCCCTTTTCACAAATCCTAAACCACAGAACCTCACAAATCCCATAAAACCACAGAATTCTAAACTTTCTTTTCCCGTTGAAATTGATAAAAGATTTATCAGTTGAACACAGAATATTTCACATGGACAAAAAAAGCAGGAACATAATACTGGTGCTTCTCTTTGCTGGAGTCTTCATGGGAGCGCTTGATATAGGCATAATCGGCCCGGCGCTTCCTGCAATTGAAAAATCATTCCATGTGGATCCCCGCCTTGCATCCTGGATGTTTGCATCATACATACTTTTCTTCATGATAGGAACACCTGTCATGGCAAAGCTCTCAGACAGGTACGGCCGTAGAACCATCTACATCCTTGACATAACCCTGTTTGCGGCTGGATCTGCCATAACAGCACTATCACCATCATATCCCCTTCTCATCCTTGGAAGATCCCTTCAGGGATTCGGTGCAGGGGGTATCTTCCCCGTTGCAAGTGCATTCATAGGGGACACATTTCCCCCTGAAAGCCGCGGCAGCGCACTCGGTATCATAGGATCAGTATTCGGTTTCTCATCAATAGCCGGTCCTGTGCTTGCAGGTTTCATACTCCCCTATGGATGGGAGTGGTTATTCCTAATCAACATCCCGTTAGCAGCCATCATTGCTATAGCAGGATTCTTCATACTCCCCGTTACAGTGAAGGATGATGAAGGTGGTTTTGATGTCCTGGGGACCATCATACTGGCCGTCCTTGTCACATCACTGGCCATTGGCATAAACCAGCTTGATACAGCAGATATCCCCGGGAGTATGACAAGACCAATCGTTTCAATTCCCCTTTTAATCGCCATTGCACTTCTGCCCGTCCTCTGGCGTGTTGAAAACAGCGCTGGTGACCCTATAATACAGGTTGACCTCCTGAGGGAGAGGGAGGTCAGGATTGCAACTGCAATATCCGCAGGTAATGGTCTTTCACAGTCGGCCATCGTCTTCATACCAAGCTACGCCCTTCTGGCCCTTTCATTATCAGAATCCATGGCCAGTTTCAGTCTACTTCCATTTGTTATGACAATGGCCCTTGGGGCACCGGTTATTGGTTTCCTGCTTGACAGGGTGGGATCAAGGACCGTGATGGTCTCAGGTAGCCTCATACTTATAACAGGGTGCCTGATGATGGCCCTTCTATCATCAGCCCTGGGAATCTTCATACTGGCAGAGGTTCTCATGGGCCTTGGCCTCATAACAGTTATAGGGGCCCCCCTAAGGTACATAATGCTTTCTGAGGCTCCCCCTGAACACAGGGCCTCCGGTCAGGCCCTCCTGAATATACTTTCAAGTGCCGGTCAGCTGGTGGGGGGCGCCATGATCGGGGGTGTTGTGGCATCCATTGGCGGAACTGGTGGTTACAGGTACTCATTCCTCCTCCTTGTATTTGTGGCCATAGCAATCTTCCTCCTATCAATGCGCCT
Source organism: Methanothermobacter sp. (assembly GCF_049720995.1). GTDB lineage: Archaea > Methanobacteriota > Methanobacteria > Methanobacteriales > Methanothermobacteraceae > Methanothermobacter. The sequence continues at coordinate 67,504 of NZ_JBNASF010000005.1, forward strand.
CAAGGGGAGAAAGGAACAGCTTGCAGCCATGAAAAGGAACCTCTAATGAGAGATCCCTACACGGTAGAGACCATTCGGTAATTTTATCTTTCCTATTAGAGACTGTCATGGGAAAGCTTTTATAAAAATCCCTAGAATTAGTTCACATGGAAAGGGGAAATAGAAATGTCATGCTACTGCTTTTCTTTATTGGAATCTCCATGGGTGCATTCGACAGGGGTGTTATTGGACCCCTGCTCCATGTGATAGAGAGATCGTTTGACGTGACACCACGTCTGGCCTCCTGGCTTTTTTCCTCCTACGTGCTCTTCTTCATGATTGGAACACCCCTCATGGCAAAGCTCTCCGACAGGTACGGGCGCAGAAATATTTACATACTGGATATACTCCTCTTTGCAGCAGGATCAATTATAATGGACCTTTCACCATCCTATCAATTCCTTATACTTGGAAGATCTGTTCAGGGGCTTGGCAGCGGTGGTATCCTCCCCATTGCAAGCGCATTCATAGGGGACACATTTCCCCCTGAAAGCCGCGGGAAGGCCCTTGGTGCCATAGGGTCTATCTTCAGTATTGCATCAATAACAGGGCCTATAGTGGCCGGTTTCTTAATACCCTATAACTGGAAATGGATTTTCTTAATTAACATTCCATTAGCTGTCATCCTAATCATTTCAGGGTTTTTCATACTCTCCAAGAAATCCAGTGATTATAAAAAAGGGTTTGATAGAGATGGACTCATCATAATGGCACTCCTTTTTACTTTCTTTGCCTTCGGGATAAATCAGATCAATGAGTCAGATATAGTCAGAAGCCTTATTAGACCTTCTGTTTCAGTCCCGATATTGTCGGCGGCTTTAATGGCACCCCTCCTCTGGCGCGTCGAGAATTCCTCAGATGATCCTATCATTGCAGTTCATCTATTTAGAGAGAGGGAGGTGAGAATCGCATCTGCAATTGCAGTACTGAATGGCCTGGCCCAGTCAGCAGTTGTATTCATACCTGGCTATGCACTTGTTGATCTTTCCCTTTCCGAATCACTGGCCAGTTTCAGTCTCATCCCCTTCCTAGCGACGGTGGGCCTTTCATCGCCTATTGTTGGTTTTCTCCTGGATAAATTTGGATCAAGAAGTATCATGGTCGCCGGAAGTTTAATGCTGATGACTGGATATCTTTTAATGCCTTTAATCTCCTCAAAGGCCCTACTTTTCATACTTGCAGAGGTGCTAATGGGTCTGGGTATTATAAGTGTGATAGGGTCGCCTCTGCGCTACATAATGCTCTCTGAGACTCCTCCAAGACACCGGGCATCCGGAAAGGCCCTCATAAACATATTATCAAGTGGCGGGCAGCTTGTTGGTGGAGCGCTCATTGGAGGAATTATATCATCCATTGGGAGCGAGATAACAGGTTACAGAGCATCATTCCTCTTCCTGGTCGCAGTTGCATTCACACTCTTCATTCTCTCAACACGCCTTAAGGGAAGAAAGGAACAGCTTGCAGCCATGAAAAGGAACCTTTAGGTTATAGAAATCATGTCTCCAGGATAATAATTCGGTTAATTACCATGACCTGAATCTCCAGAGGACATACACCTTATTTTCTGATTTCAGTAAAAACATCCCTAAGGCTCAGAATAAATTGAGACGCCCAGCCACCGGTCTTTTACATGGAGAAGAAGAGCCAATAACATCAAATCCACGGAAAGGACACTGAAAATATCTATAACAGTCCAGTACTTCAAGGGGCAGCATGGTCACGGGGGATTCTCTGGGAGGTTTAATATCCATATTGCTGATTATCACAGAGTCCATGTGAGTGATGCTGAAAGATCCTTCATGTGGTTAATACATTAACATAGCACCGTAATATATATATGAGTTTTTCTTATAGATTTATTATCAACCTGATAGGTGGTGAATAGTGGATGAGAAAGTCGTGTCTTTGGGGTTTGCTGATCCTCTTAACACTCGCAGTATCTTTTAACGCTGCTGCGGCCGCACAAACCCCACGGGATAACAGCAGTAACTCCACGAATCCCATGGACTTATCCACAGCAGATAACTTGGAAGAGAACTTCACGGATCCAGCAGAGTTCACTATAGACGATAACATCACAGCCGATACCACCGGCGTGGTCCTGCAGACCAGGAACTACACCTGCGGACCGGCAGCACTCGCCACACTACTCCAAACCTTGGAATAAACACAACAGAAGACGAACTCGCAGACCTCACCGGCACCACAGAAGACGGAACAACAATGGAGGTACTCATCAAAGCAGCAAATGCCAAAGGCGTGAATGCAGTCGCAAAGAGGGTTTCTGTAGAAAACCTGAAACCTGGGATGATAGTCTACATGGAAGGTCATTACAGTGCCATAAGAGATGTGGATAATAAGACAGTTTCACTGGCAGACCCCAGCCTCGGGAATGATATCAAGACCGCTTGAAGAATTTAAAGATGAATACAGTGGTATAGCACTACTTATAACTGGAAACAGCACATCAGCGGACAGGAGATAGCCTATCAGAAAATGCCACAGAAGAACCATCGCCAGAAGAAATTGAAAACATGAAAGGAAGATATCACACAAGCTACACGGAATACAGGAAAGTATACGTGCGTGTAGAATATCGGTGGGTCTGTGGGTGGCAAGAAGAGGTTGTAGGAGGCATACATACAATATTTGGAACTTTTCCACTTTACAGAGAAGTATGGGGCTGGTACAGAGTCTATGATCCGCACTATGAACTAAGAGTCATAGCCATTAAGAGGTGAAAAGTATGGATAGAAGGCATTTTCTGATTCTTGGTCTGCTTGCTGGCTTTTTTGTGGGTTACGGGGTGAGTGAGCTTCTTATAGCAGGTATTCCACTTCCATCCAGTGGGGATGATCTCGCTAAACCCTTAACAGGCGCTGAAGCCGTGAAATATAAGGAGGAGTGCCGTGCACTTGACCTTTCCACTTCAAGGGAGAATCCATACGCCCTCAACGGTCAGAATGTCTGGGTTGAGGGAACAGTGTATAAAAAGGGGGAATCATACGGTGTCAAACCGCAGGAAACCTTCATTGCCCTCAAGATCAACACCACACCAGACTACATACTCCTAAGCTACGCCGGAACAACCCCAATAAAAATGGGGGACCATATAAAAGCATATGGTGAATACTTTTACCCTGCAGAGGACACAACCACGCCTGAACTCAAAAATAAAGAACTCCCCATGATAAAAGTCGTCTACATTGAGAAAATAAACAGCTGATAACATCAAACACATGGAACACAAAACACTCCAACATTCACTAGTTAATACAACAGTAACCAATTATTTTTTAAAAGAGGAGAAAAGCTATGAAATATGAAATGTTTATATTAACGCTACTGGTGGTTTTTGCTAACTGCGGCTATAGTTCTATCAGGGCGGCTGCAGGGGTAGCTGACCACATTCTTCTATACTGTCCCAGGAAACCCTATTGATTCAGCAGCTATATTCTCATTTTTAGATGTCATTGCTATACTGTCCACGACTGGTTTGATGGGGGTTATCAGAGACCCTGGTGGACGCTATGATGATGGCTTTACTGGACACTGCTGATCAGCTCCCTGTTCACACTGGGATTCAACCTCACAGCTTTGACAAATGCCATCCTCACAAAAACACCCATCAACGAAATGTTGTGGGGACCATATGCGTCGCGCTTACAGTAACCGCCACCGCTATCTCATTTACAGTGTTAACCATAACCAAGCCGTAACTGATTCAAAAGATTGAGAAAAAAGCATCATTAAAATACAGTAAGCAAAGATGGAACATATCTTAAACATCTAAGATGAAAACAGAAAGTAAAAACTGAACGTATCGGTTGAAGATGAAGGGTAAATTGCATGGTGAGGATTTTAACTGGTGGAAGGTTTATTACATGGTTTGCCGGGACAGTGAATGGGGGTCCCTGGGGGCAATGGATGCCTCCATCTCATCTTTGAACCTGCAGAAGGGCGTTATGATCTTGTGGGTGGTATTAAAGTACCGCCATTCCTCCTTATTCAGGAGTTTTTTATAATTTCTTGATGAAAGGAGATTTTCAGACATATTCACGGTTTTTATGGTAATTTCATTCCTTTATGTGTTTGATGTCCATGGATCCTCAGAGTTCATGGTTTTTCTCGTGATGCTTACCATGCTCTCCTCTATGGTTATAGAACTTCAAATCGACACAATAAATGGCAGCTTAAAGTTTTTGTTGAGACGGTCCTCACAGCACTCTTCCTCTACATCATACTGGTACTTCAACCAGCATTAAACACCTTAAACTGGTATGTAGCCATCGGATTACTGACAACACTCTTCCTAATCAACGCGCCTCAACTGAAAACCCTCCTAAGAACCAGTAGTAAAAAAAGAGGCATAGGACTCCTAAGGGCCGGGACTTTAAATTTAAAGGAAATTAACCTTCAGTAAAAGGCCTTCCCTAACTTACGATACGACCTGATGAGTCTATGATATTTATCTCCGAAAAATAAAGGTGGGTTATTCCGATGTGAGATACTGGTAGGTGAGTGCTGCAAGCACCGCTCCCACAATGGGCCCTATGACATATATGGGGAAGTATTTCCAGAGGTTGGTGCCCGCGAAGATCATGTCATTGAGGTATGGGCCGAAGGTACGTGCAGGGTTCAGTGAGCTTCCACTTATGTTACCTATTGTTGTGATTATACCTGCAACTGTAAGGCCGATTATGATTCCTGCAAAGCCCTTTGGAGCCCTTTCATCCACTGCTACGCCCATGATGGTGAGCATCAGAAGGAATGTGCCCACTGTCTCTGCAAGCATGGCCTGCCAGTAGCCGATCCCCGGGAAGGGAGCTGTGGCTCCAAGTCCCCCGATGGTGGCTGCAGTTATACCTGCACACTGCAGGAATATGAAGCTTGCGAAGGCAGCCCCCAGGAGCTGTGCGATGATGTAGGGTATAACGTCGCGTCCAGGAAACTTCTTAACAGACCAGAGGCCTATGGTTACTGCGGGGTTTATATGGCAGCCCGACACGTTTCCAAGCGCGTATATGCTCGCCGCTATTGCAAAACCGAATGCGAGACCTATTGCAACCCAGTCCCCCAGGCCCCCCAGGAGCCCTATGCCTATGTTGAAGCTATTTGGGGCTGTACCGCCAGATGCTATCATCAGTGTTATGGCAGCTGAGCCGGCACCGAAGAACACCAGGAAGAATGTTCCTATAAACTCGGCGATACACCTCTTTGTGAGGGATACCATCTTAATCCTCCTTCATGACATTGTAGCAGTAGGGGCAGAGTATCCTTGGCAGCGTCCCCTTAACCTTCTCTGAGGGGAAGGGATAACCTCCACTCCAGATCTCAATCTCCTCCCTTATTGCGTGCTCGGTGCAGAGACCCATACCGCAGACTATGCATATTGCAACAGCATCGGTATCCTTTCCCTGCTCCGCGCAGACATAGCATTTCATATAATCACCAGAAAAATTGATTGTGGAAGCTATACAGCTTCTCTCCACTGGCAGTGGTTGTGTCTGAAGTCCACGAGAGCTGCTGCTGCGCAGTTCTTGCATGTCCTTGCCGGTGATGCTGCACTCTCCTTGTGGAGTGCAATTATGTTGGTCATCAGGGTTGCTGTGACCGGTTCACTTGTGAGGAGACATGGATAGTCAGCAAGTCTCATCAGGGCTGAGAACCTCACTGTTATTGCGCAGGCAGGGTATGTGTAGCGCTGGGGGTTCATTATAACCTCGTTTTCGTGTATCGGTGAGAGGTCAACCTTGTAGTCACCGACCATGGGTTCAAGCGGACCCTCTGCTCCGTTAAGCATTCTCCTTGCCCTATCCAGGTGTGTCCATCCACGGTATATCATGTCCATGAAGTCACTGTTGTGGAGTTCAGCTGCAGCACCCCTTGTTGGGTAGAGCTGGACATAGTTGTGGAACCTCTTTGTGAGAAGGTCAACGACTCCTATGGCATTGAAACCGTCAAGTTCAAGTATGTACTCAACGGCGCATGCTGATGATCCCGTTGCAAGGCTCAGCACATCATATTCACTCTTAAATGATGATACTGCGCTGTTGAGGGTGCTCTCCATGACATCGGTGGTTGCCTCGATTATGGCCATGACCACATCATCCTTGCACATGTTGTAGGTGGACTGGGCTATGTGGTGTGATATGTCACCAACGCAGTATGCAGGTACCGTGAGTATGTTGCCGTAGTGTACGCCGTCATCAATTGCGGCCTTAACAGTTCCTTCCATCTCCTTCCTGTAGCGGGACATGTACTCCCTTACATCAAAGGATTCATGACCATGATCGTCCATGAGCTTTGCCTGGGCTTCAACAGGTTCCTGGTAGATGTATTTCACCATCTCTATTTCCTTCTCTGCTGCCTCTGCAGCGGTTGCCCCGTTTTCAATTTTATTTGCGAATACCTCTCCGATACCATAGGAGGTGTTCATACCCCATGATTTTGCTGAGAGGATCGCCTGCTTGTGCATTTCAGGTATTTCTGTCTCCCTGAGGATCCTGTTCACCACGTTGCTTGTGCTGCCGGGCATGAGGGCGAAGTCAACCACACATGTTGGGCCATAGAATCCTCCGTACCTTCTTATTGCCTCCCTTCCTATGAGGGCCTCTGCCCTTCCTATTGCATCTATGAATGCCTCAAGGCTCTTCTCAAAGTCGCTGTCCTCGTCCCTCAGTATCTCGAGGACCACAGGTGTCTGGTAGTGTTCGACGAAGGGGTCGTCCTCTGGTCTTATGGTGTCTGTAAGGCTGTCCAGTATTTCATAGTGGGCCTTCACTGAGTTTTTGTGCAGGTTTATCACCGCCTCGCTCTGGTCTCCTACAGCCTTCATTTCCTGCACAACGTCCAGGTAGGCCTTCGTATCCCTTATTTTAAACTCTTTTCCCCTTTTCTTTTTTATGGTATCCACATCGGCTTTCTGGGCCATCATGGCCTCTTTTACCATTTTTTCGTACAACTCAGCCATTAGATCACCTTCGGTAGAACTGCCTGCCCTTAGAAGGGTACACAGATTCCACTAATATTAAATAGGTCATCTACATTAATATCAGTTTCTAAATGTTACAAGATAAAAGCTTTAAATAGCGGCTATTTTCTAAAAAAAACTTCAATTTATAATGATTATTAATTAAAATTTTTCTTTTCATGTGGCAAATGTGAAGTACCTGCAGGTACATATATCCACTGTGGTGATGACATGCAGGTTGACTTCAGCATGGAGAACATCAGAAGGTGCCTCTGTCTTGAGTGTCCCGTCCAGAGGGAAAGTCGGTGCGTGAGGGATAAGAAGAAGATAATGCTACTCATAACCCAGCAGGACCTTGACAGCGCCATGCGCATGGACACAGACAGGGTTCCAGGGGTCTACTGTTCCACAGGAAGGGCCATTTGCAGGGATATAGATCCACATGAAGAGTGCCTCTGCAGTGGGTGTGAGGTATGGAAGGAGCACATATTATCTGAAAATGATGTGTCTGAGTATTTCTGTATCAAAAAGGTATCGAGGTAAAGGCTACAAGATAATCAAAAAACGCCTTATCAGAAAATAGAGCGAAAGACATGGAAATAGAGTAATAACATTCTACAAGTATGAAGTCACATATAAATTGGACGGGAAAGGATACCCCATATATGGGCATGGATGGAAGCACATATAAAGTAGACAGAAATCCCAAACCAGATTGTGGCAAAATCAGAGAGGGTTGCATGGAGATTATCAGTGGTATCGGAACCTTGTATAACACTCTTAAAGGCAGGAATGACATTTAAACACTGCAGGCGACCTGTTCACATGTTCTTACCTCATAAAAAAAGGTCTCAGAGATATATATGATGGATACTGGGGAAAATAATCCTCAACTCTACTAAAGATGATGACAATGAAAAATAAGAAGCCCCAATCATTCACCATATTTATGGCTACTCTTAGCATAATTGCTGCAGTATATGTATTTCTATGAATCATCCCATAAACTTGAAATATCCCCAAGCATTATAGCCGTCATCTTCATAATGATGAGAACAATACTGGATGGTGTCCTGGAGGTGAGATCCTGGTTACTCGACATTTCGGTGTGTGTACTGACTATCATATCCATTTTTCATGGCAACCTCCATCAATATCGTGAAGAACGCTAAAGCAGCCAATCGTCACCACACTTGTAATGGGCATATCTGATTTTGGAGGTCATACCAACTTAAATACAGCATCATGCAAATGGATTCTTTAATAGTGTTAAGCATCCAATAATTCATTGAAATCTCCTGTTTCCCCCTCCATCTTTCCTTATTTGCTACTATTACCTCGGAGGCGAGCTGAGTGATGTTTAAAGGCCTCCTTTTATGTGATTAATACATTAACATAGCACCGTAATATATATATGAGTTTTTCTTATAGATTTATTATC